>NZ_JBSGHB010000015.1:0-186785 GCF_053604195.1 Actinokineospora sp. NPDC004072 | reverse complement strand
AGCTGGGTTTAGAACGTCGTGAGACAGTTCGGTCCCTATCCGCCGCGCGCGTTGGAGACTTGAGGAAGGCTGTCCCTAGTACGAGAGGACCGGGACGGACGAACCTCTGGTGTGCCAGTTGTCCTGCCAGGGGCATGGCTGGTTGGCTACGTTCGGAAGGGATAACCGCTGAAGGCATCTAAGCGGGAAGCCTGTTCCAAGATGAGGTCTCCCACCCCTGTGAGGGTTAAGGTCCCCAGTAGACGACTGGGTTGATAGGCCGGAGATGGAAGCACTGTAAGGTGTGGAGTTGACCGGTACTAATAGGCCGAGGGCTTGCCACAAACATGCTACGCATCCACTGTGTGGTGTCTGAGACACCAACCACCCCAACCCCACCCCCCACGCGGGGATCGGGTTGGGTTGAGGTTACTGTTTCATAGTGTTTCGGTGGTTTTAGCGGTGGGGAAACGCCCGGTCCCATTCCGAACCCGGAAGCTAAGCCCATCAGCGCCGATGGTACTGCACTCGTGAGGGTGTGGGAGAGTAGGACACCGCCGGACTTCATAACCAGAAGGCCCGTTCTCGCAACGGCTCCGAGTCACTCGGACCGCTACGAGAACGGGCCTTCTGGCATTCCTAGGGCAGCCGCGCCGCCAGCTCGGCCAGGTCGGCGACGAACCACACGTGCCTGCCGCGGTTGCTCTCCCGGACGAAGTCGGCCAGGGCGGAGCTGCGGGCCACGTGCTCGGCGATGTCGCCGACGACGGCCACCTTCAGCTGGTAGTTCACCAGCTTCTGCAGCATCTCCCCGGCCAGCCGGGTGCTCAGGTCGAAGAACTCCGGGGCCAGCCGGGACACCGGCAGCGCCACCCACTCCACCTCGACCCCGTACAGCGAGCCGATCACGTGGAGAACGTCGTCGGGATGGGCCAGGACCGGCGCGTCCGGGGCGTACTCGAAGACGACCCCCTCGATGACGCCCAGCGGCACCGCCAGCTCGGCCTGGACCTTGCTCCCCTCCGGGTGGACCGCGGCGCCGCACGCCCGCAGGACGCCGAGGGCGGCGGCGTTCTCCGGGGTCGTGTCGGCGACGAGGGCGCGCAAGCCGCGGCGGCGGGCGACGGCCAGGAGCGCGCTGACGGCGGCCTTGCCGATGCCCCGCCCGCGCGCGTCCCGGCTGAGCCACAGCCCGGTCTCGGCGGTGTCCGCGTCGATGGCGCGCAGGCGGATGACACCGACCACTGCATCGGCCGCGCAGACGGCGAACGACGTGGTGGTCGGGTCGGCGAGCTGGGCGTCGAGGAACGCGCGGTAGTCCGCGCGGGCCTGCGGCGTCCAGTCCTGGTGGCGGCCGGGCATCACCTCGGCCGGGGCCGCCCCGGCCGAGGCGGCGGCGACCGCCTGGTCGGCGAGGGCGCCCAGCGGCGTCAGCTCGACCGCTGGATGGGAGGTTGTGGTGTCCACGCCTCTGATTGTCCAGACCGGACAACCGCATTTCGCGCGCCGACGCCGACGACCCGCTCACCCGACATCGCGCGGGCCACCTCGTGCAGCACGCGGCGGGCGGCCATCAGGTCGGCCGGGTCGCAGCGGTCGAGGGCGCTCAGGGCGTCGTGCGTGGAGTCGATGGCCATGCCGCCGAGGTCGATGGCCCGGGCGTGCACGGACAGCAGGACGCGGCGCCGGTCGTGGTCGTCGCGGGTGCGGGTCACCATGCCCGCGCGGACCAGGCGGTCCACCAGCGCGGTCACCGACGCCGAGTTGAGGCCCAGCCGCCCGCACAGCCAGCCCGGGGTGGCCGCGACGCCGGTGCGGCGGGCCTCCAGCAGGTGGATCAGCGCGCGGAGGTCCGTCGGGTGCAGGTCGTGCTCCGCGGCGAACCGGGCGTCGAGCAGGTCCAGTCGGGCCGCGATGGTGCGTAGCAGCCGGACGGTGTGCAGGCGGGGGTCGAGGTCGTCCACCCGGGCCCTCCTCTGGGTCGGGATCGGCGGCCTGGTGACCACGGCCACGTGGACAGGCCGTCGATGGAAGTTAGGCTAACCTAAGTTGATGCTAGAGGTGGGAGCATGGCCGTCCCCGTCGTCGAGCCGTACGACATGTCCGCCGCGGCGAAGCTGCCCCGCAACACCGTGGACTGGCGCGTTGACGCCAGGCGCGCGGTGCTCGTGATCCACGACATGCAGGACCGCATCGTCGCCTCCTTCGACGGAAGCCGTTCTCCGGCCGTCGAGCTGGTGCACAACGTCGGCAAGCTCCGCGACACGTGCCGTGATGCCGCTGTGCCGATCGCCTACACCCTCCGCGGCCGCCAGGCGGGGCAGCTGGTCTACCCGCCGCGCCCGGATGAGCTGCTGGTCGACGCCGGGCTCGGGGAGCCGGGCGCCGCGCTGCGCGCGGTGCTCGACGCCGCCGGGCGCGACCAGCTCGTCCTCGTCGGGGTCCGGGCCCACGCCGCCTGCCTCTTGGCCGCGGGCGGACCGAGCCTGGTGGGCGCCCAGGTCTTCGCGGTGGCCGACGCCATCGCCGACCTGGGCCTGGACGAGCACCGCCGAGCCGTCCGCGCCGCCGCCGAATCCGGGGCGATGACCACCACGACCAGCCGGGTGATCGGCGAACTCCTCGGCGTGCTCAGCTGAGCCGTCATGCGGGTGAGCGGCCCGCCAGGAGAACCTGGCGGGCCGCCCACATCCGGCCCGTCCCGGCCGGAGCCTAACCGCGCATCGCGGTGATCAGCTCACCGTTGGTGGTGTCGCCGGACAGCTCCCAGAAGAACATGCCGCCGAGACCCTGCTGCGCGCTGTAGCTGCGCTTGCCCGCGATGGTCGCCGGGGTGTCGTAGCTCCACCACTGGTTGCCGCAGTGGGCGTACGCCGTGCCAGCGATCGTCCCGTTGGACGGGCAGCGCGTCTTGAGGACCTTGTAGTCCTCGATGCCCTGCTCGTAGGTGCCGGGCGCGGGGCCCGTCGCCGTGCCGCCGGGGGCGGACTGGGTGACGCCGGTCCAGCCGCGGCCGTAGAACCCGATGCCGAGCAGCAGCTTGCTCGCCGGGATGCCCTTGGCCTTGAGCTTCTGGATGGCGGCGTCGGAGTTGTAGCCGTCCTGCGGGATGCCCGGGTAGGCCCGCAGCGGGGAGTGCGGGGCCGTCGGGCCCTGCGCCGCCCATGCGCCGAAGAAGTCGTACGTCATCGGCATGTAGAAGTCGACGTACTGCGCGGCGCCCGCGTAGTCGGTGGCGTCGATCTTGCCGCCGTTGGAGGCGTCCGCGGTGATGGCCGCGGTCACCAGGTTGCTGCTGCCGAAGCGGGTGCGCAGCGCCCGCATCAGGTTCTCGAACGCCTCGGGGCCGCTGGTGTCGCACTCCAGGCCGCAGGCGTTCGGGTACTCCCAGTCGATGTCGATGCCGTCGAACACGTCCGCCCAGCGCGGGTCCTCGACCAGGCGGTAGCAGCTGTCGGCGAACGCGGTGGCGTTGCGCGCCGCGTCGTCGAACCCGCCGGACCAGGTCCAGCCGCCGAAGGACCAGATGACCTTGATGTGCGGGTACATCTTCTTCAGCTTGCGCAGCTGGTTGAAGCTGCCGCGCAGCGGCTGGTCCCAGGTGTCGCCCACGCCGTCGACGCTCTGGTCGGCGCCGTAGGTCTTCTCGTAGTCGGCGAAGGAGTCACCGATCGCGCAGCGGCCGCCGGTCACGTTGCCGAAGGCGTACATGATGTGCGTCAGCTTCGAGGCCGACCCCGACGTGTGGATGTTCTTCACGTGGTAGTTGCGCCCGTAGACGCCCCACTCCGCGAAGTAGCCGACGACCTTGGAACCCGGCGGCGGGACGTCCGTCGTGGTGGTGGTCGTCGTGGTCGTCGTCGTGGTGGTGGTGGTCGTGTTGTCCGTTGTGGTCGTCGTGGTCGTGGTCGGCGGGATGGTGCCGTCGCACGAGACGCCGTTCAGGGTGCAGTTCGTGGGGGTGCCCGAACCGGACCCGATGAACCCGAACGACACGCTGGCGCCCGGGGCGACGGTGCCGTTCCACGACAGGTTCGAGAAGGTGTACTTGGTGCCCGACACCGAGCGCTGCGCGTCCCAAGAGGACGAGATGGTGCCGGGGCTGAGGTTGAACTCGATCCGCCAGTTCGTCAGCGCGGTGTCGCCGTTGTTGCGGATCGTGTACTTCGCCTGCCAGCCCGAGCCCCAGTCCTGGGTCTTCTCGAACACGGCGGTCGGGGCGGCGGCGCCGCTGGCCGGGGCCGCGACTACTAGGCCCAGGGTGATGGTGCCAGCGGCCACCAGGGCCGCTGTCACATGCCATCGGGTTCTGGACACGTGGGTCACCTCGCAGGGATGAGGATCGGTGGGGATGTTGAGTTGACTTTGGTCCAGACCACATGACGGGGACAAGGTCTAGACCATTGGTCTCACTCGAATGGAGCAACCATCGGTGAGCCCGACTCAGCGCCCGCTGGCCTCCGCGACCAGTTCGGCAGCGGCCAGCAGGCTGGGGCGCGACGCCCCGAAGGTGTCGATCCGCGCGCCTGCCCCGAGGTCGGGGCCGGGGACGCCGGTTTCGACGTGGACGGTGACCGCCGTGGTACGGACCAATTCGGCCACCAGGGAGCGCACTGCCGGGTGCCGGTGCGCGTCCCGGGTCGTGATGACGACGCCCGCGGCGTCGCGGGCGGCGGCCAGCGCGGCCGCGGGTTCGGCCGCGTCGACCCGCATGGCGGTCGTCCCCGGGACCAGGGCGCGCACGTGCGGGCCGAGACCCCAGGGCACCGGCCCGGCGGCGATGCTCGGGTCGACCTCGACGTCGAGCACGAGCGGATCGCGCAGCGCGGGCAGCGCGGTCGCGCGGATGGCCTTGCGGGCCACGGTGATGCCCAGCTCGGCCCGGGCGGCCGGGTCGGGGGCGGGGGAGTGCGATGTGGATTCGGCGGGTGTGGACAGCGAGCGGGTGCGCTCGGCGGCCTCGGCCAGGCGCTGCTCGTCCAGCGTGCCCTCCGCCACCGCGGCGACGATCCGGTCGACGATGCGGTCCACGATGCCCGGATCGGCCACCTCGCCGCCGATGCACAGGGCGTCGGCGCCCGCGCGCAGCGCCTTCACGGCGGCCTCGGTGAGGCCGTCGGTGTCGCCCAAGGAGCCCGCCACCGCGCCCATCTCCAGGGCGTCGGTGATGACCGCGCCGGTGAAGCCGAGCTCGCCCCGCAGGATCTCGTTGATGGCGATGCTGTTGAGCGTGACCGGGTCGTCACCCCAGTCGGGCACCACGAGGTGCCCGGTCATCACTGCCCGCACCCCGGCGGCCAGCGCGGCGCGGAACGGGACCAGTTCCGCGGCGCGCAGCTCGTCCGGGGTGCGGGGCAGGACCGGCAGCGCCACATGCGAATCCGATGTGCACGCGCCGTGGCCGGGGAAGTGCTTGGCGCAGGCGGCGACCCCGCCGCCCTGGTGCCCGCGGACGAACGCGCCGACGTGCGCGGCCGCGGCGTAGGGGTCCGACCCGAAGGAGCGCACCCCGATGATCGGGTCGTCCTTGGTCAGCGTGAGGTCCGCGCACGGGGCCAGGTTCACCGTCACCCCGCAGGCGGCGAGCCTGGCCCCGAGCGCCGCCCCCACCTCGGCGGTCAGGCCGAGGTCGGCGGCCGCGCCCATCGCCAGCGGGCCCGGCAGGTCGCTGCCGGTGGCCGCGTCCAGGCGGGTGACGTCGCCGCCCTCCTCGTCGATGCCGATCACCACGTCGGCGCGCTCGGCGCGCAGGGCGGCCGTCAGCGCGGCGACCTGGGCGTCGTCGACGACGTTGCGCCCGAACAGGACGACCCCGCCCAGCCCGGCGCCGACGCGCTCGCGCACCCAGTCCGGCGCGGTCGTGCCCGCGAAGCCGGGCAGCAGCACCGCCTCGGCCAGCGCGCGCAGCGAGCCGCCCGCCCCGGACCCGGAGACCGAGGGAACCGCCATCAGCCCTTCACCGCCCCTGCCGTAGCACCGGAGACCAGCTTGCGCTGGACGAACATGAAGAAGATCAACGCGGGCACGGCGTAGATGACCGACGCGGCCATGATGCCGCCCCAGTCGGTGCCGAACGCCGTGCGGAACGACGACAGCCACACCGGCAGCGTCTGGTTGCCCTTGTCCCGGATGAACACCAGCGCGAACAGGAACTCGTTCCACGCGGTCACGAAGCTGAACACCGAGGTGGCCACCAGGCCGGGGCCCAGCAGCGGCAGCGTGACGCGGCGGAACACGCCCCACCGGCCGCAGCCGTCCACCATCGCCGCTTCCTCCAGCTCCACCGGGATGCCCTTGACGAAGCCGCGCAGCGTCCACACCGTGAACGGCAGGGTGAACGCGACGTAGACCAGCAGCAGCGAGGGCAGCTTGTCCAGCAGGTTGGCGTCGCGCATGATCAGGTACAGCGGCACGAACAGCGCCTCGAGCGGGGCCAGCTGGGCGATGAGCACCAGCAGCACGAAGCCCTTGCGGCCGCGGAAGCGCATCCGCGCCAGCGGGACCGCGGCGAGCAGGCCCGCCACCAGCGCCACCGCGACCGAGCCCAGCGTGACGATCAGGCTGTTGGTCAGGAAGGAGGTGAAGCCGTCCTTGCTGAAGGCGGAGGCGAAGTTGTCGAAGGTGATCGACAGCGGGATCAGGTCGTAGTCGGGGGAGAGGATCTGCGCGGGCGTCTTGAGCGCCGTCGTGATCATCCAGTACGTGGGGAAGAAGAAGAACACGGTGGCCGCGATGCCCAGCACGGCCAGGCCGACGCGCTGCCCACGGGTCTTGTGCATCTACAGCTCCGTTTCCTGCGAGCGGACCAGCAGGCGCATGTACCGCCAGGTCACCAGGAGGAGGACGATCAGCATCAGCACGGCCACCGCGGCGGCCACGCCGAACCCGCTGCCGGAGATGCCCTTGAGGTAGAGCAGGACCGGCAGCGTGGTGCTCTGGCCGTCCGGGCCGCCCTGGCGGATCGCCCAGACCTGGGTGAAGACCTTGAAGTCCCACAGCACCGACAGGAACAGCACGATCGCCAGCACCGGCTTGAGCGCGGGCCAGCTCACCGCGCGGAACGCCTGCCACCCGGTCGCGCCGTCGATGGCGGCGGCCTCGTAGAGGTCCTTGGACGCGCCCAACAGCCCCGCGTACAGGGTGAAGGCGACGAAGGGCACCGCCTGCCAGCACACCAGCAGACCGATGACGGTCAGTGTGCTGGCCCCGGTGCTGAACCACGAGTAGCCCTCGAAGCCCTCGAAGCCGAGCAGCACCAGGGTCTTGTTGAGGATGCCGTACTGCTGGTCGAACATCCACTGGAAGACCGTCGTGGTGGCGATGATCGGCGTCGCCCAGGCCAGCACCAGGCTGACCTGCAGGGCGATCCGCACGCCGCGGCTCAGGTGCCGCATCAGGACCGCCAGGCCCAGGCCCAGCAGCACGGTGGCCGCCACCACGCCGGTGGTGAAGACCACGGTGCGCAGGGTGATCGCCCAGAACTCGGGGTCGGAGAGGATCTCGACGTAGTTGTCGAAGCCGGTCCAGACCACTTCGCCGCGGACGAGCTCGCCCAGGTTCAGCTTGCGGAAGCTGATGAAGATGACCTGCAGCGCAGGCCAGCCCAGCAGCGCCAGGAGGAAGACCAGGGCCGGGGCCAGCATCAGGTACGGGACGGCCCGCTCGCTGACCCCGAGGAAACCGCGGGGCCGACGCGGGCCGGGCCGCCCGGCCCGCGGGTGGGAACCCGCGGGCCGAGCGGTCCGTGCGGACGTCGTCGAGGTCATGACCCGGCGAACGCCTTGTCGAGCACGCCGTTGGCGTCGGTGGTGGCCTGGTCGATGCTCTTGGCGCCGGTCAGGTACGCGGTGAGCATGTCCTTCAGCGGGTTCTGGCCCGCCTCGATGGTCGCCCAGCCCGGGGTGGCCGGGACGCCCTTGCCGTTGGTCGACGCCTTGGCCATCGCGGCGCTGACCTCACCGGCGCTCTCCAGGGCGGAGACGTCGGAGGAGGTGCCCGGGATCATGCCCGCCTTGGCGAACTCGCCCTGGTACTTCGCGCTGCTGATCAGCTTGATGTACTCCTTGGCGAGGTCCTGGTCCTTGCTGTTGGCCGGGATGGCCAGGTTGGAGCCGCCCTGGAAGACCGGAGCCGGGCCAGCCTTGCCGGGGATCGGGAACGCGCCGGTCAGCTCGGTGATCTTCGGGTCGCTCTTGGCGGCCGTGGCGACCTCCCAGGGCAGACCGATGATCATGCCGACCTTGCCGCCGCCGTAGATGCCCGCCTGCTCGGGGGTCTGCTCGTCGGCGTCCTTCGGGGCCTTGGTCCCGGAGGTCTCGACCAGCTGCTTGTAGAACTCCAGGCCGGCCTTCGCCTGCGGGCTGTCCAGCGCCGCCTTGAAGTTGGTGCCGTCCTGGGTGGCGATGTCGCCGCCCTCGTCCCAGATGAACGACAGCAGCGCGTACCAGTTCTGGCCGGGCAGGTAGAGCGGCTGGAAGTCCTTGTCCGAACCGAACTTGGCCTTCAGCTTCTCGATCGCGGCCAGCCACTCGGCGCGGTTGGTCGGGGCGGCGGTGACGCCCGCCTGCTCGAACATGTCCTTGCGGTAGAGCACGACGCGGTTGGCGGCGTAGAACGGCACGGCGTACTGCTTGCCGTCCCAGGTCGCCGAGGCCTCAAGGCCGGAGAGCCACTGGTCCTTGTTGAAGCTCGCGGCGTCGGCCGAGATGTCCAGCAGCACGCCCTCGGCGGCGAACTTCGGCGACTGGGTGTTGCCGACCTCGATGACATCCGGGGCGTCGTTGCTGGCCAGCGCCGTGGTCAGCTTGTCCTGGATGTTGTTCCACTGCTGCACTTCGTACTTGATGGTGACGCCGGGGTGGGCGTCCTGGAACTCCTTGTGCAGCGCGTTGGTGAGGGCCTCGGGGGCGGACCCGTTCATCAGCCACACGGTCAGCTCCCGGGGACCGCTCTGGGCGTTATCGCCCCCGGTGTCGCCACCGGAGCCCGCGCACCCCGCGACCGCCAGCGCGACCGCGACACCCCCGATCAGCGACTTCGACCAACTTCTCACTGGAGGTACTTCCTTTCGAGCAGCCCGTCCGCGATGAAGGGCTTGAGTGGTTTAGACCATTGCGATTAGAGTGGTCCGTAGTTCTCGGGCTTGTCAAGATAAATGCGGAACCGTGACCTTTCGTCCCCGCAGCGGCCCACCCTGCCCATCGGCGCGCGACCAAGGAACACTCATGGCGGACAACCTCGCGGAAAACGGCCGGAAATCGGCGCGGACGCCCAAGCACTGGGCGCTGAAGGACCGGCTGCTGGCGCTGGTCGCCGCCGCGGGGCCCGGCGGCCCGCTGCCCGGCGAGCGGGCCCTGGCCGAGGCGTTCGGCGTCTCCCGGACCACGGTGCGCAAGGCGCTCACCGAGCTGATGGCCGAGGGCAGGCTGACCCGGGTGCACGGCAGCGGCACCTACGTCGGCTCGGGCAAGGTGACCCAGCGGCTGCAGCTGTCCTCCTACACCGAGGACATGCGCTCGCACGGGCTCAACCCGACGTCGTCGCTGCTGGAGGCCGCCATCGAGGCCGCGGAGCCGGAGGTGGCCGCGCTGCTGGCGGTGCCGGTCGGGGTCGACGTGCTGCGGCTCAAGCGGCTGCGCAGCGCCGACGGGGAGCCCATGGCCATCGAGACCTCCCGGCTCCCGCTGACCCGCTTCCCCGGCCTGGAGACCCGCGTCGGCGACACCTCCCTGTACCGCGTGCTGTGGGAGCACTACGGGGTGGAGCTGGGCCACGCCGAGGAGACCATCGAGACCGCCCTGGCCACCCCGGCGGACGCCGCCCTGCTGGGAAATGAGGTGGGCGCGGTGATGCTGCGGCTGTCGAGGCACTCTTTCGACACCGACAATCGACCCGTCGAATGGGTCCGCTCCGTTTACCGGGGGGACCGCTACAAGTTCGTCGCGACGCTGGTTTCCCCGCGTCCGGCGGAATAGGGGAGGAGTTTCCAGCCCGGTCGAATACGGCCGGGCCGCTGCGGTGCTGACGCGGCGAAAGCGGCTCCTCTCCCTTCAGCGCAGCCTGCCCGGCACGCCCGGGCGGGTCTGCCAGGGCAGCGGCCCGGCGGGCGGGCGGTACTCCACCCCCAGCGCGTCGAGCCGGGGCAGGTGGTGCTCGGCCAGCCGAGCGGCGAAGCCCGCCGGGTCGCGGCGGTCCTTCGGGGACCAGACCACCTCGGCGAAGGCGGCGAGGCGGGGGAAGGCGGCGTAGTCCACCCGTCGCGCGCTGTCGAGGTGCTCGGTCCAGATCTGGGCTTGGGCGCCGAGGATGCGGTGGTGGGCGTCCTCGGGCAGGTCCTGCGGTATGGGGTCGTAAGCGTAGACGTCGGCGACCGTGCGCGCGAACCCCACCGGGATCGGCTCGTCGGGGTGGTCGGACTGGCGGTGGTCGAGGTAGACGTGCTGCTCCGGGCACATCACCACGTCGTGGCCCGCCAGCGCGGCGGCGCGGCCTGCGGCCTCGCCGCGCCAGGAGGCGACGATGACCCCGGGCGGCAGGTCGCCCGCGTCCATCACGTCGTCCCAGCCCAGCGTCCGGCGGCCGTGCGCGGCCAGGTGCCTGCCCAGCGTGCGCAGGAACCAGCCGGGCAGCCCGTCGACGGAGTCCAGCCCGAGCTCGGCGAGCCGGTCGGCGTGGTGCTCCTCCCACTGCTTGGTCGGCACCTCGTCGCCGCCGAGGCAGACCACCGGGGCGTCGAAGATGTCCAGGACGTGGTCCAGGACGGTGGTGTAGAAGTCGATCACGTGGTCGGTCGGGGCGAGGACGTGCTCGCTGACGCCCCAGGCGTGCCAGACGTCCACCGGCGCGCCCGACGCGCCCAGCTCGGGGTAGGCGGCGATGGCGGCCTGGCTGTGGCCGGGCACGTCCACCTCGGGCACGACGGTGATGTGCCGGGCCTTGGCGTAGGCGACGATCTCCCGCAGGTCGGCGGTGGTGTAGTAGCCGCCGTGCGGGCGCCCGTCGTGGGTCAGGTCGCCGTCGGGCTGGCGGCCGGTCCACGAGCCCTTGCGCCAGGCGCCCACCTCGGTCAGCCGCGGGTAGGCCGGGACCTCGATGCGCCAGCCCTGGTCGTCGGTCAGGTGCAGGTGCAGGACGTTGAGCTTGTGCGCGGCCATCAGGTCGATGAACCGCAGCACCCCCGCCTTGGGCATGAACGTGCGCGCGACGTCGAGCAGCACGCCCCGCCAGCCGAAGCGCGGGTGGTCGACGACCTCGCCGCAGGGCAGCTCCCAGCCGCCGGTGCGGATGTCGGCGGCGCGGAAGGCGTCCGGGCCGAGCAACTGGCGCAGCGACTGGGTGGCGTGGAACGCCCCGGCCGCGTCGCCCGCAGTGGTCTGGACCCCCTCAGGTGTGATGGAAAGTCGGTATGACCCAGGATGTGGCAGCGCCACCGGGTCGATGACCACAGTGGAGGCATCGGTGAGCGCTGCGGGGTCGGCTACCCGGTGCGTCCCCCCGGTCGGCACGGCCGACACCGGGCGGGGGAGCAGGGTGTCGAAGGGGTTCATCTCCGATCCTTCCCCGCTGTTGCATGCGACGCAACTTGGGTTTCACTGGCGGCAATGGTGAGGATGGTAGAGCGCCCTCATCCCGGGCACAAGGCGGCCCCGCTCAGCCGAACGCGACCACGCAGGCGCCACGCACGGTGACCGAGCCGACCGGGTCGCCGAGGCGCCCGGTGGCCGGGTCGCGGGGCAGCCAGGTGACGTTGTGGGAGCGCTGGTTGGCCACGTACAACCACCGCCCGGTGGGGTCGACGGCGCAGTGCCGCGGCCAGTCCCCGCCCACCGGCGCGCTCTGGCGCAGCGTGCCGTCGTGGTCGAGGCGCGCGATCACGTTCTCGCCGCGGTTGCTGGTGTAGAGGTGCGTGTCGGCGGCGATGATCTCGGCCGGGAACGTCTCCGGCGCGCCCGGGGCGGTGACCAGGCTGTGCCCGGTGATCGTGAACGTCCCGTCGTGCCAAGCCATCCGCGTCACACCGGGGATGTACTCGCCGACGACGTAGGCGCGGTCACCGTGGAACGCGATGTGGCGGGGGCCGGTGCCCGCGGGCAGATCGCAGCGCGCGTGCTCGGTGATCCGTCCGCTGTCGACGCGGTGGGTGAACACCGCGTCCGCGCCGAGGTCCACCGCGATCAGCCAATCGCCGTGCGAGACGACCTGGTGCGCGTGCGGCTCGTCGGCGACGTGGCGGATGCGGTCGGTCACGGCCAGTGTGGACAGGTCGTGGACGGTGACCGTGCCGTCACTGTAATGGGCCACGGCCAGGTGGTTGCCGTGCAGGCACAGGTGCGTCGGGCCCGCCTGTCCGGTCGGGACGACCCGCTGGACGGTCGGCTTGGCCCGGTCGGTGATGTCCAACTCGGTCACCGCGCCCTCGGCCGCCTCGACCACCGCGTAGAGCCGGTCGCCGCGCAGCGCGAGGAACGACGGCTCGCTGACCTCGGTCAGCGTGTCGGTGATGGTGAGCTCGCCGGTGGCGGGGTCGGCCTCGGCGACGGTCAGGCCGTCGCCCTCGATTGCTCCGATGTAGACGGTCACGTGCTCCCCTTGCGGATGCTGCGGCCCGGCAGGGCCCCGGTAGGACGGCCGCCCTCGACCACCGGCACGCCGTTGACGAGGACGTGCTCCACGCCCGCCGCCGGTGTGCGCGGCTGCTCGAAGGTGGCCCGGTCGGCGATGGTCTCGGGGTCGAACAGGACGATGTCGGCGGCGTTGCCGACCCGGATGGTCCCCCGGTCGGTGAGGCCGAGCCTGCGGGCCGGGCGCCCGGTGAGGTGGTGCACGCACTCCACGAGGCCCAGCACCCCCTCCTCGCGCACGTAGTGGCCGAGGTAGCGGGGGAAGGTGCCCCAGGCGCGCGGGTGCGGGCGGTCCCCGACGAGCAGGCCGTCGCTGCCGCCGGTGTGGCCGGGGTGGCGCATGATCGCCCGGACGTTCTCCTCGTGGCCGACGTGCATCAGGCAGGACGTGCCGAGCCGGTCGGCGATGAGCAGGTCGGCGAAGAAGGCGAACGGGTCGGCCGCCGCGCCGACCCGGACGCCGACGTGGCGGCGGTTGGCCGGGTCGGCCACGCCGCTGATCTCGATGGCCGACCAGTCGACCGGCACGCCGTGGCAGCCGTCGGAGCCGGTGACCTCCATCTCGTGGCGGATGCGGTCGCGCTGGGTCCGCAGCCGCGCGAGCGTGGCCTCCGGCCCGCCCGCCGACGCCCAGCCGGGCAGCAGGGCGGCCAGGGTGGTGGCCCCGGGCAGGTAGGGGTAGGTGTCCAGGGTCAGGTCCACGCCGTCGAGCAGGGCGAGCAGCTCGGGGGCGCGGCCTGCGTTCTCCGGGAAGTTGAGGGTGGCGTGCGCCAGGTGCAGCGGGCAGCCCGACGCCTTCGACACCGCGATCATCTCCGCGTAGGCGGCGATCGCGCCGCGGCCGTAGCTGCGGTGGTGCGGGCTGAAGTAGCCGCCGTGCTCGGCCACCACCGCGCACAGCGCGACCAGCTCGTCAGTCGTGGCGTACATGCCCGGGGCGTAGGTGAGGCCCGCGGACAGCCCCAGCGCCCCCTCGGCCATGCCCCTGGCCACCTCCTGGCGCATGCGGTCGAGCTCGGCGCCGGTGGGCCGCCGGTCGTCCGAGCCCATGACCAGCATCCGGATGGTGCCGTGGGGGAGCAGGTAGGCGGCGTTGACCGCGATGCCCCGGTCGAGGCGGTCGAGGTACTCCGCGACCGTGCGCCAGCTCCAGTCGAAGCCGTCCGGGTCGCCGTTCCAGCCCGCGAGCTGGGTGCGCAGGGTCGCCAGGGTGGCGTCGTCGACCGGGGCGTAGGACAGCCCGTCCTGGCCGATGACCTCGGTGGTGACGCCCTGGGTGGTCTTGGCCTCGTGGGCGGGGTCGGTGAGCAGGCGCAGGTCGGAGTGGGCGTGCATGTCGATGAACCCCGGCGCCAGGACCAGCCCGTCGGCGTCGACGCCGGGGCCGGGGATGCGGCCGATCTCGGCGATGCGCCCGCCGCTGATCCGTACGTCGGCCCGGTAGGCGTCCGCGCCGGTGCCGTCGACGACCGTGGCCGAGCGGTAGACCGTCCCCATCAGAAGAACGTCCGGATGAGGTCTACGACGGTCTCGCCGTCGTCGGCGGTCACCGGGATGATGGGCCACTTGTCGAAGGTCGTGCAGGGGTGGGAGATGCCCATGCCCACCCAGTCCCCGGTGGACAGCGGGTGCTCGGCGGGCACGCGCAGATAGGTGTGCTGGTCGTTCATCGCCGTCACCGCGCAGCCGTCCAGCGGGGCGATCCCGTCCTCGGTGCGGCGCAGGCGCGGGAGCGGCATGCCGAGGTCGTGGGAGAAGTCGCGCTTGCCCGCGGCCAGGAGGGCGAGCCCGGGCTCCGGGCGGGAGATGACCTGGGCCCAGGCGGTCAGGGCGGGCTTGAGCGGGGGCACGCCCGCCAGCCGCGGGGTCGCGCCCAGCGGGGAGTTCTCGCGGTAGAAGCCGTCGTCGTGGGTGATGTACGCGCCGCTGCGCAGCACGGGGAGCACGGGCATCGGCCACGCGCCCGCCAGGGCGGCGGCCACCACGTCGAAGAAGGCGCTGCCGCCCGCGGAGACGATCGTCTGCGGCGCCTCGACCATCGGGTGGAGGCTGACCGCCGCGGTGCGCAGCGCGTCCAAGTAGGAGCGCACGGCGGCCAGGCCGTCCGCGTCGGCGGTGCCCGCGGCCGGGCCCTCGTAGCCCGCGACGCCCGCCAGCCGCAGGGCTGGGCTGGCGGCGACCGCCTTGGCGACCGCGGTCGCGGCGGCGAGGTCGCGCACGCCCGTGCGCCCGCCTGCCATGCCGATCTCGACCAGCACGTCGACCGGGCGGGGCGCGTCGGCGAGACCGGCGGTCATCAGGTCCACGGCCTCGACGGAATCGGCGAAGCAGACGAACTCCCACGCCGGGTCGGCCAGCTCGGCGGCCAGCCAGGCCAGGCCGCCCGGGTCGGTGAACTCGTTGGCCACCAGCACCCGGCTGACGCCGAAGGCGCGGCAGACGCGGGCCTGCCCCGCGTGCGCGACGGTGATCGCCCACGCGCCGAGGTCGAGCTGGCGGGCGAACAGCGCGGGGGCCATCGTCGTCTTGCCGTGCGGGGCGAAGGCCAGGCCCTGGTCGGCCGACCAGTCGGCCAGGGTCGTCAGGTTGTGCTCCAGCGCGGCGGCGTCGAGGACGGCGAACGGGCCGATGAAGCCGTCCCGGAAGAGGTTGAGCCGCGCGTCGGCGGTCTCGCCCGCGGTGCGGCCCGCGGGGACCTGGCGGAAGCGCCAGTCCAGCCGCTCGTCGCGGAGGCGGGCCACCGCGGCCCGGTCGAGGCTGGCGTTCATGCGCGACCCTTCTTCCCGGATACCCGCCGTCGATCCGACCAGACCAGCCGCCGCTTGCCAAGTTGCGCAAGCTGCAACGGCTAGTGCGTCAGACGCTATGTGATGTGTAGCATGCCGCTGCGAACCGGTTAAGTTAACCGGGAGTTGTGGGGGGTGCCTGTGGAACGGGTCGACGCTCCCGAGGTGGTCTGCCTCGGCGAGTCCATGGCCGTCTTCGTGCCCGGCGAGGAGGGGCCTGCCGAGCAGGTCAGGACCTGGGTGCGCGGGGTGGGCGGGGCCGAGTCGAACGTCGCGTGCGCGCTGGCGGGCCTGGGGGTGCGGGTCGGCTGGGTCAGCGCCGTGGGCGACGACCCGTTCGGCCGCGCGGTCGTCGCCGCGGTCGCCGCCGCCGGGGTGGACGTCTCCGCCGTGGCCGTGGACCCGACCCGGCCGACGGGCGTCTACATCAAGGAGGCCAACGCCTCCGGCAGCCCGATGCGGTACTACCGCCTCGGCTCGGCCGCCTCCGACATGGGGCCGGACGTGCTCGACCGCGTCGACCTCGGGGCGGCGCGGCTGGTGCACGTCACCGGGATCACCGCCGCCCTGTCGCCGCGCTGCCGCGCCCTCATCGATGCCGTGCTCGACCGCGCGCCGCGGGTCTCCTTCGACGTGAACTGGCGGCCCGCGCTCTGGGACGCCGACGCGCCGGAGGTGCTGCGCGCCCTCGCCGCGCGGGCCGACACCGTGCTGGTCGGCGCCGACGAGGCCGAGGCGCTGTGGGGGGTGTCCGACCCGGCCGACGTGCGGGCCCTGCTGCCCGAACCGGCCACGCTGGTGGTCAAGCAGGGCGCGCTCGGCGCGACGCTGGTCGAGCGGGGCGAGATGGTGTTCGAGCCCGCGCTGCGGGTCGACGTGGTGGAGCCGGTCGGGGCAGGCGACGCCTTCGCCGCCGGATTCCTCGCCGCGACGCTGGCCGGGCACTCGCCGCGGCGGCGGCTGCGGGCGGGGCACCTGCACGCGGCCGGGGCCCTGCGCACCCAGCACGACGTGGCGGTCCCGCTGCCCCGGGAGCTCGTCGCCCGGCTGCTCGACGCCGACGCCGCGACCTGGGCCACGACGCACGTGACCGCCCAGGGGGTCAGATGAGCCAGAGCCTGGACCGCGCCCTGACCGTGCTGGCCGCGCTCGCCGACGGGCCGCGCACCCTCGACCAGCTCGCCCAGGCGGCGGGGGTGCACAAGACCACCGTCCTGCGGCTGCTGCGGACGCTGGAGTCCCACCGCTTCGTCCAGCGCGCCGACACCCGCCACTACCGGCTCGGCGCGACCCTGTTCGACCTGGCCTCGCGCGCCCTCGACCAGCGCGACGTGCGCAGGCTGGCCGAGCCCGCCCTCCGCGCGCTCAACGAGGGCACCGGCCACACCGTGCACCTGGCCAGCTACGAGGGCGGCGAGGTCGTCTACATCGACAAGTACGAGAGCAAGCACCCGGTGCGCATGTACTCGCGCATCGGCAAGCGGGCCGCGCTGCACTGCACCGCCGTGGCCAAGGTGCTCGTCGCCGCCTTCGCCGAGCCGCGCCGCCGGGAGATCGCCGAATCGATCACCTACACCCCGATGACCGGCAACACCATCACCAACGCCGCCGACTACCTGGCCGAGCTGGCGACCGTGGCCGAGCGCGGCTACGCCATCGACGACTCCGAGCACGAGGACTTCATCCACTGCGTCGCCGCGCCCATCCGCGACCAGGCGGGGGCGGTGCTGGCCGCGGTGTCGGTCTCGGTGCCCAAGATCCTGCTCGACCGGCCCGGCCTGCTGGCGCTGATCCCGGACCTGCTCGCCGCCGCCGACACCGCTTCCCGCGCTTGCGGGTGGAACCCCGTTGGAGAGGATTGACATGCCCAGGACCGCCATCACCCCGCCCGGCGCGCAGCCCCCGGCGGTGCCGCTCTCGCCCGGCATCCGCAAGGGGAACATCGTGCAGGTCGCGGGCCAGGTGGCCGTCGACCCGGTGACCGGCGAGCTGGCCGGGGACACCGTCGCCGAGCAGACCCGCGCCTGCCTGCGCAACGTCTTCGCCGTGCTCGACGCCGCGGGCGCCACCGAGCAGGACATCGTGATGCTGCGCGTCTACCTGACCGACGTGGCGCACTTCGCCGAGATGAACGCCGCCTACGCCGAGCTGCTCGGCCAGCCGTTCCCGGCCCGCACCACCGTCTACGTCGGACTGCCGCCGGGGCTGCTGGTGGAGATCGACGCCCTCGCGGTGGTCGACTAGTCACGCGCGGGGCCCCGCCGGCGATTACCCGGCGGAACCCCGACGCGGTCCAGGCGTCCGAAGAGGCGGTGGACCGGCAACTGGCGTGAGGAGAGCTCGGCGATGGTGTTCAAGAAGATGCTGCGCGCACTGGGCGTCGGCGGCCCGTCGGTGGACACCGTGCTGTCCTCGCCGGTGGCCGTGCCCGGCGGCACGGTCACCGGCGAGGTCCGGATGCAGGGCGGCGAGCACGACGCCGACATCGACTACGTCGCCCTGTCCCTGGTCACCCGGGTGGAGCGCAGCGACGACACCCAGGGCCACGTCGAGTTCGACCGGCACGTGGTCGCCGGGCGGTTCCCGCTGCGGGCGGGGCAGGCCCACGCCATCCCGTTCCAGCTCCAGATCCCGTGGGAGACCCCGGTCACCGCGGTCGGCGGGCGGCGCCTGCACGGCATGGCGCTGGGCCTGCGCACCGAGCTGGCGGTGGCCAAGGCCGTCGACAAGGGCGACCTGGACCCGCTGCAGGTCGAGCCGCTGCCCTCGCAGGCCGCCGTGCTGGCCGCCTTCGACCGGATGGGCTTCGCCTTCCGCAGCGCGGACCTGGAGCAGGGCCGCATCCACGGGGTGGCCCAGCACCTGCCGTTCTTCCAGGAGATCGAGTACCACCCGCCCGCCCACCTCGCCCGCGGCATCAGCCAGGTCGAGCTGACCTTCATCACCGACGCCCACGGCCTGGTCGTGGTGCTGGAGGCCGACAAGCGCGGCGGGCTGCTCACCCAGGGCGGCGACGTGTACGGCCGCTTCGCGGTCGGGCACGCCGAGGCCGAGCGCACCGACTGGACCGCCCGCATCGGCGAGTGGCTCACCCAGACCGCGGGGCGGCGGTCGGCCTTCGGTGGGCATGCTGGTGGGCACGGCGGCGGGCACGGCTTGCACGGCGGCGCGGGCGCGGTGGTCGCGGGCGCGGCCGCGGGCATCGTCGGCGGCATGGTCCTGGGCGAGGTCTTCGACGAGATCGGCGACGCCATCTTCGGCGACGACTGACCGCGGCGGGGGCGGGCAGCCTGCCCGCCCCCCGTACGCTGACCAGCGTGTGGCAGCCCGATGACGACTTCCTGGCGTTCTGGACCGAACGCCACCTGTGCACCCTGACGACCCGGCGCCCGGACGGCTCGCCGCACGTGGTCCCGGTCGGCGCCACCTTCGACCCCGACGCCCGCGTCATCCGGGTCATCACCGCCCGCGGCTCCCGCAAGGTCCGCAACGTCCTGGCCGACCCGACGGCGGCCATCTGCCAGCTCGACGGCCGCCGCTGGACCACCGCGGAGGGCCAAGCCGTCGTCCGCGATGACCCGGATTCCGTCGCCGATGCGGTCCGCCGCTACACCGCCCGCTACCGCCCACCCCGCCCCAACCCCGAGCGCGTGGTCATCGAGATCGCCATCCGCCGCGTGATGGGCACCGTCCGCGGCCTCGGCTGATCAGGGCTTCCAACGGATGTCGGCCTGGCCGGTCAGCGGCGGCGGGGCGGTGTCGGAGGCGGCGTGGACGGGGGCGGTGTCGGCTTCGGTCAGGGCGGTGGGGAAGCGTAAGCCGGTTCGCTCGCCGACCTCGGTGATCGGGAGCTGGAAGACGGCGAACTCGTCGAGGTCCAGCGACTCCAGGCGGTTGAGGTTCTGGGTCAGCAGGAATGCCGAGGCGCGCAGGAGGCCGCCCTCGGCGAAGGCGATCACCTTCCAGAACTCCCGCGGCACGGCCACCCCGCGGTAGACGCGGTCGTCGGCGCCGAAGACCGGGCCTGCCATGACGCTCACCCGCAGGTGGTCCACCTCGACGTCCTCGAACAGGGCGTCCTCCAGGCGACCCCACAGGCCGTTTCGGGCCGCCTGGTTGAACGCATCGAGTTGCGGGGTGATGTTGCTGAAGAAGAACGAGTCGCGGTTGGCCCGGTCCGCCTCCTCCGGCGGGCCCCACAGCAGGTCCGCGCGCCGGGCCAGGTGGCCGCGGTCGAGGCGGTTGCCCCGGTACAGCTCGTCGCCGTGCTGGGCGTCGGCGGGCAGGCGCGGGTCCTTGACGAACTCGATGCCCGAGCGCGGGAGCTTGCGCAGGCCGCTGCCGTCGATGTTCCACGCCACCCAGAACGCGAACCCGCGCGCCGCGGACAGGGCCAGGGAGAAGTGCGTGTAGTCGATCGTGGTGCTGCCGTCGAGCACCACCGCCTCGGCCCCGGCGTCGAGGTCCGGCGCATCGACCGGTAGCCCGAGGAATCCCGGGTCGTAGCCACGCGGCGGGGCGGCCACCACCGCAGCGGGCGGTCGCAGGGTGATCCCCAGCTTGTCGAACACCGACTTGGGCAGGCAGGCCAGCGCGTGCTCGTCCGGGTCGCCGCCGCCCTCGCCCGCGAAGTGCAGCCCGGCCAGCACGCCGGTCGGCTTGCCGTCCGCGCGGATCAGCCAGACCGCCCCGGAGTCCCCGCCGCGGCTGATCTCGCCGTCGGCGGGCCGGGCGTCGGGGTCCGGGCCGATCTCGACGCCGCCGATCTCCCGGGCGCCGACGGCCCCGCCGTAGTCCAGCCGGGCCAGCACGTCGACCCGGCGGACGATCCCGTGCGTGACCCCGGTGGTGCGCCCGCTCTTGACCACCAGGTCGCCCAGCTCGGGATCGCCGAGATCGGTGGGCACGACGTCGAGGTCGAGCACCGACGGGTCGAGGCCGCGCCCGGCGACCGCCACCACCGCGCAGTCGCCCGCGACGCCCAGGTGCGAGCGGGCCAGCACGCCCACGGCGTTCTGCGCGACGCGGTTGTCGTCGTGCGTGCCCGGCTGGACGACCGTGTCGCCGAGCGCGCCGTCGGGTCCGTGCAGCACGTGCCAGTTGCTGAGCAGGTAGGGCGTGCCGGTCTCCTGGTCGTAGACCACCGCGCCCGCGGTCCCGCACGTGATCTCGGGATGGCCGATGCTCACCCCGGGCCGCACCGGGTCGACCCGGGACTTGCGCGGCTCCGGCGGGGACGCCTCCACCAGCCGGAACGCGGGCCGGTAGGTGCGCTCCAGCACGTCGGTCGGCACCGCGACGCCCGCGATCTCGATCGACTCCGGCAGCAGCGCCGTCGCCAGGGCGCCGAGGGCCTCCGGCTCGGCCTTGGCGCCGACGGTGAACTGGACGCACACCTCGTCGGTGCGCTCGCCGCCGCGCACCTTGTGGCCGATGCCGATGGAGGTGACGTTGGGGTCGCGCAGGTAGTCCGAGCCGCGCAGCCGGATGAACGCGCGCAGCGCCGCGGAGAGATCGGTCATGGCCGTTCCTTACAAAGCCGGTGGGGTGCACCGACCATGCCCAGATCGGACGCGCGCCGACTAGGGCCGGTCGGCACCCGTCACGCCGTGTTGCCCGTTCGGCCACCGCGCGCTCGTCCGAATGGGTCGCCACTGGGCGAAATGGGGGTGTCACCCACGCCGTCGGGTGAACCGGTACGCTCCGAATGCGCGTACCGCAGGGGATCATTGGCTCTCCGTGACATTGATCATGTTGAGCCTGCGGTCACTCACTCGGTGAGGTGAAGCCAGGATTGGCTGGAGAAGGGGAACGTGAAGCTGACTAGTGGTCCGCAGCAGTCGGGCGACACCCGCGCCACCACGACCATCCGTTCCCGCTTGACCGGTGTTGTCGTCTTCCCCAGCGTGATCCTGCTGGTGATGTGGGCGGTCTTCTCCTCCTACACCGTCTTCGACGGCATCTACCTCAAGGCCGTGGCCAGCGGCGTGAAGGAGGCGTCGATCCCGGCGCTGAACACCTTCGCCGCCGTCCAGCGCGAGCGCCAGCTCACCATGACGGTGCTCTACTCCAACCGCAACGCCGACGCCGTCGGCCTGGAGAGCCAGCAGCGCACCACCGACCGCGCGGTGCGCGAGCTGCAGGCGGCCATGACCGAGCTGTCGGCCAACGCGCCGACCGAGGTCACCGTCAAGGTCGAGGCGCTGACCGAGGTGCTCGGCCCGCTCGACCAGCGCCGCGCCCAGGTCGCCGCGGGCAACGCCGACCCGGACGAGATCTACCGCTACTACAACAGCCTGCTCGACGCCGCCCACGGCCTCTTCGACACCCAGGCCCGCATCGTGCCCGACCCGGTCGTGGTCCAGGAGGCCATCGCCGCCGTCGGCCTCTTCCGCGCGGGCGACTACATGTCCCGGGCCTCGTCGGTCGCCGCGGCCGCGATCGCCAGGGGGCAGTTCACCCCCACCCAGCACGTGGAGTTCACCTCGCTGGTCGGCGCCTACCGCAACCAGCTGGCCGCGATCGCCCCGAACGTCGCCGACCAGGGCGTCCGCGAGCACCACCGGGCGCTGACCGGCTCCGAGGCGTGGCAGCGGCTCACCGCAGCGGAGAACCAGCTCATCGGCTCCCCGGCGCCGCCCCCGGTCGACCCCGACACCACCACCGGCGAGGAGACCGCCGAGCCCGAGCTGCCGATCGCGGCCGGGCAGTGGCAGGAGCTGACCACCCGGGTGTCCGAGGAGCTGATCAAGCTCACCACCGAGCAGAGCAACGCCGCCGCCCAGCTCGGCCTCGACCGCGCCGACGAGCAGTTCACCGAGGTCATCGTCGGCAGCCTGATCGCGCTGCTGGCCGTGGTGACCGGCATCGTGCTGGCCATGCGGATCTCCCGGCGGCTGGTCAACAAGGCCCTGGTCACCCGCCTGGAGCAGCTGAAGAACGACTCCCTGCGGCTGGCCCACGAGCGGCTGCCGTCGCTGGTCGACCGGCTGCGCCAGGGCGAGCGGGTCGACGTCGCCGCCGAGGTCCCGCCGCTGGACTACGGCACCGACGAGATCGGCCAGGTGGCCGACGCCTTCAACGCCGCCCAGTACACCGCCGTCGCCGCGGCGGTGAAGGAGTCGCAGGCGCGCGAGGGCGTCAACCGCGTCTTCCTCGGCATCGCCCACCGCCACCAGGGGCTGGTGCACCGCCAGCTGAAGATTCTGGACCGGATGGAGCGCGAAGAGGAGAACCCCGAGCACCTCGACTCGCTCTTCCAGCTCGACCACCTGGCCACCCGCGCCCGGCGCAACGCCGAGAACCTGATCATCCTGGCGGGCGAGCAGCCGGGGCGGCAGTGGCGCAAGCCGGTGCGGCTGCTGGACATCCTGCGCGCCGCGGTCGCCGAGACCGAGCAGTACGTGCGCGTGCGGGTCAACCAGGTGCCGGACGTGTCGCTGCACGGCGTCGCCGTCGCCGACACCATCCACCTGGTCGCCGAGCTGGTGGACAACGCCGCGTCGTTCTCCCCGCCGCGCTCGCAGGTCGAGGTCTACACCAGCCAGGTCTCCGGCGGCGTCGTCGTCGAGATCGAGGACCACGGCCTGGGCATGGCCCCCGAGGACCGCGACCAGCACAACCGCATGCTCGCCCACCCGCCGGAGTTCGACGCGATGGCGCTGCGCGGGGAGTCCCGCCTGGGCCTGTTCGTCGTGGCCCGGCTGGCGGCCCGCCGCTCGATCCGGGTGGAACTGCGCGAATCGCCGTACGGTGGGACCGTGGCCCTGGTGTTCCTGCCTGCCGAGATCGTCGCCGAGACCGCCGAGTACCCCGTCGAGCCCGAGCGCCCCAGCCCCCGCCCGCGCAAGCCCGCCGAGCGGCGCGGCGGCTCCGTGCCCGCGGCCCGCGAGCCCGCGCTGCCCGGGCACGCCCCGCCCGGCCGGTCCCACCAGTGGGCCGACGCCGAGGAGATCGAGGCCCAGTGGCCCGTGGATGACGAAGAGCCGCCGGAGGTCGCCCCGCCGCGGCCGACCACCGAGGAGAACGGAATCGGTCCATCGCAGCACCGCGCCGATCCGCTCGGCGAAGACGCACCGCACCTGCCCGCTCCCGAGCGCAACGGGAACGGCGGGCGACCCGCACTGCCGCGCAGGCAGCGCCAGCAGAACCTGGCGCCGCAGCTGCGCGGGGAACCCCTGCTGCCGGATTGGGCCGACTACGCCGACGATCCGGAGGAGGAGGACTCCGCCGAGCGGGTCCGCGACACCATGTCCGCGTTCCAGCGCGGCACCCGGCAGGCCCGCGAGGCCGAGCCCGGGGTCGAGTCATGATCGCCGCCACGATGTCCGGAAACCCGGGGAAGGACCGCGCAAGGTGAACGACAAGATCGGCCAGGACCAGCAGCTGAACTGGCTTTTGGACGACCTGGTTCGCCGGGTCGTCGGCATCCGCCACTCGGTCGTGCTCTCCGCAGACGGCCTGCTGCTCGGCCGCTCGGCCGAGCTGTCCAAGGACGACTCCGAGCACCTGTCGGCGATGGCCTCGGCGTTCCAGAGCCTGGCCAGGGGCACCGGCAGGCACTTCGGCGGCGGGCAGGTGCGCCAGACCATCGTCGAGATGGACCACGCATTCCTGTTCGTCACCGCGGCAGGCCGGGGCGCCTGCCTGGCCGTGCTCGCCGAGGAGGACGCCGACGTGGGCATGATCGCCTACGAGATGAACATGCTGGTCAAGCGGGTCGGCGCGCACCTGGCCTCGGCGCCGCGGTCCGGCTCGACCCCCGGGGCGCCGATGGCGGTGCCCGGCCGACGCCCGTCGTGAGGGCGCGCGGATGAACCCGGACCACGACTGGTGGTACGACGAGGCAGCCGGGCCGCTGGTCCGGCCGTACGCGATGACCAGGGGGCGGACCCGGCCCAACGCGCCGAACCTGAACCTGGTCACCCAGGTGCGCGCGGCCGGGCACCCGGCCGACCCCGGCGCGCTGAGCCCGGAGCACCTGCAGATCCTGGAGCTGTGCCAGGCCCCGCTGTCGGTCGCCGAGGTCGCCGCCTACCTCGACGTGCCGCTGGTCGTGGTCAAGGTGCTGCTCGGCGACCTGATGGAGCGCGGGCACGTGGTCGCGGGCTCGCTGTTCCAGACCTCCGACATCACCGACACCAAGCTGCTGCAGGCGGTACTCGATGGCATTCGGAGGATCTGAACAGGTGAGTGACACGCCGCTGATCCCCACCTCGATCAAGATCGTGGTCGCGGGCGGGTTCGGGGTCGGCAAGACGACGCTGGTCAACGCGGTCTCGGAGATCCCGCCGCTGCGGACCGAAGAGGTGCTGACCGAGGCCAGCGTCGGCGTCGACGACCTGGTGGACGGCAAGGAGACCACCACCGTCGCGCTCGACTTCGGCCGGATCACGATCAACGCCCAGGTGGTCCTGTACCTGTTCGGCACGCCGGGCCAGAACAGGTTCTGGTTCATGTGGGACGAATTGGCCCACGGCGCGCTGGGCGCGATCGTGCTGGTCGACACCCGCAGGCTGGACTCCAGCTTCCCCTCGATTGACTTCTTCGAGCGCCGGGGCATCCCGTTCATCGTCGCGGTCAACGAGTTCGAGGGCGCGTGGCCGCACACGATCGAGGAGGTCCGGCACGCCTTGGACATCGCCGCGTCGGTGCCGGTGATCTCCTGCGACGCCCGCGACCGCGAGTCGGCCAAGCAGGTCCTGGTCGAGCTGGTCCACCACACGATGCGGCGGCTGGAGCGCGCCCCGGCGTAGTACCGTCGGGCGCGTGGCCAACGACGCACGCGCCCTCTACGTGTCCACTGCGGACACTGCGGTCCAGCTCCTGTCCGACCCCGCGGTCGCCCGCGCGTGGGACGCGCCCAGCGCCCTGCCGGAGTTCTCCGTGCGCGGCCTGGCCGGGCATCTCGCCGCGCAGATCTTCGCGATCCCGGCAGTCCTGTCCGCGACCGACGAGCCGGGCGAGCCGATCCCCGTCGTGGACTACTACCGCCGCGCGAAGTGGCGCGAGCCCGAAGTGGACTTGCAGGACCCGAGCAAGCTCAAGGCCCGCGAAAGCGGCGAATCGCACGCCGCCGACGGCCACCCCGCCCTGGTCGAGCGGTCGGCCGCCGCAGCCCGCGCCGCGGCCGAGGCCCTCGCCGCCGAACCCGCCGACCGCGTCGTCGCCCTCCCGTGGGCGGGCGCCAGCCTCACCCTCGACGACTTCGCCACCACCCGCCTGCTGGAACTGGCGATCCACTGCGACGACCTGGCGGTCAGCGTCGGCATCGACACCCCGCCGCTGGACCCGGCGGCGGCCCTGGCGGTCATCGACATCCTCACCCGCCTCTCCCTCGACCGCCACGGCCCGACCCCGCTGCTGCGCGCCCTCAGCCGCGCCGAGCGCGCCCCTGCGGACATCACCGCCATGTAGCGGCGGGTGGGGCCGCCACGCCGGGCCCTCCCTCGCGCCGGGTCCGGTGTGGCGGCTGCTCGGTCAGGCGATCGGTTCGGTGCGGCAGTGGAAGTGGCGCAGCAGGTCCGGGGCGGACACGATGCGCTGGCCGGGGACCGAGCCGGGGTCCTTGGCGATCTCCGCGATCACCTCGGCGACGTACTCCAGGTGGCTCTGGGTGTAGACGCGGCGGGGGATGGCGAGGCGGACGAGTTCGTACGGGGCCGGTTTGATCAGCCTGCCCTCGGCGTCCTCGACGCCCAGGTACAGCGAGCCCAGTTCGGCGCAGCGGATGCCGCCCGCGACGAACAGCTCGCACGCCAGGGCGTGGCCCGGGTACTCGGCGGGGGACAGGTGCTTGAGCAGCCTGCCCGCGTTGAGGTACAGCGCGTGGATGCCCGGGGGCCGGACCACGGACACGCCCGCGGACTGGATCAGGTCGGCGAGGTACTGCGTCTGCGCCGCCCGCGCCCGCAGGTAGTCCGGGTCTACCACCTCGCGCAGGCCGACCGCGATCATCTCCAGGTCGCGGCCCGCCAGGCCGCCGTAGGTGCGGAAGCCCTCGGTGGCGATCACCACCGCCTCGCACCGCGTGGCCAGCTCGCGGTCGCGCAGGGCGAGGAAGCCGCCGATGTGCACGATCGCGTCCTTCTTCAGGCTGCCCACCGCGCCGTCGGCCAGGTCGAAGGCCGCGCGGGCGACCTCGGCCGGGGTGCGGTCGGACCAGCCGGGCTCGCGCTGGGTGACCAGCCAGGCGTTCTCGGCGAACCGGGCGGCGTCGAGGATCAGCGGGACCCCGTGGCGCCTGCACAGCTCGGCGGTGGCGCGCAGGTTGGCCATCGACACCGGCTGCCCCGCGCCGCCGTTGTTGGTGATGGTCATGACCACCACGGCCACGTCCTCGGGGCCTGCCAGCAGCGCAGCCAGCGCCTCCAGGTCGATGTCGCCTTTGAACGGCGCATCGCTGTCGAGGTCGCGCATCTCCGCGCACGGGATGTCGACGGCCTGCCCGCCGCTGAGTTCGACGTTGGCGCGGGTGGTGTCGAAGTGGGTGTTCGACACGCACAGCTGCCCCGGCCGCAGCAGCGCGCCGAACAGGACGCGCTCGGCGGCGCGGCCCTGGTGCACCGGCAGGATGTGCTCGAATCCGGTCAGCTCGGCGAGGGCGTCGCGGAATCGGAAATAGGAGCGCGAACCCGCATAGGTTTCGTCGCCGAGCGCCCCGGCCGCCTGTTGGGCCGCCGAAATCGCGCCGGTTCCCGAATCGCTGAGCAGGTCAATCGTGATCTGGTCCGCGGTGAGGTTGAACGGGTTGTACCCGGCCGCCCGCATGGCCTCGGTCCGTTCGGCGCGGCTCAGCACCGGAATCGGTTCGACCACCTTGATTCGGTACGGCTCCATCAGCGGCATCGGCGGGCCACCCCTCAATGTTCACGCATCGGTCGCGGTCAGGCTGCGCCCACCCTACGGCCCGGCGCGATCATGGCGTAGGTCTCGGCCGAGAGGTAGACGGTCATCCCCGGCCGCGGCGGTCCGGTGCGCAGCGACAGGTGGGCGATCAGGCCGGGCCCGTCGCGCAGGTCGCGCCCCCGCAGGGCCGACACCGCCGCGTCCACGGCTTCCGGCCGCACGCCGTAGCGGGCGGAGAGGGCGCGGGTGCGCTCCAGCGCCTCGGCGTCGTCGGCGACGTAGTCGCGGATCGGCACGTACAGCGAGTACCCGCTGGGCTCGGCGCCGTCGCCGCCGAGGAAGGTGTAGGAGGACACCAGCGGCCTGCCCAGGTAGGGACCGTCCGATCCGGCCGCGTCCCGGCAGAACCGCGCCACCTCGGCCGGGTCGCCGCCGCGGCTGACCGCGGCCGCGCGCTGGGCGTCGGCGCGGGTCGCGCCGGGCTGGGTGACGTACACCTTGGCCCGCGCGTCGGGCCGGTCGTCGAGGTCGATGGCGAAGAACGAGTACTGGTCCACAGCGGACACATCCCGCAAACCCCCGCGCAGCACCCGTTCCGCGCCGGTGAAGCCGAGCCGGTCCAGCGCGGCGCCGACCAGCTCGGCCGAGCGGTGGCGCCCGTGCGCCAGCGGGTTCAGGTACACCTTCAGCATCGGCTGCGCGCCCGGCCGCGCGACCAGGGAGAACCACATCGAGAACGGCCGCGCCGGGGCGTCGGCCAGGAACGGCTCGGCCACCAGCGCGAAGCGGTCCAGGGACAGCGGAAGGCGCTCGGCGATGCGGTCCAGCGCGGCCAGCGCGGCCTGCTGGTTGGCCGCGGGCGACGGGTCGTCGGCGACGCACTCGACCAGCAGGCGCAGGGTCGGCGTGCCGTCGGGGGCGAACGCGACCGAGTACTCGATCGGCGAGTGGTCGTCGGCCACTTCGGACGCCCAGCGCGGGGCCGTCAGCGGCCACCGGCAGGCCGCGCCGAGCAGGTCGTCGATGAAGGAGCGCACCTGGTGGGTCGTGGCGCCCAAACCGATGGCGGAGCCCAGTGCCCGCAATTGCGCGTGGACGTGATCGCCGAGTGTTTCCGCGCCCATCACGACTCCGAGAAGATTGTGAACACAACAGCCCGCCGACCGGGCAAACCTACGGGTGAACCGCGACGGACCTCTACCGCCAAAATGGTGATCTGCGCCTCGTCGGCACTCACCGAGCGTGAGAAATTTCATTGCGGCTCCCCAGGTTGTGGTTCGACGGTCCTGTGTGATAAGACCTCACTTTCGTTACGGAGCGTGGCTAAAAGCAATTACCGGAATATGTCCGCCAATTCTGCGAATGCCGTTGTCGGCACTGGTCCTGATCAGTGCGGATCGGACGGTCCGGACATCCGGGGCTGCGGTTGTCGGTCCACAGTGGTGATCAGCTGATGATCACACCGAGTGGTCGGCCGGAGCGCCGCGCACCGTCCTGCCCGGCCTCAACCACCGTGTTAGCTTGGGCGTATGGGGACGCGAGGCGGCAGCCCGGCGCCGGGGCGCACCCGGCGTCCCGCTCCGGCGCCGCCGTGCTGATCCTGCTGGGCCTCGGCACCATCCTCGTGCTCACCGCCGCGACGGGGTACTTCGTCGCGCAGGAGTTCGCCTTCGTCGCCGTCGACCGCAACCGCCTGCGCGGGGCGGCCGAGGCGGGCGACAAGGCCGCCGAGCGCGCCTACCGCGTCACCGAGCGGCTGTCCTTCATGCTCTCCGGCGCCCAGTTCGGCATCACCGTCACCGCCCTGCTCGTCGGCTACGTCTCCGAGCCGTTCCTGGGCAGCGGCCTGGCCGCCGCGCTCGGCGCGACCGGCCTGCCCACCGGGGTGACCACGGCGCTGTCGCTCGTCATCGCCCTGCTGTTCTCCACCGGCGTGCAGATGGTCTTCGGCGAGCTCGCGCCCAAGAACCTGGCGATCGCCAAGTCCGTGGCGCTGGCCCGCGCGCTGAGCCGCTCGACGCTGGTCTACCTCGCCGTGTTCGGCCCGCTGATCAAGCTCTTCGACGCCGCGTCGAACCGGCTGCTGCGCGCGGTCGGCATCGAGCCCATCGAGGAGCTGCCCGCCGGGGCCACCGCGGAGGACCTGCGCGGCATCATCGGCGAGTCGCGCACCGGGGGCGCGCTGGACGACGCCACCACCCGGCTGCTGGAGGGCGGCCTTGACTTCCGGGGCCTGGTCGCGGGCCAGGTCATGACGCCGCGGGTGGACGTCCACACGCTGGGCGCGGACGAGCCCGCCGCGCGCGTGGTCGACCTGCTCGACACCGGCCGCTCCCGCTTCCCGGTCGTCGGCGCCGACGTGGACGACGTCGTGGGCGTCGTCGGGATCGCCGAGCTGCTGACCGTGCCGCCCGCCGAGCGCGCCCGGGTGGCCGTCGGCGCGATCGCGGCCCCGCCGCTGCGCGTGCCCGCCAGCCTGCCGCTGCCGGAGGTGCTGGAGCGGCTGCGCGCCGAGCACCGCCAGCTCGCCGTGGTGGTGGACGAGTTCGGCGGCTTCGCGGGCGTGGTCAGCTTCGAGGACGTGGCCGAGGAGGTCGTGGGCGAGATCCTGGACGAGGACGACGCCGTGGAGGGCGCCGCGGTGGCCAACCCGGACGGGTCGTGGTCGCTGCCCGCCCGGTGGCGGGTGGACGAGGTCGCCGAGGCCACCAGCATCGAGCTGCCCGCGGGCCAGGACTACGACACCGTGGGCGGGCTGGTGCTGGAGCGGCTGGGCCGCGTGGCCCGCCCGGGCGACCGCGTCGAGGTCCCCGCCGCCCTGCCCGCCGCGGGCCCCGACGACCCGCAGCCCCAGGGCGTGGCCGTGATCGAGGTCGTCGACGTCCGCAGGCACGTGCCCGCGCAGGTCACGATCAGCGTCCGGGAGTCGGCATGAGCCTGGGCTGGTCGTTGGCGGTGTCGGTGCTGCTGCTGGTGGCGAACGCCTTCTTCGTCGCCGCCGAGTTCGCCCTGGTCGCGAGCAAGCGCCACCGGTTGGAGGAGAAGGCCGCCGCGGGCAGCGCCGCGGCCCGCGCCGCCGTCAGCGGCACCCGCCACCTGTCGCTGATGCTGGCGGGGGCGCAACTCGGCATCACCCTGGCGACCCTGGGGCTGGGCGCGCTGGCCAAGCCCGCCGTCGCCGAGCTGCTGCGGCCGCTGTTCGACCTGGTGGGCCTGAGCGCGGGCTGGGCGGGCGCGGCGGCGTTCGTGCTGGCCGTCGCGCTGGTGGTCTTCCTGCACATGGTCGTCGGCGAGATGGCGCCCAAGTCCTGGGCGATCTCGCACCCGGAGCGCTCGGCGCTGCTGCTGGCCCTGCCGTTCCGGGCGTTCACCACGGTGACCAAGCCGCTGCTGGTCGCGCTCAACGGCATGGCCAACGCGACGCTGCGGCTGGTCGGCGTGCAGCCGCAGGACACCGTCGCCCAGGCCCACGGGCCCGACGAGCTGCGGCTGCTGCTGCGCGAGTCGCACGAGCACGGGCTGCTGCCCGACCAGCAGGCCCGCATGCTGGCGGGCGCGCTGGACGTGCGGCGCCTGCGCGTCGCCGACGTCATGGCCCCGCGCGCGGAGCTGGTCACCGTCGCCGTGGACGCCGACGCCGCCGCGATCGAGGCCGCCAGCCGCGACAGCGGCCGCTCCCGGCTGGTCGTGGTCGACCCGGCCCGCCCGGACGCCGACCCGCTGGGCCTGGTCCACGTCCGCGAGGCCGTGCGCGCGGAGTCGGCGGGCAGGCGGGCGACGGCGCGGGAGCTGATGACCGAGGCGCTGGTGCTGCCCGCCGAGCGCACCGCGGCCGAGGCCGTCGCGGTGATGCGCGCCCAGCGCGCCCAGGTGTGCCTGGTGCGCGGCGGCTCCGGCGCCGTGGTCGGGCTGGCGGCGATGGAGGACCTGCTCGAAGAGCTCCTCGGCGAGTTCGAGGACGAGACCGATACCCGGTGACGGCCGTTCACAGGCGTTTATCAGCAGCGGTGCCTACCCTGGCCGACCGTGGACCGCAGATTGCCCTTGCTCGGACTGTGCTCGCTGCTGGCCGGGGTCGTGGTGCTCCTGGCGCTGCACGTGGTCCCGCCCACCAGCCGCATCAGCCCGGTCCGCCGCACGCTCAGCGAGTACGCGCTGGGGGAGGGCAAGTGGGCCTTCGACCTCGCGGTCGTGCTGATCGCCGTCGGCTCGGCGCTGGCCTTCACCGAGCTGCTGCGCCGCGGGCACGGCCGCTTCGCCGTGGCGATGGGCGCGGTGTGGACGGCCAGCCTGGTCGTGGTGGTCGTGTTCACCAAGACCGACTGGTCGGTGGGGCCGAGCCTGGGCGGCACGATCCACCGCTACGCCAGCGTGGCCGCCTTCCTGTCGCTGCCGCTGGCCGTGCTGGCCGCGGCGGGCGCGGTCTTCCCGGCCGCCGCGGGCTGGCGCTGGCTCACCCGCGCGCTGGCCGCGGCGTCGCTGGCCTGGTTCGGCACGATCGTCGTCGGCGTGGTGAACATGGCGCTGGGCGGGGTGAGCTGGTGGCGCTTCGTCCCGCTGGGCCTGGTGGAGCGGATGGTCGCCGGGTTCGCGGTCGCGGGCCTGGCCGTCCTCGTCCTCGGCCTGCTGCGCCCGGCCAGGGCGGCGGTCACCGCACGGTGAGGGTCGTGGCGGCGGTGCCGAGCAGCCCGAGCAGGTCGGTCAGCGGCGTGCCTGAGACGCGGTCCCGCCAGTCCACCGCGTGGGCGTCGACCTCGATCGCGTCGGTCACCGACACCGCGGTGACGCGCACGTTCGGCGGCAGGTCCGGCAGGTCGACCGGGATCGCGGGCCGGGCCAGCCGCACGCGCAGCCTGCCCAGCCGCACCGCGACCGGGCGCACCCGCAGCGCGCCGCCCGCCACCTCGGGGACGACCCGCAGCGCGCCCGGCCACGGCGGCCTGCTCAGCCACACCTGGCCGTCGGCCAGCCGCACGGCCACCGGCGGCCTGCCCAGCGCCGAGGCGGGGATCGCCACCCGCAGCCGCACCGAGCCGATCACGACCCGCGTCGAGAGCGGGCCGACGACGCGGACGTCGTGGCAGCGCACCGCCAAGCGCGCCACCGGCAGGCCCGGCCAGCCCACGTCCCGGGCGGCGAAGCGCACCTCGTCGATGCGGCCCTGCAGCAGCCCGGCTGTGTCCGTCGTCACGGCGAGGTCGGTCACGGTCATCGGCACGCCGCGCACCGTCACCACCCGCCCGCGCAGCCGCTCGGCGGCGACGCGCACCGCGGTCTCCAGCGCGCCCGCGGGCGTGGCGCGGCGACCTGCGGACAGCAGGGCGTCGAACGCGGGGAGCCAGTCGCCGAACACCCGGCCAGTCTGGCCGACGCCCGACCGGGCGGGCGGGGCGGCGCGCCCGGGGGTTGTGCGCCGCGTGCGCGAACCACCACGCTGGGCGGGGTAGGGGCAGCGCGTCCCGCGATGGCGGGCGCGCTGCGGGAGACTACGATCGCAAAGCCTTGTCAAAGCTAGTCAGCGCACCGTGGAGTCGGGTGGATGGAAGTGTCGGTTGCCGCGCGCGACCTCGTCAGCGTCCTGCTGGTCGAGGACGACCCGGGCGACACCCTGCTGGTGCGCGAACTGCTGGCTGACAGCGACGCCGAGGTCCGCCTGACCACCGTGCGCACCGTCGCCGAGGCCCGGCGCAACCTCGCCGGGCAGGACTGCGTGCTGCTCGACCTCGACCTGCCCGACGCCACCGGCCTGGACGCGCTGCGCCTGCTCGACGACCCCGACGGGGTGGCCGTGGTGGTGCTCACCGGCCGCGCCGACGCCCAGCTCGGCGTCGCCGCCGTGGCCGCGGGCGCGCAGGACTACCTGCTCAAGGGCGAGGTCGACCCCGACCTGCTGGCCCGGGTCATCCGCTACGCCGTGGGCCGCGTCAAGGCCGAGGAGATGCAGCGCCAGCTGCGCGAGGAGCGGCTGCTGGCGATGGAGAAGGCCCGCCTGGAGCGCGGCCTGCTGCCCTCCCCGGTGCTGGACGACCCGCGGCTGCGCGCCGACTTCCGCTACCAGCCGGGCCGCCAGCGCGCCCTGCTCGGCGGCGACTTCTACGACATCGTCCAAGCCGACGACGGCACCGTCCACGCGATGGTCGGCGACGTCTGCGGCCACGGCCCCGACGAGGCCGCGCTCGGGGTGTACCTGCGCGTCGCCTGGCGCACCATGATGCTGGCGGGTCGCCCGGTGGACGAGATCTTCGACGCGATGCAGCGCGTGCTGGTCCACGAGAGACACCTCGACGGGTTGTTCGCCACGCTGTGCACGCTGTCGGTCGCCGCCGACCGCGAGACGGCCGACCTGCGCATGGCGGGCCACCCCGCGCCGATCCTGCTCACCCCCGACGGCGCCGCGCTGCTCAGCGCGCCCATCGGCATCCCGCTCGGCGTGCTCGACGAGGCCAGCTGGGAGGCGCGCACGGTCAAGCTGGGTCCGCAGTGGTCGGTGCTGATGTTCACCGACGGCCTGATCGAGGGCCGCATCGGCTCCGGGGCCGAGCGTCTGGGCCCGGAGCGGCTGGCCGAGATGGCGGGCCAGTTCGCCGCCGCGGGCGGCAACTGGCGCGCGTCCCTGCTGGACGACCTCGTGCGCACCGTGTGCGTGCTCAACCAGGGCGACCTCGTGGACGATGTCGCCGCCCTCATGCTGACGAGGATCGCGGATGCGTGAGCGCGAGAACCGCTGGCCGCTGCGCCGGTGGATCACCGTGACCATCGGCGCGGCCATCGCCATCTGCGTCGTCGCCATCGTGGTGGGGGCGCTGGCCATCGCCGAGCTGTCGGACCGGCGCTACGCGCTCGTCGACCGCATCGACCCGGCCGTGCAGGACGCGCTGCGGCTGGACAACGCCCTGCTCGACCAGGAGACCGGCGTGCGCGGGTACGTGCTCACCGCCGACCCGGCCTTCCTCGACCCGTACCACGACGGGATCGGCAGGCAGGAGCGGGCGGTGGACAGGCTGCGCGAGCTGCTGGACGACCACCCCGAGCTGATCGCCGAGCTGGAGCGGGTCACCTGGCACGTCGGGCTCTGGCGCAAGGAGTACGCCACCCCGGTCATCAACCTGGTCGAGGCCGCGGTCGAGCAGCCGAAGCGGCCGCTGCCGGAGCGCACCGAGGCGGCCAAGCAGCGCTTCGACGCCGTGCGCGCGGCCTCCAGCAGGCTGCAGGAGGGCCTGGAGCGGGTCCGGGTGGACAGCCGGGACGCCCTCAACTCCTCGGCCAACCGCGTCGTGGTCGTCTCGGTGTCGGTCGCCGTGGTGCTGCTGCTGATCTTCGTGCTGCTGACCCTGGTGCTGCGCGCCGCCGTCGTCGGTCCGCTGACGAGCCTGGCGGGGCAGGTGCGACGGGTCTCCGAGGGGGACTTCCAGCTCGCGCCCCGGGTGGGCGGGCCGCTGGAGATCGTCACCCTGGCCGACGGCGTGGACTCGATGCGCAGGCGCATCCTCGACGAGCTGGCCGCCCAGCGGGAGGTCAACGCCGAGCTCGACGTGCGCACCGAGGACCTGGCGCGGTCCAACAGCGAGCTGGAGCAGTTCGCCTACGTGGCATCGCACGACCTGCAGGAGCCGCTGCGCAAGGTCGCCAGCTTCTGCCAGCTCCTCGAACGCCGCTACAAGGGCCAGCTCGACGAGCGCGCCGACCAGTACATCGGCTTCGCCGTCGACGGGGCCAAGCGCATGCAGGTGCTGATCAACGACCTGCTCGCGTTCAGCCGCGTCGGCAGGCACGTCAACGACCACGTGCTGCTCTCCGCGGCGGACCTGGTCGAGCAGGCGCGCACGAACCTGGCCCACGCGCTGGAGGACGCGGGCGCGACCGTGGAGGTGGTGGGCGAGCTGCCGACCGTGCGCGGCGAGGCGGCGCTGCTGACCGCGGTGTTCCAGAACCTCATCGGCAACGCGGTGAAGTTCCGCGGCGAGGACCTCCCGCTCATCCGGGTCGAAGCCGAGCGCGACGGGGACTTCTGGGAGTTCTCCGTCACCGACAACGGGATCGGGATCCAGCCGGAGTACGCCGAACGGGTGTTCGTGATCTTCCAGCGGCTGCACGGCAAGGAGGAGTACCCGGGCACCGGCATCGGCCTGGCCATGTGCCGCAAGATCATCGAGTACCACGGCGGGCGGATCTGGCTGGACTCCGAGCACACTTCCGGCACGCGGTTCCGGTTCACCCTGCCGGTGCCCGTTACGCTGGAGCCCGCGGACGCCGACGCGCCCGAAACCCCGGACCGGAGCGAGGAAACCCAGTGACCGAAGCGGACTTGAAGGCCATCGACGTCCTCCTGGTCGAGGACGACGAGGGCGATGTCCTGATGACGCGCGAGGCGTTCGAGCACTACAAGATCCGCAACGAGCTCCACGTCGTCCGCGACGGCGAGCAGGCCGTCCAGTTCCTGCGCCGCGAGGGCTCCTACGCCGACGCCCCCCGCCCCGACCTCGTCCTGCTCGACCTCAACCTGCCGCGCTTCGACGGCAGGCAGGTGCTCGCCGAGATCAAGTCCGACGCCACCCTCCGCTCGATCCCCGTCGTCGTCCTGACGACCTCGGAGGCCGAGGAGGACATCGTCCGCAGCTACGAACTGCACGCCAACGCCTACGTCACCAAGCCCGTCGACTTCGACCGCTTCATCGAGGTCATCAGGAAGATCGACGAATTCTTCGTGACCGTGGTGAAGCTGCCGACCTGACCACCCAATCGGTGAGGTCAAGGGGTGCGGGCGCTGGTAGCGCCCCGTCCAGTGGTGCGGGCTGTTCCGTCGCTGCTCCGTCAGAGGGCGCGGGGGCGGAACAGCCGGTCGGCCAGCCCAGCGCCTTCTAGCGCGCTCTTGATCCGCCAAACGTCGACCATCTTCGGTTCTTCGGCGGACAACCCGTTCATTTCGTTGGTGGTGGGCGCGGGCGGCACCGGCCCAGAAGCCGAATCAGCCAGCGGTCACCCGCTTCCCCTTGGTTCGCCGACATGTCGGCCACCTGTGGTTCTTCGGCGGGCAATCGTCCGCCTGATCACCACGGGGCGGGCTGGTAGTCCTTGAGGAAGACCCCGTAGACGTCCTCGCCGGATTCGCCGCGGACGATGGGGTCGTAGACGCGGGCGGCGCCGTCGACCAGGTCCAGCGGGGCGTGGAAGCCGGCGTCCGCCAGGCGTTCGCGGGTGGGCTGGGGGCGTTCGTCGGTGATCCAGCCGGTGTCGACGGAGGTCATGAGGATCCCATCGCGGTAGAGGTCTTCGGCGCTGGTGCGGGTGAGCATGTTCAGCGCGGCCTTGGCCATGTTGGTGTGCGGGTGCCCGGCGCCCTTGTAGCCGCGGGAGAACACCCCTTCCATCGCCGAGACGTTGACGACGTACTTGCGGCGCGCCGTCGAGCGCCTCATCGCCGGGCGCAGCCTGCTGACCAGGATGAACGGCGCGGTCTGGTTGCAGAGCTGGACTTCGAGCAGCTCCACCGGGTCGACCTCGTGCACCCGGTGGGTCCAGCTGTTCACCGGGTCGGGGTCGGGCACCAGGCCGCCTGCGTCGATGCCGTCGCGGGTGCCCGCGGTCAGCGCCTTGGCCGTCACCTCGGCGGGGGACACCATGCCGGTGATCGCCACCGGGTGCGCCCGGTCGGCCCGGCCGAGGGCGATGATCTCCGGCAGCGGGCCCGACGGCAGCGGCGCGCTCTCCGCGGCGATCAGCGGCGCGTAGGCGGCGGGGGAGCGGCGCACGGTCTGCGCCGCGTTGTTGATCAGGATGTCCAGCGGCTCGCGCGCCATGAGGTCGGCCAGGCCGACGACCTGGGCCGGGTCGCGCAGGTCGATCCCGACCACCCGCAGCCGGTGCAGCCAGTCCGCGCTGTCCGGCTCGGCGGCGAACCGGCGGACCGCGTCGGTGGGGAAGCGGGTGGTGATGGTGGTGTGCGCGCCGTCGCGCAGCAGCCGCAGCGCGATGTACATGCCGATCTTGGCCCGCCCGCCGGTGAGCAGCGCCCGGCGCCCGCTCAGGTCGGCCCCGGCGTCGCGCTTGGCCCGGTTGACGGCGGCGCAGGCCGGGCAGAGCTGGTGGTAGAAGGCGTCGACGACGGTGTAGCGCTGCTTGCAGACGTAGCACGCGCCCGGCTTGAGCAGCGTCCCCGCGCTGGCCCCCGGGGTGGTCGACACCAGCGGGATGCCGCGCGTCTCGTCATCGATGCGCTGCGGCGACCCGGTGGCCGTCGCGGCGATGACGGCCTGGTCGGCGGCCAGCACCGCGGCCCGCTTGGCGGCCTTGCGCTGCTTGCGGACCGCCTTGTAGATGCCCGCGGTGGCCCTGCGCACGGCGACGGCGTGCGGGTGGTCGTCGGGCAGCGCCTCGACCTCGGCGAGGACCTGCAGGCAGGTCTGGAGGCGGTCCGCGTCGATCCCTGTCATGCCGCCCCTGCCGTGCCGAGCCCGTCGTCGTCCGGGCCCTACTGTAGAAGCGGCCCTACCCCAGGGCGGCGAGCAGGTCGCGGCAGGCGCGCTCGCACTTGCGGCACGAGTCCGCGCAGGTCCGGCAGTGGTCGTGGTGGTCGGCGTGCGCCGCGCACTCGTCCCCGCAACTGCGGCACGCGGTGGCGCAGGCGGTGACGACGGCGCGGGTGAGATCGGCGTCATAGCCGGTGTGCCGGGACAGCACGCGCCCGGTGGTCTCGCAGATGTCGGCGCAGTCGAGGTTGGTGCGCACGCACTTCACCAGCTCGGCGACCTGGTCCTCGCTCAGGCAGGCGTCCGCGCACGCGGTGCACGCCTGCGCGCACTCGAAGCACGCCTCGATGCAGGCGGCGAGCGTGTCGGGGTCCACCCCGCCCAGGTCCTTCGGGTAGGTCTTCAGCATCAGACCGGCGACGCCCATCGGGCCGCTCCTCTCCCTGTGGTTGCCGTCAGGCGGTACCCGGGGTCCCCGGTCGGGAAACGCGCCCTGCCGCGCCCAGGCCACCGGCGCGGCAGGGCGCGCCGGTCAGCCCTCCTGCAGCTCGGCCAGGGCGGCCTTGACCTTGTCCAGCTCGGCCTCCAGCTCGGCCATCCGCAGCCGGTGCTGCTCCCGCGCGGTCTCCAGCACCGACTCGATGGCCGAGGAGATGTCGCTGTGCAGCTCGGCGGCGGCCCGCGAGACGGCGGCGGCGGGCACGGCCAGCCCCTGCACGACGCGCTTGCCCGCCTGGGTCAGCTCGGCCTGCCACTCGCCGTCGGCCGTGCCGGTGACGGTGAGGGTCAGCTCCACCGTCCTGGTCTTCTTCGCGGTGCTGGCCGCCTTGGCCGCCCGGGGCTTCTTCGCAGGCGCCGTGACCTCGGCGGGCTCGGCGGCCGCCGGGGCTGCCTCGGTCGCCGCCGCTGGCTCGGGCCCGGTCATCTCGGGCACGCGCTCCACGGGCACGGTCTCGGTATCGGTTGACACCATCAACTCCCTCTCAGGACTCCTGCTGGACCGAGGAGAATTAGAACATGCGTTCGGATTTCCGGCGCGGGCGGGTCCGGCGGGAAACCGGATGAGGCGGGCGGGGGGCATTGCCTAGGCTGGAAGGGAGATGAGCACCGACCTCGACGCTTCCCCCGCCGGCCTCCGCGAGCGCCTCGGCGGGCTGATGGCACACGACGCCCACCGGCTGGGGCGCAGGCTCGACGGGGTGCGCAAGCTCCGCGACAGGCACAAGCGGCAGGCGGTGCTCACCCGCCTCGACGCCGAGGTCAGCGCCGCCGAGGCGCGGGTGGCGGCGCGGCGGGCCGCGGTCCCGGCGCCCAAGTACCCCGAGGAGCTGCCGGTCAGCGCCAAGCGCGCCGACATCATGGCCGCCATCCGCGACCACCAGGTCGTGATCGTCGCCGGGGAGACCGGCTCGGGCAAGACGACCCAGATCCCCAAGATGTGCCTGGAGCTGGGCCGGGGCGTCACCGGCCACATCGGCCACACCCAGCCGCGGCGCATCGCCGCGCGCACGGTCGCCGAGCGGGTGGCCGAGGAACTGGGCACCGAGCTGGGCGACGTCGTGGGCTGGAAGGTCCGCTTCACCGACCAGGTGGGCCCGAACACCCTGGTCAAGCTGATGACCGACGGCATCCTGCTGGCCGAGATCCAGAACGACCGGCTGCTGCGCCAGTACGACACGATCATCATCGACGAGGCGCACGAGCGCAGCCTCAACATCGACTTCCTGCTCGGCTACCTGGCCCGCCTGCTGCCCAGCCGCCCGGACCTCAAGGTCGTCATCACCTCGGCGACCATCGATCCGGAGCGCTTCTCCCGGCACTTCGGCGACGCCCCGATCGTCGAGGTCTCCGGCCGCACCTACCCCGTCGAGGTGCGCTACCGCCCGCTGGTCGACCCCGAGGACCCCGACGCCGACCCCGACCGCGACCAGGTGCAGGGCATCCTCGACGCGGTGGACGAGCTGGTCGCCGAGGGGCCGGGCGACATCCTGGTGTTCCTCTCCGGCGAGCGGGAGATCCGCGACACCGCCGACGCGCTGACCGCCCGCAAGCTGCGCGACACCGAGGTCCTGCCGCTCTACGCGCGGCTGTCGACCGCCGAGCAGCACCGGGTGTTCCAGCCGCACCGGGGCAGGCGGATCGTGCTGGCCACCAACGTCGCCGAGACCTCGCTGACCGTCCCGGGCATCAAGTACGTCATCGACCCGGGCACCGCCCGCATCTCCCGCTACAGCAACCGGCTCAAGGTGCAGCGGCTGCCGATCGAGCCGATCTCGCAGGCGTCGGCCAACCAGCGCAAGGGCCGCTGCGGCCGGACCGCGGACGGCATCTGCATCCGGCTCTACAGCGAGGAGGACTTCCTCGCCCGCCCGGAGTTCACCGACCCGGAGATCCTGCGCACCAACCTCGCGTCGGTCATCCTGCAGATGACCGCGGCCGACCTCGGCGAGATGGCCGACTTCCCGTTCATCGAGCCGCCGGACCGCCGCCACGTCGCCGACGGGGTGAACCTGCTGCACGAGCTCGGCGCGCTCACCGCAGACGGCAAGGCGCTCACCCCGATCGGCCGCACGCTGGCCCAGCTCCCGGTCGACCCGCGGATGGGCCGCATGGTGGTCGAGGCGGGCAAGACCGGGGCGGTCGCCGAGGTCATGGTGATCGCCGCCGCGCTGTCCATCCAGGACCCGCGCGAGCGCCCGCAGGACCAGCAGCAGGCGGCCGCGGAGAAGCACGCGCGCTTCGCCGACCCCGACTCCGACTTCCTCGCCTTCCTCAACCTGTGGAACTACCTGCGCGAGCAGCAGAAGGAGCTGTCGGGCAGCCGCTTCCGCAAGATGTGCAAGGCCGAGTTCCTGAACTACCTGCGGGTCCGCGAGTGGCAGGACATCCACTCCCAGCTGCGCCAGGTGGCCCGCCAGCTCGGCATCGAGGTCAACGACGTGCCTGCCGAGCCGCGCAACGTCCACATCGCCCTGCTGTCGGGCCTGCTCTCGCACGTGGGCATGCGCGACCCGCAGGGCCGGGAGTTCTACGGCGCCCGCAACGCCAAGTTCGCCGTCTTCCCCGGCTCGGCGCTGGCGAAGAAGCCGCCGCGCTGGGTGATGGCCGCCGAGCTGGTGGAGACCTCGCGGCTGTGGGGCCGCACCGCCGCGCGCATCGAGCCGGAGTGGATCGAGCCGCTGGCCGCCCACCTGGTCAAGCGCACCTACAGCGAGCCGCACTGGGAAGCCCGCCAGGGCTCGGTCGTGGCGATGGAGAAGGTCACCCTCTACGGGCTGCCGATCGTCGTCTCCCGCAAGGTGCAGTACGGGCGCATCGACCCGGAGATGGCGCGCGAGCTGTTCATCCGGCACGCGCTGGTCGAGGGCGACTGGCAGACCCGGCACAAGTTCTTCCACGCCAACCGCGAGCTGCTGCGCGAGGTCGAGGAGCTGGAGCACCGGGCCCGCAGGCGCGACATCCTCGTCGACGACGAGTCCCTGTTCGCCTTCTACGACCAGCGCATCCCGGCCGAGGTCGTCTCCGCCCGCCACTTCGACGCCTGGTGGAAGAAGGCCAGGCACGAGCAGCCGGACCTGCTGACCTACCCGCGGGACCTGCTGGTCAACGAGTCCGCGCGGGACATCACCGCCGAGTCGTTCCCGGACACCATGACCCAGCGCGGGCTCACCCTCCCGCTGACCTACCGCTTCGAGCCCGGCCGCGCCGACGACGGGGTGACCGCGCGCGTGCCCATCGCCGTGCTCAACCAGCTCACCGGCGACGGCTTCTCGCTGACCGTGCCGGGGTTGCGGACCGAGGCGGTGACGGCGCTCATCCGGTCGCTGCCCAAGCAGCTGCGGCGGCTGTTCGTGCCCGCCCCGGACTTCGCCAAGGCCGTGGTCGCCCGCCTCGCCGAGGACGAGCCGTCGCTGCCGGAGGCGGTGGGCCGCGAGCTCAAGGCCCTCACCGGGGTGGCGGTCCCGCGCGACGCCTGGAACCTCGACGCGGTCCCCGACCACCTGCGCACCACGTTCGAGGTCGTGGACGAGGGCCGGACCCTCGCCGCGGGCAAGGACCTGGAGAAGCTGAAGCAGCAGCTCAAGGACCAGCTTCGGCAGTCGCTGACCGCCGCGACCGACCTGGCGCGCAGCGGGCTGACCGACTGGACGATCGGCAGCCTGCCCAAGGTCGCGCGCACCACGCAGAACGGCATGTCGGTCACCGCCTATCCCGCGCTGGTGGACGAGGGCGGCTCGGTGGCGGTGCGGATGTTCGACACCGAGCCCGAGCAGCGCCAGGCGATGTGGCTGGGCACCCGCAGGCTGGTCCTGCTCGGCGTGCCGTCGCCGGTGAAGCAGGTCGTGCGGGCGCTGTCGAACCAGGCGAAGCTGACCCTCTCGCACAACCCGCACGGCAGCGTCAACGGCCTGCTCGCCGACTGCGTCGACTGCGCCGCCGACCACCTGATCAGCGCCGCGGGCGGGCCTGCCTGGGACGAGGCGGGGTTCGCGCGGCTGCGCGAGTCCGTCCGCAAGGGCTTGGTCGCCACGACCCTGACGGCGCTGGAACGGGTCCGCGCGGTCGTCGCGGCGTGGCAGGCGGTGACGGAGCGGATCTCGCGCACCCGGGGGCCGATCTTCACCGAGCCGCTGGCCGACATCCGCGAGCAGCTGGCGGGTCTGGTGTTCCCGGGCTTCGCCACCGCGACCGGCTTCGACCGGCTGCCCGACGTCGAGCGGTACCTGCAGGGCATCCAGCGGCGGCTGGACAAGCTGCCGGAGCGGCCCGACCGGGACCGCACCTGGATGCACGTCGTGCAGGACCTGGAGGACGCCTACCACGAGCTGCTCAACCAGCTCCCGGCGTGGGCCCAGGAGGGCGAGCGGGTGCGGGCCGTGCGCTGGATGATCGAGGAGCTGCGGATCAGCTACTTCGCCCAGACCCTGGGCACCGCGGGATCGGTGTCGGACAAGCGCATCCGCACCGCGATCGCCGAGCTCGGGCGGTAGCCGCGCTCAGATCAGCATGTGCAGCCGGACCACGGTGCCGCGCTTCGGGCAGGAGCGGATGCGCACCAGGTCGCACAGCTGGTTGGCCAGCCACACCCCGCGGCCGCCGCGCACCGACGGCAGCGGCGCGACCCGGCCGATCAGCGCCGAGTCCAGGTGCCCGCTGTCGCTGACCTCGCACACGACCTCGCCGGGCTCGGTCCACAGCCGCAGCGTGCCGCGCTCGCCGCCGTGGCAGATGCTGTTGGTGACGATCTCGTTGGCGGCCAGCGTCAGGTCCAGGGCCCGGTCGCGGTCGAGCCCGGCCGCGCTGGCCCGGATCGTCACCAGGTCGCGCAGCTCCGGCAGGTCGTCGAGGCTGAAGTGGGCCACATCGGCGACGGTGTCGGGGTTGTCGTCCAGCTGGGCGCTGAACGTGGTCGCCGCCAGGTCGGGGTCGTAGGCGCGGCTCGGCCGCAGCACGCCATCCTCGACCACCGCGCGGTGGCAGGACTCCACCCAGCCCGGGCCGTCGGCGGGGTAGGGGCACAGCAGCTGCAAGCCCGGCGCGTCGGCGAAGGCGATGTCCACCAGCGCCTCGTGCAGCATGACCTCGGCCGAGGCCGCCGCGCCGCGCTCGGGCCACCACGCCTGGGCCACCCCGCGCGCCCGCCCGCCTTCAGCGGCGTCGACGACCTCGCGCAGCGCGGGCACGATCCGGGCGGGGTTGGCGCCGACGGCGGCCATGTCGATGATCCGCACCGCGGACAGGTCCGCGCCGAGGGCGGCGCGCAGCGGCTCGCCGGTGGCGGGCGGGACGATGGCGAAGGCCGCGCGGCCCTCGGCCGCGCCTGCGCGCAGGTACGACACCGACTCGGCGACGAGTTCGGCGGTGTCGGTGTACACGAGGGCGTGGTGCGCGGGGCCTCGTGCGGTCATGGGGCTGCCTCCGGGCGGTCGGGTTCGGGGGCCCCGGCCGGCCGTCGCCAGGGTACCCGGATGCCCCGGTGGCGGCGAGGGATCCGGGGTGGCCAGGCGGGCGCGCCCGTGCGATCGTTTCCCACCGTGGTCGTCCCCCTGACAGGCTCGCCGAAGAAGCTGCGGGTCAGCATCGACGACTGGCTCATGATGGCGCTCGCCGTCGTCTCCGTCGGCCTGCTGGCCTACCGGGCGTTCTTCGACCCCGATCCCGCGGTGGCCGCGGTGATCGTGCGCGTCGACCAGGTCTTCTGCGGCGTCTTCCTCGTCGAGTTCGTCTGGCGCTGGTGGGCGGGCGGGTTCAAGGCGCGGTTCCTGCGGGTCAACTGGTACGACGTCGTGGGCATGGTCCCCGTGGCCCACCTGGCCTTCCGCTCCTTCCGCCTGCTGCGGGCGGTGCGGATCGCGGTCGTGCTGACCCGGCTGAGCCGACCGGCGAACCGGTCGGTGGGGGAGGAGCTGGCCTACCGCGCGCTCGGGCGCTTCGGCGGCGCGCTGATCGACCCGGTGGTCGACCTGATCAAGAAGCCGCTGACCGTCGCCGTGCTGGACGAGGTGGTCGCGGTGCTGCGCACCGGCCACTACGCCCGCAACGCCGCCGCCGCGCTGGCGGAGAACCGCGCCGAGATCCGCGCGATGGTGCTGGAGAAGATCAAGCAGGATCGGCAGGCCGGGCGGCTGTCGCTGATCCCCTTCCACGACGAGATCGTCGGCACGGTCACCGACACCGTCCTGCGGGTCGTGCTGGAGATGCTGGCCGACCCGCGCACCGACGAGCTGATCAGCGACCTGCTCCGGGAGAACATCGACCAGATCCGCCGGGCCGTGCGGGCGGGCGACCACCGCGACCTGCCCGACCCGTCCCCACCCGGCGGGTGATCACCGGTCGGCGGTCACTGGACGTCGCTGCCCGGGTCGGGGAGCTGGAACGCGCCGACCTGCTCGATGCCCTCCACGCCGTCGATCTCCGACAGGGCGGCGACGGCGTGGCTGGCGATGGCCCCGCTGACGACCCCGACCGAGTCGAGCACCTCGTCCACGCGCATCCCCGCGGCCTCCAGCCCGGCCACCACCTCGGGCAGCCGGGCCAGGCCGGAGTCGGCCAGCACGACGAGCACCTGCTCGACGGGGTCGTCGGTCACGGGGCCTGCACCAGGCCGGAGCCCACGTCGGTCGAGGGCAGCGGCAGCCGCCGGGCGTGCTGCACCAGCCGCGCCCACAGCTCCAGCCCGCGCGCCCCGGTGGCCTGGGCGACCAGCGCGGCGACGCCGGAGACGTGCGGGGTGGCCATGCTGGTGCCGCTGATCCGGTTGTGCCGCAGCGGCATCGGCCACGACGAGTGCACGTCCACGCCCGGGCCGACGAGGTCGACCGAGCCGATCTTGTCGACCGTGCCGCAGGAGAACGGCGCGACGGCCGACTTCACGTCGACGGCCCCGACGGCCAGGACCGACGGGCAGTTCGCGGGGTGACCGACAGGCGCCACGCGGCCATTCTGCCGCTCGGACTCGTTGCCCGCAGCGGCGATGATGAGCGTGCCCTGGGCCAGCGCCCGCGCCGCCACCCGCTCGTAGGTGCGCGAGTACGGGTCGCCGGGGCGGGTGCGCGCCCCCAGCGACATCGACACGACCGCGCAGCCGTTGCTCAGCGCCCACGCGATGCCGGACAGGATGCCGCCGTCGGAGCCGGACCCGGCGTTGCTCAGCACCTTCCCCGCGTAGATCTCCGCCTCGTAGGCCACGCCGTAGCCGGGGCCCTCCGCGGGCTCGCGCGGCCCGCACGCGCTGCCGATGCAGTGCGTGCCGTGGCCGTGCCCGTCCTGGGGCTCCTCGCCGGGCACGAACGAGCTGGCCTCGACCTCGCGGCCCGCGAAGTCCGGGTGGGCCAGGTCGAAGCCGGTGTCGAGCACCGCGACCCGGATGCCCTTGCCGGTGGCCGTGCTCAGCTGCGCGCCGACGGCCTGCAGGCCCCAGGTGAACAGCGACTCGTCGCTGACCGCGGGCTGCTCGGCGGGCGCGGGCGCGGCGATCGCGTAGACCACCCGCTCCTGCTCCAGCAGCGCGATCGGGCCCGGCTCGACCGCCGCCCTGGCCAGCGCCATCGCCTGCTCCTCGTCGGCGTTGACCACCGCGACGCCCAGCTGGTGCAGCACCACCCCCTGGCTGGCGTCGAAGCCCATCGTGTCGACCCCCGCCTCGGCCGTGCTGGCCGCGCGGATGCCCGCCACCTGGTTGAGCGCCTTGGTTCCCGCCGCGACCGCGTCGTCCTCCAGCAGCACCAGGTAGCGCCCGGTCGTGCCGTTGCCCGCCGTCGTCATCGTCTCCCCGCCTCCTTCGTAGGTCCCCGGCTCTAGTGTCGGGCCGCGGCCGGGCGATGTAACGGCCCTCACACGTTCGGCCGCGTCGGCGTCCGGTCATCCGGCCAAGCCGCACCTGACCGGACGGCCGCGGATTAGGGTCGTGGGTATGCAGACTTGGCTCTCCCAGCCGGTGCCCTACGTGCCGGGGCCGCCGCGACCGCTGCGGCTGCACGACACCGCGACCGGTGAGATCCGGCCGACGGCGCCGGGCCCCACCGCGACCATGTACGTCTGCGGGATCACCCCGTACGACGCCACCCACCTCGGGCACGCCGCCACCTACCTGGCGTTCGACCTCGTGCACCGGCTCTGGCTGGACAACGGCCACGACGTCCGCTACGTGCAGAACGTCACCGACGTCGACGACCCGCTGCTGGAGCGCGCCGCCCGCGACCAGGACGACTGGGTGGTGCTGGCGATGCGGGAGACGGCGCTGTTCCGCGAGGACATGGAGGCGCTGCGGGTGCTGCCGCCGCGGTCGTTCGTCGGCGCGGTGGAGTCGATCCCGGAGATCGTGGAGGCCGTGGCGAAGCTGCTCGCGGGCGGCAGCGCCTACCGGGTGGACGACCCGCAGTTCCCCGACATCTACTTCGACCACACCGCGGGCGGGCGCTTCGGCTACGAGTCCAACTACGACGAGCCGACGATGGCGCGCTTCTTCGCCGAGCGCGGCGGCGACCCGGACCGCCCGGGCAAGCGCCACCCGCTCGACGCCCTGCTCTGGCGCGCGGCCCGGCCGGACGAGCCGAGCTGGGACTCCGAGCTGGGCCCGGGCAGGCCGGGCTGGCACATCGAGTGCAGCGTCATCGCCCTCAACCGCCTGGGCATGGGCATCGACGTGCAGGGCGGCGGGTCGGACCTGATCTTCCCGCACCACGAGTTCAGCGCCGCGCACGCCGAGTGCCTGACCGGCGAGCACCCGTTCGCCCGGCACTACACGCACGCGGCGATGATCGGGCTCGACGGGGAGAAGATGTCGAAGTCCCGGGGCAACCTGGTCTTCGTCTCCCGGCTGCGCGCCGACGGCGTCGACCCGATGGCCGTGCGCCTGGCGCTGCTCGCGGGCCACTACCGGACCGACCGGTCGTGGACCGACGAGCTGCTGGCCGACGGCGTCGCCCGGCTGGCGCGCTGGCGCGCCGCCGTCGCCCGCGAGTCCGGTCCGGACGGCGCGGCCCTGGTGGCCCGCCTGCGCGACCACCTCGCCGACGACCTGGACACCCCGGGCGCGATGGCGGCCGTCGACGCCTGGGCCGAGCAGGCCCTGCGCGGCGTCGGCGCGGACCAGGGCGCGCCCGTCCTGGTCCGCACCGCGGTGGACGCCCTGCTGGGGGTCGCCCTCTAGATGCCGGTCGGGCCGGGGCCGCCGTGGCCCCGGCCCGGGCCGCGCCTGCGCAGGTAGCGCTCGAACTCCGCGGCGATCGTCTCGCCGCTGGTCTCGCCGAGGGTGTCCTCGGCGTCGCCGCGCTCCTCTAGGGCGCGCACGTAGTTGCGCACGTCCTCGTCCTCCTCGGCCATCTCGCTAACCGTGCGCTGCCACTCCTCGGCCTGCTCGGGCAGGGCGCCCAGCGGGACCTCGACGTCGAGCACCTCCTCGACCCGGTGCAGCAGGGCGAGGGTGGCCTTGGGCGAGGGCGGCTGGGAGACGTAGTGCGGCACCGCCGCCCAGATGGAGATGGCGGGCACCCCGGCGCGCACGCAGGCGTCCTGGAACACCCCGACGATGCCGGTGGGGCCCTCGTAGCGGGACCGCTCCAGGCCGAAGCGGGCGGCGGACTCGGCGTCGTAGGCGGTGCCGGTCACCGGGACCGGGCGGCTGTGCGGGGTGTCGGCGAGCAGCGCGCCGAGGGTGACGACGGTGGTGATGCCGAGGTCCTCGACGTGGCCGAGCAGCTCCCCGCAGAACTTGCGCCAGCGCATGTTGGGCTCGATGCCGTGCACCAGCACCACGTCCCGGCGGGAGCCGGGCGGGCGGCACACCGACAGCCGGGTCGTCGGCCACTCCACCCGCCGGGTCACGCCATCGACCAGGCGCACGGTCGGCCTGCTGACCTGGAAGTCGTAGTAGTCGTCCGGGTCGAGCTCCAGCAGCGGGGTGGCGTCCCAGGTGAGCTGCAGGTGCTCGATGGCGGTGGTGGCGGCGTCCCCGGCGTCGTTCCAGCCCTCGAAGGCCGCGACGAGCACGGGCTCGTCGAGGTCGGACCGGTCGGTCGGGGTGGGTTCCGCGTTCGTCACCGCGCAAGACTACGACCCATCGGCCGCCGGGGGAGATCGAAGGCCGCGTGTCCGGGTAGCGTGGCGGCGGAGAACCCCCGTTGACCTGTTGGAGGACGGTTTGACCGCGCCCGCCGCCGTGCTGTGGGACATGGACGGCACCCTGCTGGACTCCGAGAAGCTCTGGGACATCCCGCTCTACGAGTACGCGGCCAAGCTCGGCGCCGAGCTGTCCCACGAGACCAGGGCGGCGATGGTCGGCTCCAACATCCCGACGACGATGTCCCTGCTGTTCGGCGCGGCGGGCCTGGAGCCGAGCACCGAGGAGGTGCGCGAGGCGGTGGCGTGGATCGACGCGCGGATCGCCGAGCTGTTCCGCACCGACCTGCGGTTCCGGCCGGGCGCGGAGGCCGCGCTGCGGGCCGTGCGCGACTCGGGCGTGCCCACGGCGCTGGTCACCTCGACCGAGCGCCCGCTGGTGGAGATCGCGCTGGACACCATCGGCCGGGAGTTCTTCGACGTGGTGGTCTGCGGCGACGAGGTGGACGGGCGCAACAAGCCGCTGCCCGAGCCCTACCTGCGGGCGGCCCGGCTGCTGGGCGTCGACCCGACCCGGTGCGTGGCCGTCGAGGACTCCCCGACCGGGACGGCCTCGGCCGTCGCCGCGGGCTGCGCGGTGCTGGTCGTGCCGTGCGAGGTGCCGGTGGAGCCGGGGGAGCGGCGGGTGCTGCGCGACAGCCTCGTCGGGGTCGACATGGGGGTGCTGACCGCGGTCATGGGCGAGGCCCCCGCGGCCTAGTCCGCCACCTGCTCGCGGCGCTCCTGCTCGCGGTAGCCGTAGGTCGCCAGGCGGACGGTGGAGTCGTCCTCCAGTCCCGAGCCGACCGCGCCCGCGAGGGTGCCCAGCGCGCTGGCCATCAGGGCGATGGTGAGGTAGTCGCCGAAGCCGACCGGGCGGCCCAGGGTCTGGGCCAGGTAGTCCGGCGGGATCACGATCCCCACTGCGGCGAGCGCGATGGCGAACAGCGCGGTGAAGAACGCGGCGGTGCCCATCACGACCGTGATCGCCGTGCTGGCGTTGCGCAGCCGGATCTGCGGGTCGACCACGAGCACCGCCTGCGGCCGCGCCTCCCACAGCCGGTGCCCGGCGATGATCCACGCCGTCATCGCCGCGATGGCGACCGCGGCCAGCCCGACCAGCCGCAGCGGGTGCAGCGCGGTGGCCATCGCCCAGATCGTGGAGTACAGCACGCCGAAGGCCACGCCGGTCATCGCGCTGGCCAGCGCCCGCGACAGGCCCAGGATGAGCTGCCACGGCCGGTTGGCCCGGACCATCCCGGCCAGCAGCCGGGTCCGCTGGAACCGGCCCGGCCAGACGATCTCCACCGCGTCGTCGCCGGGTTCGGGGTCGAGCACCCGCAGGCCGGGCAGGTCGGTGGGCACCCGCCGCTCGGCCATGCCGCGGATCAGCGGCACCACCACCGCGCGCAGCCTGCTCAGCAGCCGGATGCCGCCGAGGGCGGGCAGCGAGACGACCGCGACCCGGCCCACCGGGTCGACGCTGGCCAGCACCGGCCCGGCCGCGGTGCGGATCGGCAGGTCGGTCACGCAGATGGCCAGGTCCCAGCTGGTGGCCCGGATGCGCTGGTTGGCCTTGTCCATCAGCCGGTTGAGGTCGGGGTACCGGGACTCGAACGGGTCTTGGGCGGTGTCCACCGTCGCGGTGGTGTCGCCCAGGCGGTCGGGCAGGTCGGCGGCGAGCCGCTCGACGAGCGCGGCTGGCAGGTCGGGGTCGGCGAGCAGGCCGATGACGAGGTCTCCCATGGCAGTCGGACACGTACCCGATCGGCGAGCGGGGAAACGGCCGCCGTGCGACGGTGGGGCCATGCGCGCCTTGACCGTGGTCCCGCTGACGTCCGGGTCGCTGGCGGTGACCGACGTGCCCGACCCGGAGCCCGGGCCGGACGAGCTGCTGGTCACCGGCCTCGCGCTCGGCGTGTGCGGCACGGACAAGGAGATCGCGGGGGGCGAGTACGGCTGGGCGCCGCCGGGCCGCGGGCTGCTGGTGCTGGGCCACGAGTCCCTCGGCCGGGTCGAGCAGGCCCCCGCAGGCAGCGGGTTCGCGCCCGGGGACCTGGTGGTCGGCGTGGTGCGCCGCCCCGACCCGCGCCCGTGCGGCGCGTGCGCGCGCGGCGAGTTCGACATGTGCCGCAACGGGGAGTACACCGAGTGCGGGATCAAGGAGATCGACGGCTATGGCAGCGAGGCGTGGGTCGTCCACCGCGACTACGCCGTCCGGCTCGACCCCGGCCTGGAGCGGGTCGGCGTGCTGATGGAGCCCACCTCGGTGGTCGCCAAGGTGTGGGAGCAGATCGAGCGGGTGGGCGCGCGGGCGTGGTTCGAGCCGCGACGGGTGCTGGTCACCGGAGCGGGCCCGATCGGGCTGCTCGCCGCCCTGCTGGCCGCCCAGCGCGGGCTGGACGTGCACGTGGTCGACCTGGTGACCGACGGGCCGAAGCCGGAGCTGGTGCGGGCGCTGGGCGCGACCTACCACCACGAGCCGGTCGGCGACGTCGCGCCGCGGCTCAAGGCCGACGTGGCCATCGAGGCCACCGGCGTCAGCGCGGCCATCGCCGCCGCCGTCGCCCACACCGCCGCCTACGGGATCGTCTGCCTCACCGGCGTCTCCCCGGCCGGGCGCAAGCTGGAGATCGACGCGGGCGGCCTCAACCGCGACATGGTGCTGGAGAACGACGTGGTGCTCGGCTCGGTGAACGCGAACCTGCGCCACTACCAGCAGGCCGCCGACGCCCTCGCCGCCGCCGATGCGGACTGGCTGGACCGGGTGATCACCCGGCGGGTGCCGCTGGACCGGGCGAAGGAGGCGTTCGAGGCCCAGCCGCACGACGTCAAGACCGTCATCACCCTGGACGGGTCGTGACGGCGCGCCCCGCGGCGAGCGGGGAGCCCGGTCAGGGCAGCAGGACGCGGATCAGGTGGTCGACGGCGCTGTCCGGGGTGGACTCCGGCACCGCCCGGCGCAGGGCGACCCAGCCGACGTAGGTCGCGTAGACGACCCGGGCGCGCTCCTGCGGGTTCGGCGTCCCGGCGGCGGCGTACGCCTCGGCCAGGTAGGCGATGCGCCGGTGGGTGACCCGGTGGAGCACGGGCGCGACCACGGGGTCGTCGGCGTGGGCGACCAGCGCGGCCTCCAGGCCCTCCGTCGGGTCCTCGGTGACCGCGATGCGGAACAGCTCGGCCAGCCGCTCGCGCGGGTCGGCGATGGGCTCGACCTGCTCGATGAGCGCCGTGGTGCCCTCCTGCTCCCACCACTCCAGCGCGGCCTCCAGCAGCGCGCGCCGGTCGGCGAAGTGCCAGTAGAAGCTGCCCCGGGTCACCCCGAGCGCGCTGGCCAGCGGGTCCACCGCGACCGCGGCCACCCCGCCTGCGGCGAGGGCGCGCAGCGCCGCGGTGATCCAGCTCTCCCGGCTCAACCTGGGCTTCGGCATGTCCGTACATTACTGTACGGACATGACCATACAGTGGTGTATGGAAGGAGTCCGATGATGGTCGTCGTCGCCGGGATCGCCGCGGTCGCCCTGCTGCTGATCGCGCTGCTGCACCTGGTCTGGCTGGTCAGCCCGTGGCCGCTGCGCTCGCGGGAGGAGCTGGCCCGCCGGGTGGTCGGCGTCGAGCCGGACCGGCTGCCGAGCGCGGGGCTGACCGTCGTCGTGGCCGTGCTGCTCGTGCTCGCCGCCTACCTCGTCGCCGCCCGCGGCGGGCTGGTCGGCGCGCCCGGGCCGGACTGGCTGGTCGCGGTCGGCGCCGGGGGCGTGGCCGTGGTGCTGCTGGCCCGCGGGGTGAGCGGGCTGGTGGGCTCGCGGGGCGGGCGCACCGAGTTCGCCCGCTGGGACCTGCGGCTGTACTCGCCGCTGTCGCTGGGCCTGGGCGCCCTCGCCGCGGCGGTGGCCGGGCTCGGGTGATCCCGGTCTCCCCTCGGTGTCGGCGCGGCGGCGCGGGATGGGAGGATCGACTCCCGTGAAGACGTTCGACGAGCTGTTCGCCGAGCTCAGCGATCGCGCGCGGAGCCGACCCGAGGGGTCGGGCACCGTCGCCGCGCTGGACGCGGGCGTGCACGCCCAGGGCAAGAAGGTGCTGGAGGAGGCGGGCGAGGTGTGGATCGCCGCCGAGCACGAGTCCGACGAGCGCCTGGCCGAGGAGGTCTCCCAGCTGCTGTACCGCGTGCAGGTGCTGATGCTGGGCCGCGGGCTGACCCTGGAGGACGTCTACCGACATCTGTGAGGCGAGTCCCCGGCCACCCCATCACACCTCCACGGGAGACCCCCTCATGCTGCGCGTCGCAGTCCCCAACAAAGGCACCCTCGCCACCCTGGCGTCCGAGATGCTGGCCGAGGCCGGATACCGCCAGCGCCACGAGTCGCGCGACCTGACCGTCGTCGACCCGGCCAACGAGGTCGAGTTCTTCTTCCTGCGCCCCAAGGACATCGCCATCTACGTCGGCTCCGGCGAGCTCGACCTCGGCATCACCGGCCGCGACCTGGCCCGCGACTCCCGGGCGGCGGTCAGCGAGCGCCTGGCCCTGGGCTTCGGCGGCTCGACCTTCCGCTACGCCGCCCCCGCGGGTCGGGACTGGACGGTCGCCGACCTGGCGGGCAAGCGCCTGGCCACCAGCTACCCGAACCTGGTCACCGACGACCTCGCCCGCCACGGCGTCACCGCCGAGGTGATCCGCCTCGACGGCGCGGTGGAGATCTCCATCCAGCTCGGCGTCGCCGACGCCGTGGCGGATGTGGTCGGCTCCGGCCGCACCCTGCGCCAGCACAACCTGGTCGCCTTCGGCGAGCCCATCTGCCTGTCGGAGGCGGTGCTGGTCGAGCGGGCGGGCGCCGCGCCGTCGGCCGCGCGCGACCAGCTCGCGGCCCGGCTGCAGGGCGTGGTGTTCGCCCAGCAGTACATGATGCTGGACTACAACTGCCCGACCTCGCTGCTCGACGCGGCCATCGAGATCACCCCCGGCCTGGAGTCGCCGACGGTGGCCCCGCTGGCGGGCGCCGACTGGGTGGCCGTGCGGGCGATGGTGCCGCGCAAGGACGTCAACTCCACGATGGACCAGCTCGCCGCCGTGGGGGCCAAGGCGGTGCTGGCCTCCGACATCCGGGCCTGCAGGCTCTAGTCGACGCGGTCCACAAGCGACTCGTCGCTCGCACCGGGCTCCGGCCACCCCGGGTACTCCGGGGGCGTCCCGCCGAATTCGGGGCAGTGGGCCTGGTGCGAGCACCAGTCGCAGAGCCGGGAGCGGTTGGGCCGGAAGTCCCCGGTGCGCCCGGCCCGCAGGATCGCCTGCCAGATCGCGTCCAGCGTGCGCTCGAAGCGGGTCAGCTCGGCCTCGTCCGGGGTGTAGGCCAGCGACTGGCGGTCGGCCAGGTACATCAGCCGCAGCTGGCGGGGGACCACCCCGCGCAGCCGCCACAGGGCCAGGGCGTAGAACTTCATCTGGAACAGCGCCTTGGCCTCGCCGATCTCCCGCGGCGCCGTGCCGGTCTTGTAGTCCACCACCCGGATCTCCCCGGTGGGGGCCACGTCCAGCCGGTCGATGTAGCCGCGCAGCAGCACCCCGCTGGGCAGCTCGGTCTCCACCAGCAGCTCGCACGCCTCCGGCTCCAGCCGGGTCGGGTCCTCCAGCTCGAAGTACCCGCCCAGCAGCGCCCCCGCCGAGTCCAGCCCCGCGGCGGTGAGCACCGTGGCCAGCTCGGGCTGCTCGGCGACCAGCCGCTGCCAGGTCGGCTCGACCAGCTCCTGGGCCTTGGCCAGCACCCGCTCGTGCCGGGGCAGGCCGAAGAGCTGCTCCAGCACCGCGTGCACGACCGTCCCGCGCACCTGCGCCGCGCTCGGGGTCTCCGGCAGCTTGTCGATCGCGCGGAACCGGTAGAGCAGCGGGCACTGCTTGAAGTCGCCCGCGCGCGACGGCGACAGCGCGGGCCTGCGCGGCGTGGCGGTCTCCTCGGCGGCGAGATCGGGAAGCATGGCCCTGACGATATAGACGGGCACCGACACGCCCGGATCACCCCCATCCCACACCCGGGCCCGTACGCTGAGCCGGATGTCGAGCCTCGCCCCCGGCGGACTGCGGCTGTTCCGCTTCCGCGGCGTCCCGGTCGTGCTCGCGCCGTCCTGGTGGCTGGGCGCGGCGGCCATCGTCGTGCTCTACACCCCGCTGGTCGGACGGCTGCTGCCGGGCGTGTCCACGCCCGCGGCCATCGCCCTGGCCGCGGCGTTCGCGGTGCTGCTGGGGCTGTCGGTGCTCGCCCACGAGATGGGCCACTGCGTCACCGCGCTGCGCCTGGGGCTGCCCGTGCGCAGGCTGCGGCTGTTCCTGCTCGGCGGCCTGGCCGAGATCACCCGCACCCCGCGCAGGCCCGCCGACGAGGGCGTGGTCGCCGCCGCGGGGCCCGCGGTCTCCATCGTGCTCGCCGCCCTCTTCGGCGCGCTGGTGCTGGTCCTGCCCGGCGAGGGCGCGCTGTGGCTGCTGGTGCTGGAGTGCGCCGTCGCCAACGTCGCCGTCGCCGTCTTCAACCTGCTGCCCGGCCTGCCGCTGGACGGCGGGCGGATGCTGCGCGCGGGCGTCTGGGCGATGACCGGCCGCCGCGCGACCGGCACCCGCGCCGCGGCCGTGGGTGGCTGGTTGGTCGCCGGGCTGCTGGTGGCCTGGGCGCTGTGGGGGGTGGCCAGTGAGTCCCCCGACCGCTGGCTGCGCCTGGGCATCTGCCTGTTCACCGCCTGGTTCGTCGTCGCGGGCGCGGGCGGCGAGCTGGCCGCGGAGCACGCGCGCCCGCCGGAGGGGTTCCGGCTGGCCGACGTCGTGCGCCCGGTCCTGCAGCTGCCCGCCGAGAGCCCGGTCGCCGACGCGCTGGCCGCCGCCGCGGGCCGCGGGGTGGTGCTGGTCCGCGCGGACGGCGTGGCCGCCGGGCTGCTCGACCCCGGCGCCGCGCAGCGGCTGGCCGCCGGGTCGCCGTTCGCCCCGGCCGAGCTGGCCGCCGAGCCGATCCGCCCGGAATCGGTGCTGCTGGCGGGTGAGCCGGTCGCCGACATCATCGAGCGGGTGCGCGCCACGGCGGCGTGGCAGTTCGTCGTGGTCGACGAGGACGGCAGGCCCTCCGGCGTGCTGCACCGCGCCGACCTCGGCGCGGCCATCGACGGGGCTGGCTGAACCGGGACCGGGCCGCTCTGCGAGCATGTGCGGGTTTGCTCGAGGAGGCGAATCGGTGACGGCGCGCAGGATCAGCGGCCCCTTCCAGGCTGGGGACCGGGTACAACTGACCGACCCGAAAGGACGGCACTACACGCTGGTGCTGGCCCCGGGCGAGAAATACCACACCCACCGCGGCGCGCTCGCCCACGACGACATCATCGGCCAGCCCGAGGGCTCGGTCGTCACCTCCGCGGTCGGGACCGGCTACCTCGCGCTGCGCCCGCTGCTGGCCGACTACGTGCTGTCGATGCCGCGCGGCGCCCAGGTCATCTACCCCAAGGACGCCGCCCAGATCGTCATGCAGGGCGACATCTTCCCCGGCGCGCGGGTGCTGGAGGCAGGCGCCGGGTCCGGCGCGCTGACCTGCTCGCTGCTGCGCGCGGTCGGTCCGGAGGGGACGGTGACCTCCTACGAGATCCGGGAAGACCACGCCGTGCACGCCGAGCGCAACGTCGTGGAGTTCTACGGCGAGCACCCGGCCAACTGGACGCTGACCGTCGGCGACCTCGCCGAGCACAGCGGCGAGGTCGACCGGGTCGTGCTGGACATGGTGGCCCCGTGGGAGGTCCTGCCGACCGTCGCGGCCAACCTGATCCCCGGCGGCGTGCTGGTGGCCTACGTGGCCACCACGACCCAGCTGTCCCGGGTCACCGAGGCCCTGCGCGAGCAGCAGTGCTGGACCGAGCCCGCCGCCTGGGAGACCCTGATCCGCCCCTGGCACGTCGTCGGCATGGCGGTCCGCCCGGAGCACCGCATGATCGCCCACACGGCGTTCCTGCTGACCGCCCGCCGACTCGCCGACGGCGTCACCCCGCCCCGCCCGCAGCGCAGGCCGAGCAAGGGCTGACCCGCCGTCAGAGGCTGACGCACCAGCCGTCGTCGCCCTGGCTGAGCAGGATCGGGAACGGCTCCTCGCCGATGGAGGTCTTGGTGTCGACGGTGGCGAAGGTGCCCACCACCTCGGCCTTGCCGGAGATCTCGGCGGTGCCGCCCGCGGCCTCCAGGGCCGAGTACATCAGCCCGGGCGGCTCGGTGTCGGCGCAGACCAGCTTGCCCGCCGCGGTCGCGTCGCGGTCGTTCACCGCGTCCACGTACGCCTGCGCGACCGCGCCCGGGTCGTCCCCGCCGGTGCCGCCCCCGCTGCCCCGGGTGGTCGTCGGGTCGGCCGTCTCCCGCTCGGTCGTCCGCTCGGTGGTGGGGTCCTCGTCGCCGGTGGGGAGCGTCGGGGTGGACGTGGTGGCGCCGCCGCCACCCGCGGTGTTGGAGCCGCTGTCGCGGGTGAGGAAGTACACACCCACCCCCGCGCCGCCGAGGACCAGCACCGCGATCGCCACGATGGCGACGATCTTGCCGGTGTTGGGGCCCTTGGGCGGCTGGCCGCCGCCGTAGGGCTGGCCGCCGTAGGGCTGCTGGTAGCCGTGCTGGTTGGGGTCGTAGCCGGGCTGGCCGTAGGGCTGCTGCTGGCCGAACACGGGCTGCGGGTAGCCGGGCTGCGGCTGTCCGTACTGGTCAGGCTGCTGGCCGTACGGGTCAGGCTGCTGACCGTAGGGGTTCTGGCCGTAGGGGGGTGGCGTGGTCATTGCCCGACTCCTGGTGGGGTGCTGCGGATGGAGGTGGGAAGGCAGCCGCGGTCAGGCCGTTTCCTCCCCGCAGAACCGCCACTCGCCGTCTTCCTTGACGATCTTGATCTCGATCTCGACGTTCTTCACGTCGCCGTCGCCGGAGAGCTCCAGGGCGATGCGCGCGGTGGCGACGTCGCCCCTGATCTGCGGCGCGCCCTTGGCCGAGCCGCTGATCTCGTACTTCGCCAGCTGGTCCTCCAGCTGGGCGGTGTTCGTGCCGTACTTCTTCTTGTACGCCTTGCACGCCTGGTCGGTGACCGCGCCGAAGCTCTTGGACTCGTAGGCGGCGATGTAGTCGTCGACCACCGCGTCCGGGCCCGCCCCCGCCGGGGCGTCGTCCGACTCGGCTGGCGCGGTCGTCACCGGGGCGGAGGGACCGCCCGCGGCGTTGAAACCGCTGTCACGGGTGAGGAAGTACACCCCGACGCCGGTCCCGCCGACCAGCAGCACGGCCATCGCCACGATCGCGGCGATCTTCCCGCCGTTGCCCTTGGGCGGCGGGGGCGGCGCAGGCGGCGGCGCGGGTGGGGGGAAGTTCGGCTGGCCGGGGTATCCACCCTGGTAGGGGCCTTGCTGACGCCACGGGTCACGACCGTAGCCCGGCGGCGGTGGTCCCCCGTGCGGACCCGGCTGCTGCGGTGGGTAGGTCATGTCGATCCCTGCTCGTCGTGGTGTCGGCCCATCCTATTGGCCCAGATCGGGCCGATGGACACCGCCGCCGCCATGCGCGGGGCAAGGCGGCGGCGGTGAGCGGGCGCGGCCCGTGCGCGTGCTCGGCGGGCTAGTCGATGTCGTCGACGCACCAGTCGCCGCTGCTGTTCTTCTTCAGCTTCAGCGTGCCGTCGAGGCTCTCGCCATCGATCTTGACGGTGATGGGGGCGGTGGCGGTGTCGCCACTCTCGGTGACCGTGCCGACCGTGGCCGTGATCTCACCGGGCAGCTCGTCGATGTCGCCGGTGCCGGAGTCCTCCGGGTCGCAGGAGATCTCCTGCGCGCCCGCGCGGTCCTTGTTGCTGATGACCTCGGCGGCCTTGTCGGCCACCGACTGGGCGGAGTTGCCGCCGGTCAGCACCAGGATCAGGGTGACGGCGACGCCGATGACCACCACGCCGACGCCCGCGAGGATCCACGGCATCGGGCTCTTCTTCTGCGGCTGGCCGTAGGGCTGCTGCCCGTACGGCTGCTGGCCGTGCTGGCCCGGCTGCTGCCCGTAGGGGTCGCCCCCGTACGGCTGGCCGCCCGGGGGCGTGCCGTAGGGCTGCCCGCCCGGCGGGGTGCCGTAGGACTGGCCGCCTGGCGGGGTGCCATACGGCTGCTGGCCGTATTGCGGCGGCTGCTGCTGGGGGTAGCCGCCCTGCTGCTGCTGCGGGTACTGGGGCTGCTGCGGTTGGCCACCGTAGGGGTCCTGCGGCGGCGGCGGGTAGGTCATGTCTTCCCCGGTCGTTAGCTGCGAATAAGGAGGTGCACAACGCTGGCGCGAGTGGCCTAATACACCGACGCACGGTAGCGGCACGCCGGTTCCGGCGGATACCGGATCGGCCCAATGCCTGCGGCCGAGCGGGTGTTGCGGTCCGGTGACACGCGGGTTCCGGCATGCGGATGCTCTGTTGTTGTCGGTGATCGCCGGTACCGTAGTGGGTACGAGTTCGGGAGGAGGTGCCGACATGCAGCACGATCGTCCCGGCAGTCGGCCTGAAGATGCCGACGATCAGCACGGTGACACGCCCGGCCCGGGGGGCGAGCGCGAGCAGCGCTCGGCGGCCGCGCAGATCCGATTCCTGGAAGAGGAAGTCGCTCTGCTGCGCCGGAAACTGACGGAAGCGCCGCGGCATTCGCGGCTGTTGGAGCAGCGGCTGACCGATGCGACCGAGCGGGTGAACCAGCTCACCGAGCGGAACACCAAGCTGGTCGACACGCTGCGGGAAGCCCGCGGCCAGCTGCTCGCGCTGCGCGAGGAGGTCGACCGCTTGGCGCAACCGCCCAGCGGGTACGGCGTGTTCCTCGAACGGCACGACGACGGCACGGTGGACGTGTTCACCGCCGGTCGCAAGATGCGCGTCTCGGTCTCGCCCGCGGTCGAGGGCGAGGAGCTGCGCAAGGGCCAGTCCGTGCGGCTCAACGAGGCGCTCACGGTCGTCGAGGGGGGCGGCTTCGAGCGCACCGGCGAGGTCTGCGCGCTGCGCGAGCTGCTCGTCGCCGACGGCGAGGAGGTGCCCACCAGGGCGCTGGTGGTCGGGCACGCCGACGAGGAGCGGGTGGTCTGGCTGGCCGACCCGCTGTTCACCGCGCCGCTCAAGCCCGGCGACTCGCTGCTGGTCGACGCCAAGTCCGGCTACGCCTACGAGCGGGTGCCCAAGGCCGAGGTCGAGGACCTGGTGCTGGAGGAGGTGCCCGACGTCGACTACGCCGACATCGGCGGCCTGTTCCGCCAGATCGAGCAGATCCGCGACGCCGTCGAGCTGCCGTTCCTGCACAAGGACCTCTTCGCCGAGTACGAGCTGCGCCCGCCCAAGGGCGTGCTGCTCTACGGCCCGCCCGGCTGCGGCAAGACGCTCATCGCCAAGGCGGTGGCCAACTCCCTGGCCAAGAAGGTGGCTGCGGCGCGCGGCGACCGCAGCCCGGCCGAGGCCAAGTCCTACTTCCTCAACATCAAGGGCCCCGAGCTGCTCAACAAGTTCGTGGGCGAGACCGAGCGGCACATCCGGCTGATCTTCCAGCGGGCCAGGGAGAAGGCCTCGGAGGGCACGCCGGTCATCGTGTTCTTCGACGAGATGGACTCCATCTTCCGCACCCGCGGCAGCGGCGTCTCCTCCGATGTCGAGACCACGATCGTGCCCCAGCTGCTCAGCGAGATCGACGGCGTCGAGGGCCTGGAGAACGTCATCGTCATCGGCGCGTCGAACCGCGAGGACATGATCGACCCGGCGATCCTGCGCCCCGGCAGGCTCGACGTGAAGATCAAGATCGAGCGGCCGGACGCGGAGGCGGCGCGGGACATCTTCTCCAAGTACCTCACCCCGAAGCTGCCCATCCACGCCGACGACCTCGCCGAGTTCGGCGGCGACCCGGCGGCCTGCATCGACGCGATGATCCAGCACACCGTCGAGCGGATGTACGAGGAGACCGAGGAGAACCGGTTCCTGGAGGTCACCTACGCCAACGGCGACAAGGAGGTCCTGTACTTCCGGGACTTCAACTCCGGCGCGATGATCCAGAACATCGTCGACCGGGCGAAGAAGTCGGCGATCAAGTCGGTGCTGGAGACCAAGCAGCCCGGCCTGCGCGTGCAGCACCTGCTGGACGCCATCGTCGACGAGTTCGCCGAGAACGAGGACCTGCCCAACACGACCAACCCGGACGACTGGGCACGCATCTCGGGCAAGAAGGGCGAGCGCATCGTCTACATCCGCACCCTGGTCACCGGCAAGAACCAGGAAGCGGGCCGCGCCATCGACACGGCGAGCAACACCGGCCAGTACCTCTGAGCCGACCCCGGCGAGCGGCCCTGGAGCGCAGGCTCCGGGGCCGCTCGCCCGTCTGCGGAGCTGGCGGCGGCCCTGTTCGGCGCGGCGGACCTCGCCGCGCTGGGGCCGACCCCGGTCGAGCAGCGCCCGGCCGAGCAGGCGCCGTATCTGGCGGGCTGCGTGTCCGAGCCCCCCTCGGCGCACGCGCTGGCCCGGTGGACCGTCCAGGAGCGCGTCGTCACGCACGCGGTGGAGGTGTACCCGCGTCCGGCCGAGGTGGTCGACATGCTGCCCGCCGCCCTGGCCGGGGCGGGCCGCGTCGGCTTCCGGCCGAGCGCCCGGGCGTTCCTGCCGACGACCACGACCGCGGTCAAGCGGACCTCGGCCGACCTGGTGGCCGCGATGATGACGCCGCAGGACCTCGCGGCCGTGGGCGAGGTGGAGTTCCTCGGCGCAGGCCAGGACCCGTACCTGGAGCGCTGCCTGCAGGCGAAGCCGACGGCCAAGTCCCGCATGCTCTGGCAGACCCCCAACCAGCGCGCGATCATCCACAGCGTCGAGTCCTACGCCGTCACGCAGGTCTGGGTGCTGCGCTCCGCAGCGGAATGCCTGGTGGGCTTCGGCCCCTTCGAGCCGGAGCCGAAGCTGGGGGAGCTGGGGATGCACGCCCAGTACTCGTGGTGCTTCCACCACGACCAGGGGCGCGGTTGCGGCGCCGTGGCGGCCAAGGACGACCTGTTGACGGCCGTCGTGGTCGAAGCCGGGTCCACGGCGGCCGCCAGGGCGATGGTGGTCCGGCTCATGCCGGTCGCCGTCGAGGCGCTGGGGCGGCTGTAGGGGCTGGTGCGGGTGGGCGGGCGGGAACCGGTAGGTTCCGCCGCGTACCGCTGTCGATCTTTGGGGGACCGTTGTTCCGCCGTGCGCTCGCGCCCGCCGCGGTGCTGCTGCTCGCCGTCGGCTGTTCCGGTCGGGCGAACGACCTCTACACCTACTACGACGAGCCGACGACGACCGCGCGGCCGACCCCCGCCCAGGCGGCTGTGGTGGCCACGACAGCGGCGCCGACCACCACGGCGACCACCGCGGCCACGACCACCACCCCCGCCGTCGACCCCGGTGAAGGCCTGCTCACCGACGCCGACCTGGCCGAAGAGGGCGTGGAGTCCGCGGAGGGCACGGTCGTCATCTCCACCGGCTGCGGCCCGCGCGCGGACGCCTCCTGGGTCTACCCGACCGGGTCGACGATCGACCAGAGCGTGCACGTCCTGCCCGGCGCGGGCGCGACCCTGGCCGACCTGCGCGCGGCGGGCACCTGCCTCCCGCCCGCGGACGAGACCACCACCGACGGCCCCGACCTGCCCGAACTCGGCGACGACCGCTACACGTGGTGCTTCACCGAAGCCGACCGCCGCGGGTGCGGCGCCGTCATCGCCTCAGGCGACCTGGCCAGCGTCGTCGTGGTGGAGGCGGGCAGCGTCGACCGGGCCGCCCAGGCCATCACCCGCATCGCCCCCCTGGCCGCAGCCGCCCTCGACTAGCCCGTCCCGTCCTGCAGGGCGAACCAGCGCTCCATCACCAGCCTGCCGTCGGGGACGAAGGGCCACCGCCCGCCCGCCAGCCGCTCGCGCAGCTCCGGCAGGGGCATCCACCAGCCCTCGGCGATCTCGCTCTCCTGCGGCACCACCGGCCCGTCCCATCGGGTCTCGTAGGCGAACAGGTGCATGCGCACCGGCGGCAGCTCGATGCGCATGGTGAACACCGGGGTCAGGACCGCCCCGGTGACGCCGTACTCCTCGGCCAGCTCGCGCGCGGCGGCCGCGGGCGGGTCCTCGCCCGCGCCGACCACCCCGCCCGCGGCGCAGTCGTGCAGGCCGGGGTAGATGTCCTTGGTGTCGGTCCTGCGGTGCACGTACACCCGGGCGCCGTCGCCCGAGCGGAGCAGCACCGCCGTGGCGGCGTGCCAGAGGCCGCCCGCCCGCATCCGCGCCCTGGTCGTCGCCCCGACCACCCGGCCTGCCTCGTCGTAGAGGGCCACCCGCTCGTCCGCGCTCACTTCTCCCATCCTGCCCTCCGCGACGCGGCTCACCGCCTGCGCGTCGGTCCGGCACCGTAGGCTGGCCGGTATGCGGCGGATCATGGGGACCGAGGTCGAGTACGGCATCGCGGTGCCGGGCGACCCGACGGCCAACCCGGTGTTGACATCGACCCAGGTCGTGCTGGCCTACGCCGCGGCGGCGGACATCCCGCGCGCCCGGCGGGCCCGGTGGGACTACGAGGTGGAGTCCCCGCTGCGCGACGCCCGCGGGTTCGACCTCGGCGCGCCCGGCATGGCGCCCACCGACCCCGACGTCGAGGACCTCGGCGCGGCCAACGTCATCCTCACCAACGGCGCCCGGCTCTACGTCGACCACGCCCACCCGGAGTACTCCGCGCCCGAGGTCACCAACGCCCGCGACGCGGTGATCTGGGACAAGGCGGGGGAGCGGGTCATGGAGGAGGCCGCGCTGCGCGCCGCCACCGTGCCCGGCCAGCCGCGGCTGCAGCTCTACAAGAACAACGTCGACGGCAAGGGCGCCAGCTACGGCACCCACGAGAACTACCTGATGGCCCGCAACACCCCGTTCACCGCGGTGATCGCCGGGCTGACCCCGTTCTTCGCCTCCCGCCAGGTCGTCTGCGGGTCCGGCCGGGTCGGCATGGGCGTGGCGGGGGAGGAGGCGGGCTTCCAGCTCTCCCAGCGCGCCGACTACATCGAGGTCGAGGTCGGCCTGGAGACCACGCTCAAGCGCGGCATCATCAACACCCGCGACGAGCCGCACGCCGACGCCGACAAGTACCGGCGCCTGCACGTCATCATCGGCGACGCGAACCTGGCCGAGACCTCGACCTACCTCAAGCTGGGCACCACCGCCCTGGTCCTGGACCTGATCGAGGCGGGCGTGCGCTTCGACCACCTCAAGCTGGCCGACCCGGTGCGCGCCGTGCACCTCATCAGCCACGACCCGACCCTGAAGACCAAGGTCGAGCTGGCCAACGGCCGCAAGTACAGCGGCCTGGACATCCAGTTCGCCTACCACGAGATGGTCGCCGACAAGCTCGGCCGGGCCGACGTGGACCGGGTCTCGCTGGACGTGCTCGACACGTGGGGCACGGTGCTCGACGCGCTGGCCCGCGACCCGATGGAGTGCGCCGACCGGCTGGACTGGCCCGCCAAGCTGCGGCTGCTGGAGGGCTACCGGGCCCGCGACGGCCTGGCCTGGTCCTCGCCGCGGCTGCACCTGGTCGACCTGCAGTACTCCGACGTGCGCCTGGACAAGGGCCTCTACAACCGCCTGGTCGCCCGCGGCTCGATGAAGCGGCTGGTCAGCGAGGAGGAGGTGCGGGCGGCCATCGTCACCCCGCCGTCGGACACCCGGGCCTACTTCCGCGGCCGCTGCCTGGAGCGCTACCCGACCTCGATCGCGGCGGCGTCCTGGGACTCGGTGATCTTCGACCTGGGCCGGGAGTCGCTGGTGCGCATCCCCACGCTCGAACCGCTGCGCGGCACGAAGGCGCACGTCGGGGCCCTGCTCGACGCGGCGAACACCGCCGAGGAGCTGGTCGACGCGCTGACCGGGGCCCGCCGCTAGCGGCGTTCACCCAGGGCGAATTTCGATCTCGGTCCCGGCGGGGACCGCGACGAAAGTCGGTCCCGCTCGGTACTGTTCGGTATAGGCCAGACCACCGGGAGGCGAGATGTCCCAGGAGCAGAAGCAGCGCCAGGGCGGCGGCGACGGCGACGAGGGTGTCGACGACACCACCGCCGCCGGTCAGGAGCGCCGGGAGAAGCTCAGCGACGACACCGACGCGATCCTGGACGAGATCGACGACGTCCTGGAGGAGAACGCGGAGGACTTCGTCCGCGCCTACGTCCAGAAGGGCGGCCAGTAGGCCGCACCGCCCCCGCCCCCGCGAACCGGAAACGAAAGCAGGCATGGATCACACCTCTTCCCGTGGGCTGCCCGCCGCCTACCTCACGACGGGCACGTCGTCGTTCACCGACTTCCTCCGCGCCCAGGCCCCGGACCTGCTGCCGGGCGCCCGCCCGCCCGGCGGGGCCGCCCCGGCCGAGCTGACCCACGGCACCACGATCGTGGCCGTCGCCTTCTCCGGCGGCGTCCTCATCGCCGGTGACCGCCGGGCCACCGCGGGCAACCTGATCGCGCAGCGGGACATGGAGAAGGTGTTCATCACCGACGACTACTCGTCGGTGGGCATCGCGGGCACCGCGGGGCTGGCGGTGGAGATGGTCCGCCTCTACGCCGTCGAGCTCCAGCACTACGAGAAGATCGAGGGCACGTCGCTGTCGCTGGACGGCAAGACCAACAAGCTGGCCACGATGGTCCGCGGCAACCTCGGCGCCGCGCTGCAGGGGCTGGCCGTGGTGCCGCTGTTCGTCGGCTACGACCTCGCCGCGCCCGACCCGGCCAGGGCGGGCCGCATCGTCTCCTTCGACGTGGTGGGCGGGCGCTACGAGGAGCGCGCGGGCTTCCACGCGGTGGGCTCGGGCTCCAACTTCGCCAAGTCCGCGCTGAAGAAGCTCTACGACCCCGACAGCGACCGCGAGCAGGCCGTGCGCATCGCCGTCGAGGCCCTCTACGACGCCGCCGACGACGACTCGGCGACCGGCGGGCCGGACCTGGCCAGGCGGATCTACCCCAGCATCGTGACGATCACCGCGGAGCAGGGCGCGATCCGGCTGTCCGAGGAGGAGACCGCCGCCGTCGCCCAGGCCGTGGTGACCGAGCGGTCGGCGCGCCCGCGCGGCTGACGTTCCCCACCCCACCCGACCCAAGGAGCCCATTGTCGTGACGTTGCCGCTGTACGCCTCCCCCGAGCAGCTGATGCGCGACCGCTCGGAGTACGCCCGCAAGGGCATCGCCCGGGGCCGCAGTGTCGTCGCGCTCAAGTACGCCGACGGTGTCCTGTTCGTGGCCGAGAACCCGTCGGCCACGCTGCACAAGGTCTCCGAGATCTACGACCGCATCGGGTTCGCCGCCGCGGGCCGCTACAGCGAGTACGAGAGCCTGCGCCGCGGCGGCATCCGGCACGTGGACCTGTGGGGCTACTCCTACGACCGCCGCGACGTCTCGGCCCGCCAGCTGGCCAACGTCTACGCCCAGACCCTCGGCACGATCTTCACCGAGCAGGTCAAGCCGCTGGAGGTGGAGCTGTGCGTGGCCGAGGTGGGCGCCACCGCGGCCCAGGACCAGCTCTACCGGCTCACCTACGACGGCTCGATCGTCGACGAGCCCCAGTTCCTGGTGATGGGCGGGCAGACCGACCCGATCGCCGCGTCGCTCAAGGAGACCTTCACCGAGGGCATCACCCTGGCCGACGCGGTCGGGGTGGCCATCAAGGCCTTCGCCGCGGGCGGGGCCAACGGCGCCAACACCCCGCCGTCGCCGGACAAGCTGGAGGTCGCGGTTTTGGACCGCAACCGCCCGACCCGCGCCTTCCGCCGCATCACCGGCGCGGCCCTGACGGCCCTGCTGCCCCCGGAGGCCCGCACCGAGACGCCCGCGGAATCCCCCGCCAAGCCGGTCGAGGACGTGGAACTGCCCCCGACCACCGACGAGTAACCACCCGGCGACGATCGCGGGGCCACCTGAACGGGTGGCCCCGCTTTCGTGTGCGGCCAGGTTGCAACTCGATCAACACGGTCAGCAAAACCGCAGGTCACGTGCATGTTATGGGCATTCGGGATGGGAGTGTCACAGGGTGATCGGGTCATAGTGCCCCGACGGATTAGCTCGATCGGGTGAGATATCGGGTGTCCGGAGCACCCTGCAACCCGAGGAAGCCACATGCCGCGTTCCCGGTCGAGACGCCTCGCCGCGCTCGCCGTCATCCCCGCCCTGGTCGCCGCGCTCGCGGCCCACGGCACCGCCGCGGGCCAGCCCGCGGAGCCGGACCTGCCCGAGGCGCCGATCCGGCTGGTCAGCGGGGAATTCCTGCCCAGCAGGCTGCCTGCGGGCCGGGTCCCCGCGCTCGCGGGTGCCGAGCGCGGGTCCTACCTCGTCCAGTTCGCGGGCCCCGTCCGCGACGACTGGACCGCCGGGCTCGCCCGCCTCGGCGCCGGCATCGTCGACTACGTCCCCGACTTCGCCTTCAAGGTCCGGATGAACCCGGGCCAGGCGCGGCGGGCCGAGGGGCTGCCCGGCGTGCGCTGGGTCGGCCGCTACCGGGCCGAGTGGAAGGTCACCGCCGACGCGCGGGCGGGGATCTCCGCGGGCAAGCCCGCCATCTACCGGGTGCGCGCCGAGCACGACGCCGACCTCGCCGCCGTCTCCGCGGCGGCCGCGGCGACCGGCGCCGTGGTCAGCCGCACCGGCGGCGGCTCGCTGCTGCTGGCCGCCACCCCCGCCCAGGCCACGAGCGTGGCGGGGATCGAGGACGTCGCCGTCCTCGACCGCTTCCGCATCCACGAGAAGCACAACGAGCACGCCGCGGGCACCATCATGCGCGGCGAGCAGGCGTACTCGCGCGGCTACGACGGCTCCACCCAGACCGTCGCGGTCGCCGACACCGGGCTGGGCGGCGGCACGACCGCCACCGCGCACCCGGACATCCCCGCCACCCGCATCCAGGCCATCCACCCCTGGGCGGGCGCGGACATCGCGAACTGCGCCGACGTCCAGCCCGACGGCGCGCAGGACGTGGACAGCGGCCACGGCACCCACGTGGCCGTCTCGGCGGTCGGCGACGGCATGGCCGACGGCCGGGGCAAGGCCGCCGCGCACTCCGCCCGCCTGGTCTTCCAGGCGGTCGAGGACTACGTCGACATGTACGGCGGGTGCGCGGCGAGCTACCCCGACGGCTACTACCTGCTCGGCATCCCGGAGGAACTCGGGCTGCTGTTCCAGCAGGCCTACGACGAGGGCGCGCGCATCCACGCGAACTCGTGGGGCTCGGACGCGGCGGGCGCCTACACCCCGGACTCCCGCCACGCCGACCAGTTCGTCAACCAGCACCGCGACATGCTGATCACCTTCTCGGCGGGCAACGCCGGGGTGGACGCCAACGCCGACGGGGTCGTCGACAACGACTCGATGGGCGCGCCCGCCACCGCGAAGAACGTGCTCACCGTCGGGGCGTCGGAGAACGGCAAGGCGGTCTCGCCCTGCGACCCGAACCTGACCTACCAGGCGCAGTCGGCCGCGGAGCGGGCCACCATGGGCAACCGGTCCTGCCAGCAGGCAGGCGGGGCGAACGTCATCCCCACCTGGGGTGACTGGTGGTCGCCGGACTACCCGGCCAACCCGGTGCGGTCCGACCGCCAGACCGGCAACCCCGAGCAGATCGCCGCGTTCTCCAGCCGCGGCCCGACCGACGACGGCCGGATCAAGCCCGACGTCGTCGCGCCCGGGTCGTGGATCTTGTCCGGCTACTCGGACAAGTACCAGCAGCAGTACGACGGCGCGGTCAACCCCAAGACCGGCACGCCCCAGCACGACGGCTACGGCTTCCCGCTGAACGACGACTACAAGTACTTCAGCGGCACGTCGATGTCGAACCCGCTGGTCGCGGGCGGCGCCGCGGTGGTGCGCGACTACTACCAGAAGCACCACGGCATCGCCGCGTCCGCCGCGCTGGTGAAGGGCACCCTCATCAACAGCGCGACGGACCTGCTGGACGAGAACGGCGACGGCGCCAACGACAACGACTTCCCGATCCCCAACGCCCACGAGGGCTGGGGCCTGGTCAACCTCGACAAGGCGACCGCGGGCCGCGCCCGGGTCGTCGACGAGGGCGCGGGCCTGGCCACCGGCGGGGTCGCCGAGTTCCGCCAGCAGGTCCTGCCGGGCGCGCCGCTGAAGATCACCCTGGCCTACAGCGACGCGGAGGCCGCCACCTACGCGGCCGTCACCCTGGTCAACGACCTGGACCTGGAGGTCGTCTCGCCGCAGGGGGTGGTCTACCGCGGCAACCAGTTCGCGGGCGGCTGGTCCACCACCGGCGCCGCGCCCGACCGGCGCAACAACGTCGAGAACGTCTACGTGCAGAACCCGGCCGAGGGCGAGTGGACCGTCCGGGTGCGCGGCTACAACGTCCCGCGCGGCCCGCAGCCCTTCGCCCTGGTCGTGGACGGCCCCCTCGCCCCGGCGGGCAACGCCAACCCGGTGCTGACCGACCCGGGCGCGCAGCAGGCCGAGGTCGGGGTCCCGGTCAGCCTGCCGATCCAGGCGACCGACCCCGACGGGGACGCGCTCACCTTCACCGCGTCCGGCCTGCCCGCCGGGCTGGCCATCAACGCGGCGACGGGCCTGGTCACCGGCACCCCGACCACCCGGGGCGCCCCGGTCGCCCGCGTCACCGTCACCGACGGGCGCGGCGGCTCGGCCACGACCACCATCGCCTGGCGGGTCGTGCAGGCCCGGCAGGTCCTGGTGAACCCCGGGTTCGAGGCGGGCGCGACGGGCTGGGCCGGGACCACCTCGGTGATCACCAGCAGCACGGTGCGCCCGGCGCGCACCGGCTCGTGGTGGGCGCACCTGGCAGGCACCGGAAGGCGCGGCACCGAGAAGCTCCAGCAGCAGGTCCAGGTGCCGGACGCGGTCCGCGCGACCTTGACCTTCTGGGTGCGCACCGACACCGCCGAGCAGACCACCACGGGGCAGTACGACACCCTGTCCCTGCAGATCTACACGGGCGGGGTCCTGCGGGAGACCCGGCTGGTCGCGTCCAACCTCGACGCGGGCGGCGGGTACGTGCAGAAGACCGTCGACCTGGGCGCCTACGACGGCGGCCCGGTGACCCTGGTGTGGGTGGGCGTGGAGGACAGCTCCCGGCAGACCACCTTCGCCGTCGACGACACCGCCCTGGTCGTGGTGTCCTAGGCCGCCGCGGCGCGGGCGCCCGCCCGCGTCGCGGTCACCACCCCGCATCCGGGGGCGTCGCCACCGCGACGCCCCCGGAGCCGTTTCGACACGCCGCGGGGGCGAAATGTGGCGCTGTTCCCAAAACCCCGGCCGAGATTTGCATAACCCCGCCGCAGGGGGCATAACACTCGTGTGAATGAGCTTGAGCTGCGCCATCTCCGGGTCATCTGCGCGGTCGCGGACGCGGGCAGTCTGTCGAAGGCCGCGGTGCAGCTCGGGGTGTCCCAACCGGCGCTGACCGCCCAGTTGCAGCGGTTGGAGCGGCGCGTCGGCGGGCTGCTGTTCGCCCGGACCGGGACCGGGGTCGTGCCCACCGACCTGGGCAGCTACGTGCTGACGACCGCCCGCCTGCTGCTCGGCGAGGTGGACGACCTGATGGCGGGCATCAAGCAGCGCACGCAGAGCACCACCGCGACCGGGGTGGTGCGGGTGGGCGGGCCGCCGGGGCTGATCGTGCCGCTGTTCGCCACCGCGATCGCCGACCGGCTCGGCGGGGCGGAGGCGGCCATCGAGATCGAGACCCAGCCGACCGAGGTGCTGCGCAAGGTCGTCGACCGCAAGCTCGACTTCGCCGTGCTGGAGGAGAACCCCGGCTTCCGCACACCGCTGCCCGCGCACGTGCACGCCCGGGTGATGCTGCGCGCCCCGCTGTTCGTCGCGCTCGCCGAGAACCACCCGCTGGCCGACCGCGGCGACATCGACCTGGCCGAGCTGGCCGACGAGAACTGGGTGATGCCGCCGGTCGCCGAGGGCACCGAGCAGCTCGCCTTCGTGCGGGCCTGCGCCGCGCGCGGCTTCACCCCGCGCATCCGCCACCAGATGTCGGACTCGACCACCACCCGGGCGCTGGTCCAGGCGGGCGCGGTCACCCTGGCCAAGCCGGTCGCCAGGGAGGGCAACGGCCTGGTCATCCGCAACCTGGTCGGCACCCCGATGCTCCAGGAGATCGTGCTGGTCTGGCACGAGGACAGCAACCTCGCCGACGCGGCCAAGGAGGCGCCCAAGTCGCTGCTGGACGCCTACGACCAGCTCACCGACACCAACCCGCTCTTCGCCGCCTGGTGGGCCGAGCACAAGAACAGCCCGGTGCAGCCCGAGGTCAGCCCTCCCGGCCGCTAGCGGGCCGGTAGATCGACAGGGCGCGCGGGCGGGACCGGAAGACGAAGCGGCTGCCCAGCGGGCCGACCTCGCCGTCGGTGGCCACCCGGCGCTCGACCCCGTCCAGCAGCACCACCTCCAGCTCGGCGGAGTCCCGCTGGCGGTACACGTGGCTGGTGTGCAGGGTCCGGGTCAGCGTTGCCAGGACGAACCGCAGCCGCGAGTACGGCACGTCGGCCCGCAGGTAGCGCACGTCGAGCAGGCCGGAGTCCAGCACCGGGCGGTGGGTGGGCACGAAGCCCTTGGGGGAGTAGGTGCCGTTGCCGACGAAGACCCACCACACCAGGTGCGAGCGGCCGTTGAGGGACAGCCGGATCGGCTGGGCCCGGCGCAGGGTCCGGTGCAGGGCGACCGCGGCGGCGGGCCACTTGGGCCAGCCCCGGCCCTCCAGCCGCTCGCGCAGCCGCACCATCTCCGGGTAGCCGCCCAGGCTGGCGGTGTTGACGAACCAGCGGTGCCGGTCGCTGCCGATGTCGACCCCGGCCAGGTCCACCACGACGCCCTCACCGGCGGCGACCGCGTCCGCGGCGGCGTCGATGTCGGCCACGCCGATGTCCCTGGCGAAGTGGTTGAGCGTGCCCGCGGGCACCACGACCAGGGGGAGCCGGAACTCCGCGGCCACCGCGGCCACCGCGGCGACCGAGCCGTCCCCGCCCGCGACGCCGACCGCCCGGATGTCCGCCGGGCTGCTCGCCAGCTCGGCGGAGAGCTGCTCCACGAGGTCGACGCCCGGCTGCGGGTGCACCACGGTGGCCCGCGGCCAGCGGTGCTTGACCACGTCGGTCGCGTCCTCGCCCGCGATGCCCGCGTTGGGGTTGACCAGCACCAACAGCCCGTCGCCCTGCTCCAGGGCTGGCACGTCGGCGGCGTGGGCGGTCTGGGCGGGCCGGTCGGGGCCCAGCGGCCACCAGTGCAGCGTCGCGTACGCCGCGCCGACGCCGATCGCCGCGCCCGCCACCACATCGGTCGGCCAGTGCACGCCGGTGTGGACGCGGGAGTAGGCGACCGCGCCCGCCAGCGGGGCGACCAGCTTGCCCAGTCCCTTGTGCTCCAGCGCCAGCGCCGTGGTGAACGCCGCCGCCGACGCGGCGTGTCCGGATGGGAAGGACGAGCTCGTCGGCCGCTGGCTCAGCCGCCGGTAGACCGGCAGCAGCTCGGCGGCGGGGCGCCTGCGCGGGAACAGGTTCTTGCCGACCAGGTTGGCCGAGGCGCTGGCGACGGCGATCGCCCCGATCCCGCGCAGCGCCGCCCGCCTGGTCCGGCCCTTCCTGGCGGCGAGGACGGCGGCGAACGCGAACCACAGGGCGCTCTTGTTCGCCGCCCGCGACAGCGACGCCAACCCGGCGTCGACCGGGGTCGGGGGCAGCTGCGCGGAGCGGATGACCAGGTCGCGGTCGACGCGGTTGACCTGGCGCGCCGAGCGCCGCACGTGTCTCATCACGGTCGCGATTGAACATGAAGAGCGGGATCGTTGCCGAATGGGTCCGCAAGCGCAACACGCGCCGACCCGAACGGCGCACGGCTTTGGACGGTCCCAGCACCTAGGCTTAGGGGATGCAGCGGCGGATCTTCGGGATTGAGACCGAATTCGGCGTGACCTGTACGTTCCACGGTCAGCGCAGGCTGAGCCCGGACGAGGTCGCGCGCTACCTGTTCCGGCGGGTGGTGTCGTGGGGGCGCTCCTCCAACGTGTTCCTGCGCAACGGCTCGCGGCTCTACCTCGACGTGGGCTCGCACCCGGAGTACGCCACGGCCGAGTGCGACGACCTCGTGCAGCTGGTGACGCACGACAAGGCGGGCGAGCGGATCCTGGAGGACCTGCTCGTCGACGCCGAGCGGCGGCTGGCCGACGAGGGCATCGGCGGGGACATCTACCTGTTCAAGAACAACACCGACTCGGCGGGCAACTCCTACGGCTGCCACGAGAACTTCCTGGTCACGCGGGCCGGGGAGTTCTCCAGGATCGCCGACGTGCTGCTGCCGTTCCTGGTCACCCGCCAGCTCATCTGCGGGGCGGGCAAGGTCCTGCAGACCCCGCGCGGGGCGGTCTACTGCCTGTCCCAGCGCGCCGAGCACATCTGGGAGGGCGTCTCCAGCGCCACGACCCGCTCCCGGCCGATCATCAACACCCGCGACGAGCCGCACGCCGACGCCGAGCGCTACCGCCGCCTGCACGTGATCGTCGGCGACTCGAACATGGCCGAGCCCACGACGCTGCTCAAGGTCGGCACGGCCAACCTGGTGCTGGAGATGATCGAGGAGGGCGTCCAGTTCCGCGACTTCAGCCTCGACAACCCCATCCGGGCCATCCGCGAGATCAGCCACGACCTGACCGGCCGCCGCCTGGTGCGCCTGGCGGGCGGGCGCGAGGCGTCGGCGCTGGACATCCAGCGGGAGTACTACGCCAAGGCCGTCGAGCACGTGGCCCGGCGCTCGCCGGACCCGCTGGCCAACCGGGTGGTCGAGCTGTGGGGCCGGGTGCTCGACGCGGTCGAGGCCCAGGACCTGACCCGCATCGACCGGGAGATCGACTGGGCCATCAAGCACCGGCTGGTGGAGCGCTACCGGGCCAAGCACGACCTGGACCTGTCCAGCCCGCGCATCGCCCAGCTCGACCTGGCCTACCACGACATCCGCCGCGGCCGGGGCATCTTCGACCTGCTCCAGCGCAAGGACCTGGTCGCCAGGGTCACCGACGACGGCGAGATCGAGGCCGCCAAGGACACCCCGCCGCAGACGACCCGGGCCAAGCTGCGCGGGGACTTCATCGCCGCGGCCCAGCAGGCCGGGCGCGACTTCACCGTCGACTGGGTGCACCTGAAGCTCAACGACCAGGCCCAGCGGACGGTCCTGTGCAAGGACCCGTTCCGGGCGGTCGACGAGCGCGTGGAGCGCCTGATCGCCTCCCTCTGACCGGCTGAAGCACCCCGCAGGGCCCCGGCGCACGCACGCGCCGGGGCCTTCGCTTTGCCCGCCCTCGGCTGCGCCCAGGATCTCACTATTGCCTATTCACTATCAAGATAATGGGCTTTCTGCGGTCAAGCGGGGGAGATGGTCTTTGGTCAGGCGGGGGAGGTGGTCTGCATTGAGGCGGGGGAGGTGGTCTGCGGTGATGGGGGAGGGGTGGACTGTAGTCAGGCGGGAGGGGTGGACTGCGGTGAGGTGGGAAAGGTGGCGGGGTCGGTTGGCGACGTTGGTGACGCGGTGGTGGGACGCGGCAAAACGCCTGGAAGGGAGGGGGAGGGGGCAATCGACCAGCCTAGTGGACGGCGTTCGCACGTATGTTCGGTGAGTTGGGTGTCGGGGCCGGTGGGGGGCGCGTTAGGGTGCGCGGGTGTCCGTTGCTCGCGCGGAGCGCTTGGTGAACCTCGTGCTGTGTCTGTTGTCGACGCGGCAGTACCTCAGTGCGGAGCGGATCCGGGGGATCGTGCCCGGGTACGCCGATGCGCCATCCGATGAAGCCTTCTTCCGGACCTTCGAGCGGGACAAGACCGAGCTGCGGGAGCTGGGCATCCCGCTGGAGGTCGGCCGCAACTCGATGTTCGACACCGTCGACGGCTACCGCATCGCCCGGCGGGACTACGAGCTGGGCGACATCGACCTGGAGCCCGACGAGGCCGCCGCGGTCGCGCTGGCGGTGCGGCTGTGGGACTCCCCGGAGCTGACCGGCGCGGCCCACGGCGCCCTGCTCAAGCTGCGGGCGGCCGGGGTCGACGTCCACCAGGCCCCGCACGCCATCGTCGAGCCGAAGGTCCGCACCACCGAACCCGCCTTCGCCCCGCTGCTGGCCGCCGTCGGGGCCAACCAGGCGGTGTCCTTCGACTACCGCAGGCCCTCCGGGGCCGACGTGCAGACCAGGACGCTGGAGCCCTGGGGTGTCGTCTCCTGGCGGGGCCGCTGGTACGTCGTCGGCCAGGACCGGGACCGGGGCGCGCCGCGCTGCTTCCGGCTCTCCCGGATCGTGGGCGAAGTCGCCAAGGTCGGCAAACCCGGCCAGGTGCGCAGGCCCGACGGCGTGAACCTGATGGAGTTCGTCGCCTCGTTCAACAGCGAGCAGCGCCCCGGCCAGCCCGTGCGGCTGTGGGTGGCCGAGGGCCGCGCGGCCGGGGTGCGCAGGCGGGCGACCGTGGTGGGCACGCAGGAGATCGACGGCGCGAAGGGGGACGTCGTGGAGCTGGACCTGGCCTACCCGGACTCGGCGGCCAAGTGGCTGGCCGGGTACGGGCCCGACGTCGTGGTGCTCGCGCCCGACGTGCTGCGCAAGTCGGTGCGCGAGCGGCTGCTCGCCGTCGCGGAGGAGGGCCGATGACCGCGGCGCAGGACCGGCTGCCCCGGCTGCTGGCGCTGGTGCCGTACTTCATCGCCCGCCCCGGCATCCGCATCGATGAGGCCGCCGCCGACTTCGGGGTCACCGCCAAGCAGCTGCGCAAGGACCTCGAACTGCTGTGGATGTGCGGGCTGCCCGGGTACGGGCCCGGCGACCTCATCGACATCTCCTTCGACGAGGACACCGTCACCGTCACCTTCGACGCCGGGATGCGCAGGCCGCTGCGGCTGACCGGGGCCGAGGCGACCGCGCTGCTGGTCGCGCTGCGCGCCCTGGTCGACACCCCGGGGGTGGCCGACGCCGACGCCATCCGCCGGGCGCTGGCCAAGATCGAGGCCGCCGCGGGGCAGGCCGAGCCCGCGGGCGTGGCCGTCGGCCTCGGCGTGCGGGAGGGCGCGGAGACCGCGGAGACGCGGGAGACCGTGCAGGCCGCGCTGCGGGACAAGCGGGCGCTGCGGATGGCCTACTACACCGCGTCGAAGGACGAGATGACCGAGCGCGTGGTCGACCCCATGCGGCTCATGATCGTCGAGGGCCGGGGCTACCTGGAGGCGTGGTGCAGGCGCGCCGAGGCGGTGCGGCTGTTCCGGCTCGACCGCATCGACGGCGTGACCGTCCTCGACGAGCCGTCGGTCCCGCCGCCGCACGCCCAGCCGACCGACCTGACCGCCGGGTTCTTCCAGCCCGAGCCCAACCAGCGCACCGCGCGGCTGGTGCTGGAGCAGGACGCGCGCTGGGTGTCGGAGTACTACCCGGTGGACGAGGTCGAGGAGCTGCCGGGCAACCGCCAGCGCGTCGTGATGCGCTACGCCGACGAATCCTGGATGACCAGGATGCTTCTCGGTCTAGGGGGCGATGTGCGGGTCGAGGAGCCGTCGGCGCTGGCAGCGGCGCTGCGGGAGCGGGCGGCCGACGCCGTGCGGCGCATCGATTCGCTCGGCTGACGCCCCGGGTTGGTTCCCAGGTCATCCGACCACCGGTAGAGTTCGGCTCGTGCCGTTCCTGCTCAGCGCCCTGATCGCGGTCGGACTGGTGTGCCTCGCCGTGGCCGCGATCTCGGTACTCCGCCGAGCCGGCCGGACGCGGACCGCGGTCGACGCGGCCCGGGCGGGCCTGGCCGACCGGTCGGGCCTGGTGCGGGCCAGGACGGCGGCGCTGCGCGTGGCGATCGAAGATCGGAAATCGGCGGTCCGGCGCGTAGGATCGATTCAGCGAGGCGAGACAGGAGGACGGCCGTGAACCTGGGACCGTGGGAGATCCTCATCATCGCGGTGGTGATCGTGCTGCTCTTCGGGGCGCGCAAGATGCCGCAGATGGCGAGGTCGCTCGGGCAGTCCATGCGCATCCTGAAGGCGGAGACCAAGGGCATGCGCAAGGACGAGGACGACGACACCCCGGCGAAGGCGGAGGCCCCGGCGCAGCAGCAGCTGGCGCCTGCGAAGCCGGAGAAGACCGCCGAGCAGCTGCAGAAGGAGCTCGACGAGCTCCAGCGCAAGGTCGACCAGCAGCAGAAGAACGCCAGCTGAGCGGACACTGACGGTGGTGCAAGAGCAGTCCCGCCGGGCAGCGCGCCGGGAGCAGAGGAAGCTGCGCAGCCGTCGGCACAACCCCGACGGGACGATGTCGCTGCGCGAGCACCTCTACGAGCTGCGGCACCGACTGGGTTTGGCGGTCCTCTTCATCCTGATCGGGGGCGTGTTCGGCTTCATCTGGTTCATGGTGCCGATGGGCCCGGTCCCGTCGCTGAGCAAGATCCTGCTCGCGCCCTACTGCGAGCTGCCGACGACCGTGCGCTTCGAGCCGGTGCCGGGGGAGTGCCAGCTCTTCCAGACCAAGCCGTTCGAGGCGTTCATGGTCCAGTTCAAGGTGGGCATCGCCGTCGGCATGGTCGTGATGTCGCCCGGCTGGCTGTACCAGGTGTGGGCGTTCATCACCCCGGGCCTCTACGCCCGCGAGCGCAGGCTGGCGCTGTCGTTCGTGCTGATCGGGTCGGTGCTGTTCGCCGCGGGCGCGTGGCTGGCGTTCTTCGTCATCCCCGAGGGCCTGGAAGTCCTGGTCAGCTTCGGCGGCACCGCGTTCATCACCGCGCTCAACGCCCAGGACTACATCTCGTTCGTCCTGGTCATGCTGCTGATCTTCGGCGTGAGCTTCCTGCTGCCGCTGCTGATCACGATGCTGAACCGGGTCGGCGTGCTGCCCTACGCCAACCTGCGCAAGTGGCGGCGGTTCATCGTCTTCGGCCTGTTCATCTTCGCCGCGTTCGCCACGCCCGGCACCGACCCGGTGTCGATGATCGTGCTGGCGGCGGCGATGACCGTGCTCTTCGAGGTCGCGGTGCAGATCGCGCGCGTCCACGACCGGCGCAAGGCCAGGCGCGAGGCGCTGGAGGACGCGGCCGCCACGACCGACCTCGACCGCCCCTCGGACCTGGACCTCGCGGTCAAGCCGGTGGAGCCCGCGCGCAACCTCGACGACGTCACTTGAGTCTTGCGCCCCGGTCTGGTTCGGTTGCCGACCGGTGGAGGGAGGGCTCATGCGAGTGGCGTTGGCCGTGCACCCGGCGTCCGGGCACGGGGTCGCTGGCCGGGTGGCCGATGCGGTGGCGGGGAAGCTGCGGGCGGTCGTCGATGACCTGGCCGTGGTCTCGGCGGCAACGGTCGCGGAGTCGCACGCGCTGATGCGCCGCGCCCGCGACGCCGGTCTCGACCTGGTCGTGGTGCTCGGCGGGGACGGCTCGGCCCACCAGGGCGTGCAGTTCTGCGCCGAGCACGAGGTGGCCATCGCGGTCGTCCCGGCGGGCACCGGCAACGACCTGGTCCGCGCCCTCGGCGGGCCGACCGAGCCGCTGGCGGCCGCCGACGCGCTGGTCGCGGCCTTGGAGCGGGGGTCGAGCAGCAAGCTGGACCTGGGCCGGGTCGACGGCGGCCCGTGGTTTGCGACCGTGCTGTGCGCGGGGTTCGACTCCGCGGTCAACGAGCGGGTCAACCGGATGCGCTGGCCGCACGGCCGCCGCCGCTACGACCTGGCGATCCTGGCCGAACTGGCGGCGCTGCGGCCGCGGGAGCTGGTCGCCGACACCGACGGCGGCCGCGTCGAGGCCGACGCGGTGCTGGTCGCGGTGGGCAACACCCGCTACTACGGCGGCGGCATCCCGGTCTGCCCGGACGCCGACCCCGCCGACGGCCTGCTCGACGTGACCGTGGTCGGCCGGGCCTCGCGGCGCGACCTGCTGCGCATCCTGCCCCGGCTGCGCACCGGCAGGCACGTCGACCACCCCGCGGTGCGCACGCTGCGGGCGCGGCGGATCTCGCTCGGCGGGGACAACGGCTGGGTCGCCTACGCCGACGGCGAGCGCATCCGCCCGCTGCCGGTGACCGTGGAGTGCGTGCCCGGCGCGTTGACGGTCATTGGCTGAAGCAGGCGTCGGTGAGGTGTGAAAGCCTGGTGGGGTGTCCGCTGGTGCATCCCCCTCCCCGGCAGAGGCGTACGCCGCGTCCCGGCGCCGCGCCCGCCACCCCAAGCTCACCGACTTCACCGGTGAGCTGGCCTTCGAGCTAGACCCGTTCCAGCACGAGGCGTGCGCCGCGCTGGAGGACGGCCACGGCGTGCTGGTGTGCGCGCCCACCGGCGCGGGCAAGACCGTGGTCGGCGAGTTCGCGGTGCACCTGGCCCTCACCGAGGGCCGCAAGTGCTTCTACACCACGCCGATCAAGGCCCTGTCGAACCAGAAGTTCGCCGACCTGACCGCCCGCTACGGGCCCAAGTCGGTCGGCCTGCTCACCGGCGACACCGCGATCAACGGCAGCGCGCCCATCGTGGTCATGACCACCGAGGTGCTGCGCAACATGCTCTACGCGGAGTCCTCCGCGCTGCACGGCCTCGGGTACGTGGTCATGGACGAGGTGCACTACCTCGCCGACCGCTTCCGCGGCGCGGTGTGGGAGGAGGTGATCCTGCACCTGCCGGAGTGGGTCACGCTGGTGAGCCTGTCGGCGACGGTCAGCAACGCCGAGGAGTTCGGCGAGTGGCTGGTGGCCGTGCGCGGGGACACCGCGGTGGTCGTCGACGAGCACCGGCCGGTCCCGCTGTTCCAGCACATGATGGTCGGCAACCGGATGCTGGACCTCTTCGCGGGCGGGGAGCCGGGGACCGACGCGCGGATCAACCCGCAGCTGCTGCGCCGGGTGGAGGAGGTCGGGCGGCTGCACGCGCCGTGGCGGTCGCCGCGCCAGCGCGGGGGCAGGCCGGAGCGGTCGCCGCGGTCGCGGTTCCGGCCGCCGTCGCGCATCGACATCATCGGGCGGCTGGACGCCGAGGGGCTGCTCCCGGCGATCGTGTTCGTGTTCAGCCGCGCGGGCTGCGAGGCCGCGGTGACCCAGTGCGTGCGCTCCGGGCTGCGCCTCAACAGCGAGGACGAGGTGGCCGAGGTCCGCAGGATCGTGGAGCGGCGGACGAAGGACCTGCCCGACGCCGACCTGTCGGTGCTGGGGTTCTGGGAGTGGCGAGAGGCGCTGGAGCGCGGCTTCGCCGGGCACCACGCCGGGCTGCTGCCCGCGTTCAAGGAGACCGTCGAGGAGCTGTTCGTGCGCGGCCTGGTCAAGGCCGTGTTCGCCACCGAGACGCTGGCGCTGGGCATCAACATGCCCGCGCGCACGGTCGTGCTGGAGCGGCTGGTCAAGTACAACGGCGAGGCGCACGTCGACCTGACGCCGGGGGAGTACACCCAGCTCACCGGCCGCGCCGGGCGCCGCGGCATCGACGTGGAGGGCCACGCCGTCGTGGTGTGGCAGCCCGGCGTCGACCCCAAGGCCGTCGGCGGGCTCGCCTCGACCCGCACCTACCCGCTGCGCTCGTCGTTCCGGCCCGGCTACAACATGGCGATCAACCTCGTCGACCGGCTCGGGGTGCGCGCGGCGCGCGACATCCTGGAGCAGTCCTTCGCCCAGTTCCAGGCAGACCGGTCGGTGGTCGGCCTGGCCCGGCGCGTGGAGCGCAACACCGAGGCGCTGGCGGGCTACGCCGAGTCGATGACCTGCCACCTCGGCGACTTCGCCGAGTACGCCGAGCTGCGGCGGCGCATCGCCGAGCGGGAGAAGCTGCTGGCCAAGCAGAACACCGCCGCGCGGCGGGCGGAGACGGCCCGGTCGCTGGAGTCGCTGCGCAAGGGCGACGTGATCGCGGTGCCCGCGGGCAGGCGCTCGGGGCTGGCGGTGGTGATCGACCCGGGGGTGGAGCCGATGGGCGAGCCGCGGCCGCTGGTGGTGACCGAGGACCGGTGGGCCGGGCGGCTGTCGGTGGCCGACTTCCCGGCCCCGGTCGAGCCGCTGGGCCGGGTGCGCCTGCCCAAGCAGGTCGACATCCGCTCGCCCAAGTCCCGCCGGGACCTGGCCTCCTCGCTGCGGGCCACGGGCATCGAGGCGCCGGGCCGGGGCAGGCGGCGCAGCGGGGCGGACGAGGACGCCGAGCTGCAGTCGCTGCGCCGGGCGCTGCGGGCGCACCCGTGCCACGGCTGCCCCGACCGGGAGGCGCACGCCCGCTGGAGCGAGCGCCACCACCGGTTGCAGGCCGAGACCGACCAGGTGGCGCGCAAGGTGGCGGCCACGACGCACTCGCTGGCCCGCCAGTTCGACCGCATCCGCGCGCTGCTGGCCCAGCGCGGCTACCTCGCCGCCGACCCCGAGCGGCCGGGGGAGCAGGTGGTCACCGAGCACGGCAAGCGGCTGGCCCGCCTCTACAGCGAGTCCGACCTGCTGGCCGCCGAGTGCCTGCGGCACGGGGTGTGGGACGGCCTGGGCCCCGCCGAGCTGGCCGCGGTCGTCTCCGCGCTGGTGTTCGAGGCCCGCTGGGACGGCCCGATGGAGGCCAGGGTGCCCGGCGGGGCGGTGGCCGACGCGCTGACCGCGACCGCCCGGCTGTGGGCCGAGCTGGAGTCCGACGAGCGCCACCACCGCCTCGACCGCACCCGCGAGCCCGACGCCGGGTTCGCCTGGACGGTCTACCGGTGGGTGCGCGGGGAGTCGCTGGAGAAGGTGATCACCGCGGCGGAGTCGGCCGGGCAGGAGCTCTCCGCAGGCGACTTCGTGCGCTGGTGCCGCCAGGTGATCGATCTGCTCGACCAGATCCGCGACGTGGTGGGCGAGCACGAGCCGGTCGGGGCGGCGGCAGCGGCCGCGGTCAAGTCGATCCGGCGCGGCGTGGTGGCGCTGGCGTCGGCGTAGCGGATCGGGCCTGGTGACCGGTGCCTGGTGACGGCCGGGGAACGATCCGCGGGTCGCCGGGCGCTGCGGCGGGTCGCTGTGGTTTGATCGCGCGAGGTGTGTCTGGGCGGGAGACCCGGGCCGTCGCGCGCGAGCAACCAGGCGGAGGCGAACGATGAGCAGCCCTTACGGGCCGTCCGGTGGACAGGACCCGCAGCAGCCGTGGGGGCAGCCCTATGGCGGCGGCCAGGTGCCCGGCCCGCCGTCGGGCGGGTTCCCGGCGCAGGGCTACCCCCAGCAGCCGGGGTACCCGCAGCAGGGCCAGCCGCAGTACGGCTACGGCCACCAGCCCCCGCCGACGCAGCAGTACCCGGCGGGCGGCTACCAGCCCTACGGCGAGCAGCAGCAGTACGGCGAGCAGCAGCAGTACCCCGGCTACGGCCAACAGCAGCAGCAGCCGTACCCGGGCAGCGCGCCGAAGAAGAAGTCCAACGGCCTGATCTGGGCCATCGTGGCGATCCTGGTGCTGGCGGTCGGCGCGGTGCTGGTGCTCGGCTTCGTCACCCCGGGCTGGTTCACCAAGCGCGTGTTCGACCACGCCGCCGTCCAGGACGGCGTGCGCACGGTGCTGGTCAACGACTACGGCGCCGACGACGGCAAGATCGAGTCGGTCACCTGCCCCGAGGGCGAGCCGGTCACCAAGGACCACCGCTTCACCTGCACGGTCAAGTACGCGGGCCAGGACATCAAGGTGGACATCACCGTCCGCGACGAGTCCAACGGCCAGTACGAGGTCGCCAACCCCAACCTGCCGGACTGACCCTTGCCCGAGGTTCGACCGCTCGCCGAGGCGGAGCTGCCCGCCGCCCACACCCTCTTCCGCAGGACGCTGCACCACCCGCCGCTGCCCGCAGGCCAGGAGCGCTTCAGCGTCCCGTCCTACGAGCCGGGGCGCACCCTCGGGGCGTTCATCGGCGACCGGATGGTCGGCACGGCGCTGGCGTGGTCGTCCGACCTCGTCGTGCCGGGCGGGTCGGTGCTGCCGACGGCCGCGGTGACCCGGGTCGGGGTGCGCGCCGACTACCGCCGCCGCGGCGTGCTGCGCGCGCTGATGCGCGAGCAGGTGGACGACTTCGCCGCGCGCGGTGAGGTCTTCGCGGCGCTGCACGCCTCGGAGCCGGTCATCTACGGCCGCTTCGGCTACGGCGTCGGCACCCGCTCGCACCGGGTCGCGGCCACGCGGGCGCGGCTGCGGCCGGAGGTGCCCAGGGGCGGCTCGGTGCGCATCCTCGACCCGGGCGACCCGTGCCTGCCCGAGCTGTACCGCGGAATCCGCGGCCGGGCGGGGAGGCTGAGCCGCCCGGCCCAGTGGTGGATGCGGTACGAGCGGGCGTGGGCGCTAGAGGAGAACCTGGTCGTCGCCGTGCACACCGGCGAGGACGGCGACGACGGGTTCGCGGTCTGGCGGCCGACGCACGCCAAGACCGAGACCGAGCCCGTCACCCTGGAGGTGGAGGACCTCGTCGCCGCGACGCCCGCGGTCGCCTACGCGCTATGGGACTTCCTGGTCGGCAGCGATCTCGTCCACTGCGTGCGCGCGCACATGCGGCCCACCGACGAGGCGCTGTCGGCGGCGGTGGTCGACTCGCGCACGGTGTCCATCGAGGACGTCACCGACGACCTGTGGGTGCGGCTGGTCGATGTCCCCGCCGCGCTCGGCGCCCGGGTCTACGGCGACGCAGACCCGGTGGTGGTCGAGGTGGTGGACCCGTTCCGCCCGGCCAATGACGGCTGCTACCGCGTCACCCCGGACAAGGCCGAGCGGGCCGAGGGCGCCGCGGCGGTGTCGGTCGACGTGGATGTGCTGGCCAAGCTGTACTTCGGCGCGTGGATGTGGTCGGCGCTGGCCGACGCGGGCCGGGTGCGGGTGGCCGACCCGGCCGCGCTCGGGCGGCTGGACCGGCTCTTCGCCGTGGACCGGCCCGCGTTCTGCGGGACGTACTTCTAGTCGGCCTTCCCCGCGCCCTGCAGGGCCTCGATCAGCCGGTCGATCCCCGTGCCGAGGTCCCAGCGCTCCTGCAGGGCGCGCATGCGGTCGACGTCCACATCGCCGGGCAGGGCGTCCGGGCAGCTCGACGTGATCAGCGCGTCCTCGTTGACCCGCACCACCAGCGGCGCGTTCGCCAGGTACTCCGCCTCGTGCTCGAACGCCTGGCGCACCCGCAGCGGGACCTCGGCCGAGCCCGCGCCCGCGGCGTCGACCAGCGCCTGCAGCGAGCCGAACTTGGTGATCAGCCGGGCGGCGGTCTTCTCGCCGATGCCGGTGATCCCGGGCAGGCCGTCGGACGGGTCGCCGCGCAGGACCGCCATGTCCGCGTACGCCGAGCCGATCGGCGGCAGGCCGTACTTCTCGGCCAGCTCGGCCGGTCCGACGACGGACTTCTTGCGCCAGCCCGCGCCGACGTACACCACGCGCACCGGCGTCGGCTCGTCGCGGATGCACTGGAACAGGTCGCGGTCGCCGGTGATGATCTCCACCGGGTCGGACTTCTCCCGGGCGGCCAGCGTGCCGATCACGTCGTCGGCCTCGTGGCCCGCGGACTCGGCCATGCAGATCCCGGCCGCGGCGAGCAGGTCGACGATGATCGGCACCTGCGGGGTGAGGGCGTCGGGCACCTCTTCGACGTTGTTCGCCTCGTCGGCGACCCGCTGGGCCTTGTAGCTGGGGATCGCCGCGACCCGGAACGCCGGGCGCCAGTCGGCGTCCATGCACGCCACCAGCCGCGACGGCTGCCGCTCCGTGATGATCTGCGCGATCATCCCCGCGAACCCGCGAACCGCGTTGACCGGCACCCCGTCGGGTGAGGTCATCGATTCCGGGACGGCGTAGAACGACCGGAAGTACAGGCTCGCCGAATCCAACAGCACCAGGGGTCCGCTCACGCCGCGAACCCTGCCACACGGGGCCGACGAGGTCCACGCGACCGGGCTCCGGGCAACGAATTGAGCAACGTGGGAAGTTTCCGCGGCATCCCCCGTCATGGGGATGCGGGGGTGCCGTCTCCCCGCCGTGCGGAAGCCCCGACCGACCTCCAACAGGCGGCCCGCGATCCCCCAGCCCCGGCCGGAAGTCCAGGCCGCGCTCGCCGTGCTGCCCCCCGCGCAACGCGAAGTCCTGCGCCTGCGCCTGATCGACGGCCTCTCCGCGGAAGAGGTCGCCGAACGCCTCGCCACGACTCCCGCGGCCGTCCGCGTCGCCCAGCACCGGGCCCTGACCGCCCTGCGCGCCCACCTCGCGTCCCGGTCCTGATCGGCCCCGATCACCCGTTCGGTGCGGGCGCGCGATCGGCCGGGTCCGGCCAGCCGCTATACCGTGGCAGCGTGATCACCGAAGACCTCGCCGCGCTCGCGTCCGCCCACGGCGTCTCCGTCGGCTACGAGGACGGCGCGGGTCGGTGGCACGACGTCGACCCCGAGGTCGTCGTCGCCGTCCTGGGCCAGCTGGGCGTGGCGGCGGGCAGCGCCGCGGAGATCCGCGACAGTCTCGACCGCGTGCCCGCCGACCCGGCGCCGACGGTGATCACCCAGGGCGCGGCCGTCCACCTCGGACCGGCCGAGATCCTGCTGGAGGACGGCGGCGTGCTGCCCGTCGACGGCCTCGTCCCGCCGGACGCGCCGCTGGGCTGGCACCGGCTGCGCCGCGGCGGCGTCGAGACGCCGCTGGCGATCACCCCCGCCCGCCTCGCTCCGGTGCCGCGCGCGTGGGGCTGGATGGTGCAGCTCTACGCGCTGCGCTCGGAGAACTCCTGGGGCATCGGGGATTTCGCCGACCTGCGCGCCTTCACCGCGGGCACCGCGGCCCAGGGCGCGGGCGCGATCCTGGTCAGCCCGGTCGGCGCGATCACCCCGACCGAGCCGGTGGAGCGCTCGCCGTACTCCCCGTCCAGCAGGCGCTTCCACAACCCGCTGCTGCTGTCGGTGACCGAGACCGACGCCTTCCGCGCCGCCGACGCCGACACCCGCGCCGCGGTCGCCGCCCTGCGCCCCGACGACGGCGGCGAGCTGATCGACTACCCGGCCGTGTGGCGGGCCAAGTCCGCCGCGCTGGCCCTGCTCGCCCCGCGCGAGGTGCCCGAGCCGGACGCCGCGCTCGGCGAGTTCGCCACCTTCTGCGCCCTGGCCGAGCGCCACGGCGGCGACTGGCGCACCTGGCCCGCGGGCCTGCGCAGGCCCGACTCCCCGCAGGTCGCCGCCGCCCGCCGCGAGCTCGCCGAGCGGGTCGCCTTCCACGTCTGGGTGCAGCGGCAGTGCCAGGCGCAGCTGGGCGCGGCCCACGCCGCGGCGAAGCGGATGGCCGTGGGCGTGCTGCACGACCTGCCCGTCGGCGTCGACCCCGGCGGGGCGGACGCCTGGGCGCTGCAGGACGTGCTCGCCGCGGACGTCACCGTCGGCGCGCCGCCGGACGCCTTCAGCCCCCGGGGCCAGGACTGGGCGCTGCCGCCGCTGCGCCCGGACCGGCTGGCCGCCACCGGCTACACCGCGTTCCGGGACATGATCCGCGCCGTGCTCGCCCACGGCGACGGCATCCGCGTCGACCACGTCGCCGGGCTGTGGCGGCTGTGGTGGATCCCGCCGGGGGAGTCGCCCGACCGCGGCACCTACGTGCGCTACGACGGCGCGGCCATGCTCGGCGTGCTCGCCCTGGAGGCGCACCGGGCGGGCGCGGTCGTCGTCGGAGAGGACCTGGGCACCGTGCCCGAGGAGATCTCCGCCGAACTGCGCGAGCGCGGCGCGCTGGGCTGCGCGGTGGCCTGGTTCGAGCGCGACGACGACGGCAAGCCGCTGCCGCCGCAGCGCTGGCCCGCGCGGGCGGTCGCCACGCTGTCCACCCACGACCTGCCGACCGCGGCCGGGTTCCTCTCCGGCGAGCACGTGCGCGTGCGCGCCGAGCTCGGCCTGCTCGACGACCCCGCGGCCGAGGAGCGCCGGGCCGCCGACGAGCGCGACGACCTGCTCGACCTGCTCGCCGCCGAGGGCCTGCTGGACGACGACCGCCTCTTCGCCCTGCACCGGCTGCTCGCCCGCACCCCGTGCGACCTCGTCCTGGCCGCCCCGACCGACGTCATCGGCGACCCCCGCCAGCCCAACCTGCCGGGCACGGTGGACGAGTACCCGAACTGGCGCATCCGCCTGCGCCCCACCGTCGCCGAGCTGCTGGCCGACCCGCGGGTCGAGCGGATCTCCGCCCTGCTGGGCGACGCCGCTCGGTAGCGACCCCTGTACAGGGTGGGGGAGGGGCTTTATGCTCACCAGACTGAGAGCGCTCCCAACGCCCTGTCCCACGCCGTCGAAGCATGGCGGCGCGGCACGTCGATGTGCCGTTAGGCAAGGAGTTCGTCGATGGTTTCCAGCCAGAGGCCCAGACTGGCGCGGGTCGGGGTGACCGCGGCGGCGACCCTGGTCGCCGGTGCGGTCGTCACCGCGCCACCCGCCCTCGCCGCCGACCCGCCCTACGAGCGGATCGTCGGCGGGGGGTTCACCGGGAGCACGCCCGACCCGTTCTGGAACGGCACCGGCACCACCGGCCGGGTGGTCGACGGCGAGTTCTGCACCCAGGTCCCCGGCGGCACGGCCAACCCGTGGGACGCCCTCGTCGGGCAGAACGGCGTGCCGTTCGAGGCGGGCCAGTCCTACACCCTGACCTTCGACGCGCACGCCGCCCGGCCGCAGCCGGTCGGCGCGGGCGCGGGCGAGGGGGTCGCGCCCTACCGCGAGATCGCGCGCCAGACCTTCCAGGTCACCAGCCAGAAGCAGCGGTTCTCGTTCACCTTCACGTCCGAATTGGACTTCCCGGAGGCGGGCAGCGGCCAGGTGACCTTCCACCTCGGCGGGCAGAGCGAGCCCAACACCTTCTGCCTGGACAACGTCTCCCTCGTCGGCGGCGTCATCCCGCCCGGCGGCACGCCGGAGGAGGCCCCGCCGATCAAGGTCAACCAGGTGGCCTACGTGCCGTCGGCGGCCAAGCGCGCCACGGTCACCTCCGACTCGGCGACCCCGCTGCCCTGGACGTTGCGCAACGCCGCGGGCGCGGCCGTCGCCAGCGGGCAGACGACCCCGCGCGGCCGCGACGCGCTGGCCGGGGAATCGGTGCACACCATCGACTTCTCCGCCTACGACACCCCCGGGACCGGCTACACGATCGCCGTCGGCGATGACGTGAGCAAGCCGTTCGACATCGGGGTGGCGGACATCCAGTCGTTGCGCGAGGCGTCGCTGGCGTACTTCTACCACAACCGCAGCGGCATCGAGATCGAGGCGCAGTACGTCGGCGCCGAGCACGCCCGCCCCGCGGGGCACATCGGCGTGGCGCCCAACCAGGGCGACACCTCCGTGGCGTGCCGCCCGAACACCGGCTGCTCCTACCGCCTCGACGTCAGCGGCGGCTGGTACGACGCGGGCGACCACGGCAAGTACGTGGTCAACGGCGGCATCGCCGCGTGGCAGCTGCTCGACCTCTACGAGCGGACCGCGGCCTTCGGCGACCCCGACGCCTTCGGCGACGGCAGCCTGGCCATCCCCGAGCAGGGCAACGGGGTGCCGGACCTGCTGGACGAGGCGCGCTGGGAGGTCGAGTTCCTGCTGAGCATGCAGGCCCCCGCGGGCAGCCCGAACGCGGGCTGGGTGCACCACAAGATGCACGACGACGCCTGGACCGGCCTGCCGATGATGCCGCACCTGGACCCGCGCGCCCGCTACCTCGCGCCGGTCTCGACCGCGGCCACGCTGAACATGGCCGCCGTCGCCGCCCAAGCCGCCCGCATCTGGGAGGGCATCGACCCGCAGTTCGCCGCGCAGGCGCTGGCGGCGGCGCGCACCGCGTACGCCACGGCCAAGGGCAACCCGGTGAAGATCGCCGACCCCGATGACGGCACCGGTGGCGGCTCCTACAGCGACAGCACGGTGACCGACGAGTTCTACTGGGCTGCTGCCGAGCTGTACGCCACGACCGGTGAGGCGGGCTACCGCGCCGATGTCATGGCGTCCCCGCACTACAAGGGCGAGGCCATCACCACCCGGGGCTTCGACTGGGGCTCCACCGCGGCGCTGGGCGACATCACGCTGACCGTCGTCGACAACGGCCTGCCCGCAGCGGACCTGGCCGCCATCGAGTCGGCGATCACCGGCACCGCGGACGCGCACCTGGCGCAGATGGCGACGATGGGCTACCCCGCGCCGTACCAGGAGGGCAACGGCGAGTACGTGTGGGGCTCCAACGGGCTCATCGCCAACAACGGGGTGGTCCTGGCGCTGGCCCACGACCTCACCGGCGACGACCGCTACCGCGACGGGGTGTACGAGACGCTGGGCTACCTGCTGGGCCGCAACCCGGTGGACTACTCCTACGTCACCGGCTACGGCGAGCGCCCGGTGCGCAACGTGCACCACCGGCACTGGGCCAACCAGCTCGACCCGTCGACCCCGATCGCCCCGCCGGGGGCGCTCTCGGGCGGGCCGAACAGCGGCCTGCAGGACCCGATCGCGGCGCGGCTGCTGCCCGGCTGCGCGCCGCAGAAGTGCTTCGTCGACCACATCGAGGCGTACTCGCTCAACGAGGTCACGATCAACTGGAACTCGGCGTTCGCGTGGCTGGCCGGGTGGAGCGCCGAGCAGGCCGAGGTCGACCCGCCCGTCGAGGACACCCCGCCGACCGCGCCGGGCGCGCCCGTCGCCTCGGCGGTGACCAGCAGCGGGCTGACCCTGACCTGGCCCCCGTCCACCGACGACAAGGGCGTCGCGGGCTACGAGGTGCTGCGCATCCAGGGCGACGCCATCGCCGTCGTCGCCACGGTGGCGAACCCGACGGCCACGCTGTCGGGCCTGTCGCCGAACACCGAGTACACCTACGCGGTGCGGGCGAAGGACACCATCGGGCAGTCGTCGCCGCTGTCGCCGCGGGTGACGGTCAAGACGGCCCCGGTGTCGACCGCGAGCTGCAAGGTCGGGTACTCGGCGCACTCGTGGAACAACGGGTTCACCGCCTCGCTGACGGTCACGAACACCGGGTCGACCCCGTGGTGGAGCTGGACGCTGGGCTTCGCCTTCGCGGGCGACCAGCGGGTGACGCAGGGCTGGGCGGCGACGTGGACCCAGTCGGGCAAGAACGTGACCGCGGTGAACATGCCGTGGAACGGCTCGGTTCCCCCGGGGCAGTCGGTGAGCATCGGCTTCAACGGCTCCCACTCGGGCAACAACCCCGCTCCCACCGCGTTCACGGTGAACGGCGCGGCCTGCGGGTAGATGTCCTCCGCACCCGACGGCCGCAGGCGGTGACCCCGCCTGCGGCCGTCGGCCTATTCGGCGGTCGACAGCACGTGCACGGTGGTCTCCTCGGTGCGCCCGCGCAGGACGACGGTCTCGTGGGCGACCCAGCGAGCCCGCTCCTCGGCGCCTGCCGCCGCCACCGCCGCCGCGGACGCCGCCACCCGGCCGGGCGCGGACTTGGCCAGCTCGGTCAGCCGCGCGGCCTCGTTCACCGGGTCGCCGATGACGGTGTACTCGAAGCGGTGCGCCGCGCCGATGTTGCCCGCCACCGCCTGCCCTGCGGCGACCCCGATGCCCGCCGCGCACTCGGGGACCTCGACCGGCAGCCGGGCGGCGATGCCCCGGGCGGCGGCGAGCGCGCGGCCCGCCGCGTCGGGTCCGGCTGCGGGCGCGCCGAAGACGGCCAGCGCGGCGTCGCCGATGAACTTGTTCACCAAGCCGCCGTGGGCGTCCACCTCGTCGACGATGACGGCGAAGAAGCGGTTGAGCAGGTCGACCACCGCCGTCGGCGGGCGGGTCGCCGCCAGGGCCGTCGAGCCCACGATGTCGACGAACACCACCGCGACCGACCGCACCTCCCCGCCCAGCCGGTCCGCGCCGCCCGCGACGGCGACGTCGGCCACCTCCTGGCCGACGTGCCTGCCGAACAGCTCGCGGATGCGCTCGCGCTCGCGCAGCCCGGCCACCATCCGGTTGAAGCCCGCCTGCAGCATCCCCAGCTCCGTGCCGTCGTACACCGGCACCTCGCAGGCCAGGTCGCCGCGCTGCACCCGGTCCATCCCGATGCGCACCGACTGGATCGGCGCGACGGTGTTGCGGGCGCTGAAGACCATCACCACCAAGCCGATCACCAGCGCGATCGCGCCCAGCACGATCACCGTCACCGCCAGCTGGACGGTGGAGTAGCCGCGCACCATCGCGAAGATCGCCACCACGACCACGCCCGCCATCGGCACACCGGTCCCCATCACCCAGAACAGCAGGGTGCGCACGAGCACGCCCGCGCCCGGCACCGCCGTGCCCGACAGCGCCCGCGCCGACACCGGGCGCAGGGCGAACTCGCTGAGCAGATAGGCGTTGGCGCACACGACGATCCCGGCGAAGCTGACGGTCAGGCCGACGGTGAACACCTGCTGCGGCTGGAGGAACGCGAACAGCGCGGTGAACAGCACCGTGGCCAGTCCCCACAGGAACGCCTGCATCAGCGTCAGGTTCAGCGGCACGCGCAGCGCGGCCCGCCGGGCGGTCTCGTCGTTGCCCGGGTCGTCGTCCTCGGCCCCGTCCAAGGCCCACCGCAGGTCGCGCAGCGCCCAGCGGGTGCCCCACACCCCGCCGACCACCAGCGCGCCGACGACGTAGACCGGCACCGCGACCGCCACCACCAGCGCGGTCCTGCCGTCCATGCGGGGACCGGGGATCACCAGCGTGGAGAGCACCGCGACCACCACGGCGCCGAGGATGTTGGCCACCACGAGGGTCACCGTCAGCAGCAGCTGCACGCGGGTGCGCAGGGCGTCGCGGTCCTCGCCCGCGGGGCCGAGCAGGCGGGAGCCGAAGGGGCGCCGGGTGGGGTCTACGCTCACCCCGGCAATCTACTGGGAAGTAGGGAATTGTCGCGCGTTCGGTCGAGTGAGCGATTCACCTGACACTCGTGAGCTGTGGGGTCGTTCGACGGCGGACGAAATTCCTACCATGGGTGCCGTCATCTCCGAGGGGGTAGCGGTGCTTGACTTCGCGGCGGATCAGACGCGGGTAGGCGATGTCGTCCGGTTGGCCATAGCCGATCTGCTCACCATGCGGTCGCCGCGCTCGGGCGGGGAGGACCCCGAGCACGTCCGGCGGCTGGCCGACAGCATCGGCGAGCTGCCGCCGATCGTCGTGCACCGCCAGACCTTGCGCGTGGTCGACGGGCGGCACCGGCTGCGCGCGGCCATCCTGCGCGGGCAGGACGACATCGCCGCCCGGTACTTCGACGGCGACGAGACCGACGCCTTCCTGTTCTCCGTGCGCGCCAACGTCACCCACGGCCTGCCGCTGTCCACAGCGGACCGCAAGACGGCTGCGGCGCGGATCGTCAACTCCCGGCCGCAGTGGTCGGACCGGCTGGTCGCGTCCGTGGTCGGGCTGGCCCCGGCCACCGTCGCCGAGGTGCGCAGGCGCCAGGCCGGGCCGCAGCCGGTGGCCAGGATCGGCCGCGACGGGCGGGTGCGGCCGGTGGACGCCGCCGCCCGCCGCCGGGCCGCCCGCGAGCTGATGATCGCCCAGCCGCAGCTGTCCCTGCGCCAGGTCGCCCACCGCGCGGGCATCTCCCCGGAGACCGCCCGCGCCGTGCGGGCCACCCTGGCCGCGCCGCAGCCGCGCGCCGAGCCCGACACCGCCGAGCTGATGCGCGCGCTGCGGGCCGACCCCAGCCTGCGCTTCTCCGAGACCGGGCGGACGCTGCTGCGCCTGCTCGACGTGGGCGCGATGAGCCACGAGCGGTGGGCGCTCATCGGGCAGAGCGTGCCCGCCCACTGCCGCGACGCCATCGCCCGCGCCGCCCTGGAGGCCAGCCGCGGCTGGCGCCAGTTCGCCGAACGCCTCGCCCAGGACAGCTGAAGGAGACGGCAATGGTGGGCATCCCCGCGATCGGGTCCTACCCGATGCCGGTGCGGGCGGACCTCCCCGACAACATCGCGCCCTGGGTGGTCGACCCCGCCCGCGCGGTGCTGCTGGTCCACGACATGCAGCGGTTCTTCCTGCGGCCCTTCCCCGAGGACGTGCGCGCCCCGCTGGTCGCCAACGCCGCGCGCCTGCGCGAGCGCTGCCGGGCCGCGGGCATGCCCATCGCCTACACCGCCCAGCCCGGCGGCATGACCGAGGCCGAGCGCGGGCTGCTCAAGGACTTCTGGGGCCCGGGCATGCGCGTGGACCCCGCCGACCGGGCGGTGGTCGAGCCGCTGGCCCCCGAGCCGGGCGACTGGGTGTTCACCAAGTGGCGCTACAGCGCCTTCTGCCGATCCGACCTGCTGGAGCGCATGCGCGCCCACGGCCGCGACCAGGTGGTGCTGTGCGGGGTGTACGCCCACGTCGGCGTGCTGATGAGCGCGGTGGAGGCGTTCACCAACGACATCGAGGCGTTCATCGTCGCCGACGCGGTGGGGGACTTCTCCGCCGAGCACCACCGGATGGCCATGTCCTACGCGGCCGAGGTCTGCGCGGTCGTCGTCACCGCCGCCGAGGTCCTGCCGTGAGCCAGGCGGACCTGCTGGCCCGGGTGCTGTCCGACGACCCGCCGCCGTTCGCGCTGCTGCACCGCGGCGGCGACCGGGTGGACGTGCTGGTGGGCGAGGTCTCCGCGGTCGAGCGCCTGGGCGAGGTCGAGCTCTCCGACGACCTGGGCCACCAGGTGCTGCTGCTGGTGCCCTACCGCCAGCTCGCCGAGCGCGGCTACGCCGTGGTCGACGACGGCGCGCCGCTGCTGGCCCTGCGGGTGCGCGAGCAGGCGGTGCTGGGCCTCGACGACGTGCTCGCCCGGCTGCCCGCCGGGCCGGTCGCCCTGCGCGGCGGCGAGTTCACCCCCGACGACGCCGCCTACGCCGACACCGTGCGCCGGGTGGTCGACGCCGAGATCGGCCACGGCGTCGGGGCCAACTTCGTCATCCGCCGGACCTACCGCGCCCGCATCGCCGACTACCGGCCCGCGTCGGCGCTGGCGTTCTTCCGCAGGCTCTGCGAGCAGGAGTCCGGCGCCTACTGGACCTTCATCGCCCACACCGGCGCGGCCGCCTTCGTCGGCGCGACCCCCGAGCGGCAGGTCAGCCTGCGCGGCGGGGTGGTGTCGATGAACCCGATCAGCGGCACCTACCGCTACCCGCCGACCGGGCCGACGGTGGCGGGCGCGCTGGAGTTCCTGCGCGACGGCAAGGAGAGCGACGAGCTGTTCATGGTCGTCGACGAGGAGCTGAAGATGATGGCCCGGCTGTGCCCGCAGCGGGTGCGGGTGCTGGGGCCGCGGCTCAAGCGCATGGCCCGCCTGGCCCACACCGAGTACCACATCGAGGGCCGCACCGACCGGGACGTGCGCGAGGTGCTCGCCGAGACGATGTTCGCCCCGACCGTGACCGGCAGCCCGGTGGAGAGCGCCTGCCGGGTCATCAGCCGCTACGAGCCAGACGGCCGCGGCTACTACAGCGGGGTCGCCGCGCTCATCGGCCGCGACGCCGACGGGCCCGCGCTGGACTCGGCCATCCTGATCCGCACCGCCGAGATCGCCGCCGACGGCGCGGTCCGGGTGGGCGTCGGCGCGACCCTGGTCCGCCACTCCGACCCCGCGTCCGAGGTCGCCGAGACCCGGGCCAAGGTCGCGGGTCTGCTCGGCGCGCTCGACGGCACCGGGGCCTGGCACGACCACCCCGAGGTCGCCGCCGCGCTGGCGGGCCGCAACGACGGCCTGGCCCGGTTCTGGCTCACCGGCGAGCGCCCGGACACCCGGTTCGCGGGCCTGCGGGTGCTGGTCATCGACGCCGAGGACACCTTCACCGCGATGATCGCCCACCAGCTGCGCGCCCTGGGCCTGGCCGTGGACGTGCGCCGCTTCGACGAGGAGCACCGCTGGGACGGCCACGACCTCGTCGTCCTGGGCCCGGGGCCGGGCGACCCCACCGACACCGCCGACCCGCGCATCGCGCACCTGCGCGCCGCCGCGGCCTGGCTGCTGCAGCGGCGGCTGCCGTTCCTGGCGGTGTGCCTGAGCCACCAGGTGCTCAGCGTCCTGCTCGGCCTGCCGCTGCGGCGGTGCCCGGTGGCCCTGCAGGGCACCCGCAGGGAGATCGACCTGTTCGGCGCGCGGGAGACCGTCGGCTTCTACAACTCCTTCGCCGCCCACAGCGACACCGATGTGCTGCACCACCCCCGGTTCGGCCGGGTGGAGGTCAGCCGCGACCCCGGGACCGGCGCGGTGCACGCCCTGCGCGGCGAGCGGTTCTCGTCCATGCAGTTCCACGCCGAATCGGTGCTCACCGCCGACGGTCCGCGCATCCTCGCCGAGCGCATCCGCGAGGTGGTCGCGGTTCACCCGACCGTGGCCGACGCCGACGCGGCCTAGACTAGGCTGCCGACCGTGCCCAGCTCGGATCGCCGCGACACCCCTGCCCGCCCGCTGGTCGGCTTCGGCCCGATCGACCTGTTCTGCCTCTTCGCGGTGGTGCCGCTGCTGATCGCCGCGGGCATCCTGATCATCGAGGGCGTGGCGGTCATCGGCATCGTGTTCATCGTGCTCGCCGCGCTGGTGCTGGCCTTCGACTCGTGGGTGCACCGGCCCGACCCCCGGTAGCCTGGCGGCATGACGCAGCGCAAGCCCGCGAACGTCGACTTCGAGGGCTGGATCGAGGCCCAGATCCGCGCCGCCCAGGACCGCGGCGAGTTCGACGGCCTGCCCGGCTCCGGCAAGCCCCTGCGCCACACCGACGACGGCGACCACTGGTGGCTCAAGTCCTTCCTCAAGCGCGAGGAGCTGGAGACCGGCGCGCTGCTGCCGGAGGGCCTGCGGCTGCGCAAGGAGGTCGAGCTGCTCCCGACCGCCGTGGCCGCCCTGCCGACCGAGGAGCGCGTCCGCGCGGTGGTCGACGAGCTCAACGAGCGCATCGACCAGTGCATCCGCACCCACACCGGCCCCACCGTCCTGGTCCGCTTCGTCGACCCCGACGAGATCGTCGCCAACTGGCGAGTAGACCGCGCCGCCCTCCTCGACCGCCTGGCCCGCGCCCGCGCCGAGTCCGAGCCCGAGTCACCGCCGCCGCCCAAGCGCCGCTGGTGGCGCAGGCGCTAGGGCTTGGGGCGGGTGCGCAGGTGGGCGCGTTCGCCCTGCTTGCCGAAGAGGCTGAGGAATTCGACGGGTTCGTTATCGGCCGGGCCGAACCAGTGGGGGACGCGAGTGTCGAACTCGGCGGCCTCGCCGGGGACGAGGACCACGTCGTGCTGGCCGAGGACCAGGCGGAGCCTGCCGTTGAGGACGTACATCCACTCGTAGCCCTCGTGCGTCTGCGGGTCGGGGTCGCCCTGGCGGCCGCGGATGACGATCTTGTACGCCTGGATGCCGCCCGCCCGGCGGGTCAGCGGGAGCATGGTCATGCCGTGGCGGGTGACCGGGCGCAGGTGGATGCGCGGGTCGCCGGTGGCGGGGGCGTCGACCAGCTCGTCCAGGGTGACCCCGTGGGCGCGGGCCAGGGGGAGCAGCTGCTCCAGCGTCGGCCTGCGCGCCCCGGATTCCAGCCGCGACAGCGTGCTCACCGAGATGCCGGTGGCCGCCGATAGGTCGGCCAGCGTGGTCTCCCGCTGCGTGCGCAAGGCGCGGAGCCGGGGTCCGACCGCGGCGAGGGCCTGCTCGTAGTCGTCCATGCGACCCAGTTTGCCAGATCGGCAACTGGGTTTGCGCTCTGAGCGGGTCCCGGCGCATGGTGGTCGCGGAGGTGGTCGACAAGTGACCGATCAGGTGATGGATGCCTACGACGTGGTGGTGGTCGGCGGTGGCGCCGCGGGGTTGAACGGGGCGCTGATGCTGGCCAGGGCCCGCCGCTCGGTGCTGGTGGTCGACGCGGGGTCGCCGCGCAACGCGCCTGCCGCCGGCGTGCACGGGCTGCTCGCCCAAGAGGGGACGCCGCCTGCCGACCTGCTGGCGCGCGGCCGGGCCGAGGTGCGCGGCTACGGCGGGCACGTGGTCTCGGGCGAGGTCAGCGACGTGGCCCGCAACGGCGACGGGTTCACCGTCGCGCTGGCCGACGGGCGCAGCACCCGGGCGCGCAGGCTGCTGGTGGCCACCGGCGTGGTCGACGAGCTGCCGGACATCCCCGGCGTGCAGCAGCGGTGGGGCCGGGACGTGCTGCACTGCCCGTACTGCCACGGCTGGGAGGTCCGCGACCAGCCGATCGGCGTGGTGGCGACCGGGCCGATGTCGGTGCACCAGGCGTTGATGTTCCGCCAGCTGAGCACCGACGTCACGTACTTCTCCAACGGCCGCCCGCTGGGCGAGGAGGACGCCGAGCAATTGGCTGCCCGCGGCATCCGGGTCGTGGACGGCGAGGTGGCCGCCATCGAGGTGGCCGACGACCGCTTGGCGGGCGTGCGGCTGGCCGACGGGACCGTCGTCGCCCGCGCGGCGGTGGCGATCGCGCCGCGGATGGCCGCGCGCACGGACTTCCTCGCCGGGATCGGCCTGCACCCGGTGGCCCACCCGTCCGGGATGGGGGAGTACCTGCCCGCCGACAGCGCCGGGCGCAGCGACGCGGACGGGGTGTGGGTCGCGGGCAACGTGGTCGACATGGCCGCCCAGGTCGGGGCCGCGGCAGCGGCAGGCGCCGGGGCGGGCGCGCAGATCAACGCCGAGCTGGTGGCGGCCGACACGCGGGCAGCGGTCGCCGCCCACCGCGCGGGGAGGTGAGGGCGGTGTTCGACAAGGCGTACTGGGAGCAGCGCTACCGCGAGGGCGGCCACCACCACGCGGACCCGAGTCCGCACCTGGTGGCGGCGGTGGCCGACCTCGCACCGGGGACCGCGCTGGACGCGGGCTGCGGCGAAGGCGCCAACGCCGCCTGGCTCGCGGGGCAGGGGTGGCGGGTGACCGCCGTCGACATCTCCGAGACCGCGTTGGCGCGGGCCCGCGCCCGGCAGCCGGACGTCGACTGGGTGCAGGCCGACCTGACCGGGTGGACGCCCCGGGCCGAGGCGTTCGACCTGGTCGTCGCGCTCTACGTCCACCCGGCAGGGCCGCAGTCGGATCTGCACCGCAAGCTGGCCGCGGCGGTCGCGCCCGGCGGCACGCTGCTGGTCGTCGGACATGACTCGACCGACCACCACGCCCTGCCCGAGACGCACGCCACGGCCGACGACGTGGTCGCCGTCCTCGACCCCGACCGGTGGGAGGTCGTCGTCGCCGAGTCCCGGGCCGGGCGCCACGGGCACGGGGACGTGATCACCATCGCCAGGCGGCGGGCGTGACATGCTGATCGGCATGCGCACCTCCGACGACGTCTTCACCGACCCGCTCCGCGCCCAGTTCGATGCGTTCATCGATGAGCACCGCACCGCGCTCACCGAGTGCCTGGACGGGTTGACCGAGGAGCAGGCGCGGCGGTCGCTGGTGCCCTCGCGCACCACGCTGCTGGGGCTGGTGAAGCACGCGGCGTTCGTGGAGAAGGTCTGGTTCGACGAGGCGATCACGTGCAGGCCGCGCGCGGAGATCGGCATCCCCGCCACCCCGGACGAGTCGTTCATCCTCGACGACTTCGACACCATCGCCTCGGTCCAGCAGGCGCACCGCGAGGCGTGCGCCGCGTCCCGCCGGGCGGTCGCCGACCTGGGGCTCGACGACGTGCTGCGCGGCAACCGGCGCGGGCCGCTGCCGCTGCGGTGGGTCTACCTGCACGTGCTGCGGGAGCTGGCGCAGCACTGCGGGCACGCCGAGATCCTGCGGGAGCAGGTGCTCGCGCAGTAGCGTGGGCCGATGACGCCGTGGGAGCCGCCGCTGGCGGGTACCGAGGTCGAGCACCTCGTCGGGGCGCTGGAGCGCCTGCGGGCGACGTTCCGCTGGAAGGCCGACGCCCTCGACGCCGCGGGGCTCACCGCCCGCGTGGGCGCCTCCGCGCTGACCATCGGGGGCCTGCTCAAGCACCTGGCGCTGGTCGAGGACCACACCTTCACCGCCAAGCTGGCGGGCGCCCCGATCGGCGAGCCGTGGGACGGCTGGGACCGCAGGGACGAGGAGTGGCCCTTCACCTCGGCCGCCGCCGACCCGCCGCACCACCTCTACGCGCTGTGGGACGGCGCGGTGTCCCGCTCCCGGGCGCGCCTGGGCGCGGCCCTCGCCCACGGCGGCCTCGACCAGCCCGTCCACGTCAGCACGCCCGACGGCCACCGGGCCAGCCTGCGCCGCCTGGTCTGCGACCTGGTCGAGGAGTACGGCAGGCACACCGGGCACGCCGACCTGATCCGCGAGTCGGTGGACGGGCTGGTCGGCGAGGACCCGCCGCCGGGGTGGCGGCCGGTGAGCGGGTCGGGCGGCCGCTGGTAGGGGGCGCCGCACGGAGCCGATCGCGGCCACCCCGACCGCGGTGGTGGCGGCCGGTGAGCGGGTCGGGCGGCGGCTGGTAGGGGCGCCGCCCCGCGGGTTTGCGATCTTCGCCTGCCCCCAGCGGTTCCGGTACGGTCCGAAGCGACACGACCGGAGGGGAGACGGCATGGAGCACGTCGACGTCCTGATCGTCGGCGCGGGGCTCTCCGGCGTCGGGGCGGCCTGCCAGCTGCGCGAGCGGGTGCCCGGCGCGTCCATCGCGGTCGTGGAGGCCCGGTCGGCGATCGGCGGGACCTGGGACCTGTTCCGCTACCCCGGCGTCCGCTCGGACTCGGACATGTTCACCCTCGGCTACTCCTTCCGCCCGTGGCGGCAGCCCGCCGTCCTGGCCGACGGGACCTCCATCCGCGAGTACATCCAGGAGACCGCCCGCGAGTACGGCGTCGACCGGCTGGTGCGGTTCAACCACCGCGTCACCGCGGCCGCGTGGGACAGCGGCACCGCGCGCTGGGCGGTCACCCTGGAGACCGACGGCGGCGCGGTCGAGCTGACCTGCGGGTTCATCTTCAGCTGCACCGGCTACTACCGCTACGACGAGGGGCACACGCCGGACTTCCCCGGGCGCGAGCAGTTCTCCGGCCCGGTCGTGCACCCCCAGCACTGGCCGCAGGACCTGGACTGGTCGGGCAAGCGGGTCGCCGTGGTCGGCAGCGGGGCCACGGCCGTCACCCTGGTGCCCGCGCTGGCCGAGAAGGCCGAGCACGTGGTCATGGTGCAGCGCTCGCCCAGCTACGTGGTCTCCCTCGGCTCCCGCGACCCGCTGGCCGACCGCCTGCGCAAGCACCTGCCCGCGCGCATCGCGCACCCGGTGGTGCGGTGGAAGAACGCGCTCGGGGCCACCCTGCTCTACAAGCTCAGCAAGCGCATGCCGGACGTCGTCCGCACGCTGATCCGCTGGGACGCCAAGCGCAAGCTGCCCGACGGCTACCCGGTCGACACCCACTTCCGCCCCCGCTACCAGCCGTGGGACCAGCGCATGTGCTTCGTCCCGGACGCCGACCTGTTCCGGGCCATCGGGTCCGGCCGCGCGTCGGTGGTCACCGATGCGGTCACCGGCTTCACCCCGACCGGGCTGGCCCTGGAGTCGGGCGCAGGCGTCGACGCCGACATCGTGGTCACCGCGACCGGGCTGTCGGTGCTGCCCTTCGGCGGCATCCAGCTGACCGTGGACGGCACCAAGGTCGACTTCGGGGACACGGTGGCCTACAAGGGGATGATGCTCAGCGGGGTGCCCAACCTCGCCGTCGCCATCGGCTACACCAACGCCTCGTGGACGCTCAAGTGCGACCTCGTCGCCCAGTACGTGTGCAGGCTGCTGCGGCACATGCGGGCCAACGGCCTGCGCCAGGTCACCCCGCTGGCCCCGGACCCCGCGCTGCCGACCGAGCCGTTCATCGACCTCAAGGCGGGCTACGTCCTGCGCGCGCTGGACAAGCTGCCCCGGCAGGGCCCGAAGGCGCCGTGGCGGCTGCACCAGAACTACCCGCGCGACGTCGTCCTGCTCCGGCACGGCCCGGTCGACGACGCGGGCGTGCGGTTCAGCTGACGACCGGGTCCGGCAGCGCCCGCCACCGGTCGACCATCGGGACCAGCGCCTCGGCCAGCATGGGCAGGTCGGGCACGAGCGCGAGGCAGGCCAGGACCTGCACCATCCGGCCCGCGTCCAGCAGCTCCCGCACGCGCGGGTCGGTCGGCCGCAGGCCCAGCTCGGCGGCGCGGCGGTCGTAGGCGGCGGTGTGCTCCGGCGGCAGCAGGGCCAGGTCCCACTCGACCGGACCGGCGGTGACCATCTCGAAGTCGGAGAACAGCAGGCCGTCCGGGGTGGGCAGCATGTTCCACGGCGGGCTGTCGCCGTGCAGGGCCTGGACGGCGGCGTCGGGGAAGGCCCGCTCGAAGGCCGCCCGGTCGGTCAGCAGCGGGGCCAGCGCCGCCCACTGCGCGCGGACGCGGGCCAGGTCGGCGGGGGCCAGCAGGTCGGGCCGCCCGGCGAGCAGGTCGAACGACTCGTCGATGCTCGCGTCCAGCGACGACAGGAACGGCAGCTCACCGGGGTAGGCGCGCAGCGCGGCGTGGAGCTCGGCCGTGCGGGCCGCCTGCGCCACCGGGTCGGGCTCGGTGTCGAGCACGGGCACGTGCTGCCAGAAGGTCATCAGGAAGCCGTCGCGGGCGACCGGCTCGGCGGGCACCAGCGGGCTGGGCGGGACCACCGGGAAGCCCGTGCCCGCCAGCCAGGCCGCCACCGCCAGCTCGGCGCGCTGCCGGTCGAGCTGGGCCGGGCCGCGCGCCGACGGCGGCAGCACGGTCGGCACGCGCACCACGACCGGCGCGGGGGCCAGGTGCACGACGACGGAGAAGACGTCGTGCAGGACTTTCGGGTCGGCGCACTCGACGCCGAGGTCGCGGCCTGCCGCCACGGCGGCGGACACGGCCCGGTCGGTGCGGTTCTGGATCGCGGTCACCCGGCGATCGTGGCACGACCCCCCATCGGAGCGCCGCTCAGTTTCTCGCCGAGGGGCGGATGTTCTGGTTGAGGTGGAAGACGTTGTCCGGGTCGTAGACGTCCTTCAGCGCGGTCAGCCGGGCCAGCTTCGCGGGCGAGTACGCCCGCCGCACCCCGGCGGCCCCCTCGTCGGCGATGTTGTTGACGTAGGCGCCCGCGGCGTGCGGGGCCATCCGGGCGGCGGTGCGGCGGGCGGCGGCCACGCGCTCCTCGTCCTCGGCGGGGTCGGTCCAGGACATGCCCACGCCGTACTCGAACTCCGTGCGCCGGAAGCTGAACGCCGCCTCGTCGTCGGGCACCTCGGCGATCGCCCCGCCGTAGGCCTGCAACCCCTGGTTGGGCACGAACCCGGGCTCGACGGCGAGGAAGGCGTCGATGGCGGCGTCGGTCAGCTCGGGCAGGTAGTGGCCCGCCGAGTAGCGGCGCACCGCGTGGCCCTGCACGTTGTCGTCCCGGGTCTGGAGATCCACATAGGACAGCTCGTGGACGGCCGCCGCCCGCGGTTCGCCCAGCGCGCGCAGCTCCGCGGCCAGCGCCCGGCCCCGCTGCGGGTCGCCGACCCAGACGAAGCCGACGTCCAGGGTGTCGCCGCCGCGGAAGGACACGTCGAAGGTCGCCTGCCGGGGCGCGCCGCGGCTGAGGTCGCGCCAGGTGCGCAGGACCTCGGCGGAGGGGTCGAAGGTGAGCACGGCGCTCAGGGCGCGCGTGCCGACCGGGTGCAGGGCGAACTCGAACTCGGTCACCACGCCGAAGTTGCCGCCCCCGCCGCGCAGGCCCCAGAACAGGTCCGGGTGCTCGTCCGGGCTGGCGACCAGCACCGCGCCCTCGGCGGTCACCACCCGGTAGGAGCGGACGTTGTCGCAGGCCAGGCCGTGGGCGCGGGCCAGCCAGCCCATGCCGCCGCCCAGGGTGAGGCCGCCGACCCCGGTGTGCGAGACGTTGCCTGCGGTGGTGGCCAGCCCGTGGACCTGGGTGGCCGAGTCCAGCGCGCCCAGCATCGCGCCCCCGCCGACCCGGGCGGTGCGCGCCGCGGGGTCGACGCGCACCTCGGCGTGCCCGCGCAGGTCGATCATCAGCCCGCCGTCCGGCACGGCGAAGCCGACCGGGTTGTGCCCGCCGCACCGCACCCCGATCTCCAGGTCGCGCTCGCGGGCCAGCCGCACGGCGGCCACCACGTCGGCGTCGGTGGAGCAGCGGGCGATGAGCCGCGGCCTGCGGTCCACCGCCGCGTTCCACACCTGGCGGGCTTCGTCATATCCGGGGTCATCCGGATGGATGAGGCGCATGCTGCCCAGCATGCCCCGGATGGGGCCTGCCTGTCTGGTGTTCCCGGACCAATCCCGCGGCGCCGGCCGCCGACCTCGGGTTCTGCTGCGCGGTGGTGGGCATCCGCGAAGCCGGGGTCGGCGGCCGCATTCCGCCGAGGTTAGCCGCAGGTACCGCCGTTGAGCGCGAAGGCGGGCGGCGGGTTGTTCGCGCCTGCGCGGGTGCCCAGGAAGCCGAAGTGGACGGTGCTGCCGGGGGCGATCGCGGCGTTCCAGTCGGCATGGGTCGCCGTCACCGCGGCACCCTCCTGGCTGATGGTCGAGTTCCACGCCTGGGTGACCCGCTGGCCGTCGGGGAACGACCACGCCAGCGACCAGGCCGGGACCGGGGTGGCCCCGGTGTTGGTCAGCGCCACCTCGGCGTGGAAGCCGGTGCCCCACTGCGTGACGATCCGGTAGTCCACCGAGCACGACGACGCGGTGGAGCGGAACGAGACCTTGTGCAGCTGGCCGGGCAGGTCGTTCACCAGGTAGATCTCGCCGTCGGCATCGGTGCCGAAGCTCGTGGGCTGGATGGGGAGCTCGCCGATCCGGGCGCTGGTGTAGGTGCCCTCGCCGTTGGGGCGGATCGCGAAGGCGGGGTTGGTGCAGTAGTCCGAGGCGAGGTAGACACCACCCGCGATGTCGGCGAACCGCGTGCCGCGGTAGACCGCGCCGCCGATGACCGCGCAGCCCTCGACGGAGGTCTGGTAGGTGAACACCGGGTCCACATAGGTCTCCCCGCTGCGGCAGCGGGACGGGTCGAACAGGGCCGTTCCCTCCCGGCAGGACCAGCCCAGGTTCGCGCCGCCCTGGTCGGCGCGCAGGTGGTCGACCTCCTCCAGGGCGCCTTGGCCGACGTCGGCGATCCACAGCGAGCCGTCGGCCGGGTCAAAGGAGAAGCGCCACGGGTTGCGCAGGCCGTAGGCCCAGATCTCCGGCCGCGCGCCCGCGACGCCGACGAACGGGTTGTCCGCGGGCACGCAGTACAGCGGGCAGCTCACGTCCAGGCGCAGGATCTTGCCGAGCAGGGTGTCCAGCCGCTGGCCCGCGTCGAACGGGTCGCCTGCGCTGCCGCCGTCGCCGATGCCCCAGTACAGGTAGCCGTCGCCGTCGAAGGCCAGCTGGCCGCCGTTGTGGTTGGCGTAGGTCGCGTGCTCCTGGGTGAGCAGCTCGGTCAGGGCGCCGCCCGCGTAGCGGGCCAGGGTGACGGCGTTGTCGGACGAGCGCGTGTAGGCCAGGTAGAGCGCTTGGTCGGCGGCGTAGTCGGGGGAGGGGGCGATGCTCAGCAGGCCGCGCTCGTTGCCGCTGGTGCTCACCGCGGCGGAGATGTCGAGCAGCGGCTCGGCGGCCAGGCCGGTGTCCGGGTGGTACACCCGCACGGTCCCGGCCTTCTCGGTGATGAACAGCCTGCCGCTGCCGTCGTCCGGGGCCGCGATCGCGGTCGGCCGCCGGAGCCCGAACGCGACCTGCGTGGTCTCCACGACCAGGGTGTCCAGGTCCGGCGCCGCCGCGCGGCTGGCTTGGGCCTGCGGAACCGCCACCACGGCCACGCCGAGGACGACGGCGGCCAGCATGCTTCGTCGCATGTCCACTCCAATCCGGGTTGGGAGCGCTCCCAGCGTGGCGCGTGGACGGTTGTTCTGTCAACGGTGTCACTCAGGCGGGCGCGCAGGCGTCCAGCAGGGTGTGCAGCAGGTCGTTCGCCGGGGTCGGGATGCCGTGGGCCCGGCCGAGCCGGACGATCACCCCGGTGATCAGCTCTGTCTCCAGCGGCCTGCCCGCGAGCCGGTCGTAGAGCATCGACGTGCCGTCCGCGCCGTCGAAGCCGCGGTAGAACTCCAGCGTGGCCGCGATGTCGGCGGGCCCGAGGTCGGCCCCGGCCGCCCGGCCGACGGCCACCGCCTCGCGCAGCACGACGTCGGCGAGGTCGAGCATCCGCGCGGACTCCATGACCTCCATCCGGCGCAGGGTGAGCGCGGTGATCGGGTTGGCCGCGGCGTTGCCGAGCAGCTTGCGCCACGCTGCGGTGGTGAAGTCGGCGTCCTGGCGCACGAGCAGGCCCGACCCGGCCAGCAGCCGGGTCAGCGCGGCGGCCGCCGGGGACCGCGGGACGACGACCTCCCGCCCCCGCCGGTGCAGCACCTCGCCGTCGGCGCGGCGCTCGGCGGCGATGTAGACCAGGCCGGGCAGCAGCGCGGCCGGGCCGAGCAGGGGCCCGGCGTGCTCGGCGTGCTCGACGCCGTTCTGCAGGGCGACCAGCGTGCTGCCGGGCCGCAGCAGCCGGGCCATCCACGGCGCGGTGGAGGCGGCGTCGCGGGCCTTGGTGGTCAGCAGCACCCACTCGGCGGGTTCGGCCTGGTCGGGCCGGGTGATCACGCGCACCGGGAGTTCCGTGCGGACCCCGCCCGCGCGCAGCGCCAGCCCGGCCAGCGGCCTGCGCGCGCAGACCAGCGGGTCGATGCCCGCTTCCAGCGCGGCGTGCGCGAACACGGTGCCCAGCGCACCGGGGCCGACAATGGCCATTGTCGTCATGAGGATTCTCCCGGCGATCGGAAAGTCGCCGGGATCGTACTGGGGGAATTGCCGCGCGGGTGCAGCAAAGTTTCCCCCCGGTTGGCGCGCTATTTCGGCAATGATGCGCAGAATTGCGGCTGGAGCAGGAAATCCCGGGCCGCGGCCCGGCCCCAGTTCCACTCGGTCGGGCCTTCAGTCGCCAGGCGCGCGGCGTGCGGCTGGAGCACGCAGCCGCGCACCTCGGCGGGCAGCTCGGCGAGCGCGGGCACGGCGTCGGCGGAGAGCCCGGCGAGGTACCCGGTGTCGATGCGCCCGGTCTCGGCGTAGCGCTGCACGTTCCACCGCGCGACGAACGCCTCCGGGTTGAGGACGACCAGGCCGAGCAGGGCGGCCAGCCCGCTGCCCAGCACGGCGGCGGGCAGCCAGGCCGCGGCCAGCCGCCTGCCCGCGGCCAGCACCATCAGGCACACCAGCCCGAGCCAGAGCTCCGCGACGCCGACCAGCAGCCGCAGCACGGTGAAGCCGTAGCTCTGCTGGTAGAGCCACAGCCGGGTCAGCGCGGAGGCGACGACCACCAGCGCGGCGGCGGTCAGCCCGCCGAGCAGCCCGCGCAGCCAGCCCCGCTCGACCGCGGTGCCGCGGGGCGCGACCCGCGCGGCGACCGCGATCACTCCGAGGGTCAGGGCGGTCACGGCCAGGAGCTGCCAGAAGCCGCTGCGCGCGTAGTGGGCGTAGGTGAGCCCTGCGGTCGCGGTGACGTAGGCGTCGCCGCCGAACAGCGCAGCCACCTGCACGCCGATGAACAGCGCGAACAGCCCCAGCAGCACACCCACGGGCAGCGCCCACTCCACCAGCCGAACCCGCTTGCCCGGCCGCGTGCGGGCAGCGGCGTCGCGGCGGTGGAAGGCAGCCCCGGCCAGCAGCACCACGGCGACGAGGAACACCGCCAGCGACGGCCCGCTGAACCCGGACAGGTCCGGGACCAGCGTCACCACCAGGTCGGCGAACGCCGCGTCGGCCGTGGCGAACAGCGCCCCGAACACCAGCAGCAGCACGGCTCCCACCGCGATGGCCAGCCCGATCCGCGGCCCGTCGCGGCGCCCCCGCACCGCCGCGGCCGCCCCGGTCGCCAGCCGAGGCCAGGTGAGCAGCCCGGTCCCCACCAGCGCCACCGCCCCCATCCCCAACTCCCCGGCCGACCGCCCGCCGGCCACCGCCAACGACAAGCACACCACCGCGCCGAGCAGGCAGAGCACGAACAGCCACCCGGCGTCCCTGATCGCCGCGGTCGCCGCCAAGGCCACCGCCAGCCCGAGCCAGACCGCGCCCGCCCGGTGGCCGTCGAGGCGGCGGAGCAGGCCGACCGCCGCGGCGAGCACCAGGAACGCCAGCGACCACCCCAACCCGACCGCCCCGACCGGCGCGAGCACCGCGGCGGCGAGCGCTCCCGCACCGACTACCGCGAGCACCCTGCGGGAGGCGGGCGCGGTCCACTCCCGATCCGGCACCGGCTTGGTGAGGACCCCGATTGCGGTTGATTCCGGCATGGCTCGACCCCGACTCCTACTCGGCGAAAATCTTGCGGAATTGCTCAGGCGGGCAACGTGACCCGAATGCGGCAGCCGCGGTCGGAGTCGATGACGCCGATCGTGCCGCCGTGGAGGTCCACCGCCCACTTGGCGATCGACAGGCCCAGGCCGGTGCCGCCGCCGGAGGCGCGCTCGCCGCGGGTGAAGCGGCCGAAGACCTGGGCGCGCTCCTCCACCGCGATCCCCGGCCCGTCGTCGGCCACCTCGATGCACAGCTCGCCCGGCCCCGCCGCCGCCGTGAGCCGGACCAGGCCGTCGGCCGGGCCGTGGCGGACGGCGTTGTCGACCAGGTTGGCCAGCACCTGGTGCAGGCGCTCGGGGTCGGCCCGGACGACCGCGGCCGGGGGGACCACCGACACCTGGAACGACGGGGTGCGGCCGGTGGCGGCGGCGTTGACCTCGGCCTCGGCCACCACGTCGGCCAGCAGCGGCGCGACCGCGACCGGCTCGGGGCGCAGCGGGTGGGCGCCCGCGTCGATGCGCGAGAGGTCCAGCAGCTCGGTGACCAGCCTGCCCAGCCGCTCGGTCTGGGCCAGCGCGGTGCGCATGGTCGCCGGGTCGGCCGGGCTCACGCCGTCGACGACGTTCTCCAGCACCGCCTGCAACGCGGCGATCGGCGTGCGCAGCTCGTGGGAGACGTTGGCGATCAGCTCCCGCCGCGTGCGGTCCACGTCGGCCAGGTCGGCGCTCATCTGGTTGAACGCCCGCCCCAGCTCGCCCACCTCGTCGCGGGCGGTGACGCGCACCCGCCGGGAGTAGTCGCCGCGGGCCATCGCGCGGGCCGCGGCCGTCATCTCCCGCAGCGGCCTGGTCATCCCGTGCGCCAGGATCTGCGAGGTGAGCAGCGCGCCGATGATCGCGGTGATCGAGGTCGTCGGCGGGATCCAGCCGATCATCAGCCAGAAGTAGCCCAGCGCCGCGCTGCCGGAGGCGACCAGCAGGATGCCGATCTTCAGCTTGATCGAGCGCACCGGGTCCAGCGGCCGGGGCAGCAGGTCGACCAGCGCCGCCATGCGCGCCTTCACCGGGTGACCTCCAGCGCGTACCCCACGCCGTGCACGGTCCGGATGAGGTCCGCCCCGAGCTTGCGGCGCAGCGCCTTGACGTGGCTGTCGACCGTGCGCGTGCCCGCGGCGTCGGTCCAGCCCCAGATCTCGGCGAGCAGCCGCTCCCTGGGCTGCACGGCGCGCGGGCGGGCCGCCAGGTAGGCCAGCAGCTCGAACTCGATGGGCGTCAGGTGCGCCTCCACCCCGGCCCGCCGCACCCGCCGCTGCACCGGGTCGACCTCCAGGTCGCCGACGACCAGCGGGCCGGTGGTGGCCGCGGCGCGCTCGACCCGGCGCAGCAGGGCGTGCACCCGGGCGGCCAGCTCCCGGATGGAGAACGGCTTGGTCAGGTAGTCGTCCGCGCCGACCGCCAGGCCGACCAGCATGTCGTTCTCGTCGTCGCGGGCGGTGAGCATCAGCACCGGGACCGGCCGCTCGGCCTGCACGCGGCGGCAGACCTCCAGGCCGTCGAAGCCGGGCAGCATGACGTCGAGCACGACCAGGTCCGGCGGGTTGGCCTGGGCCGCGGCCACCCCGGACGGCCCGTCGCAGGCCACCTCGACGGTGAAGCCCTCGGCCCGCAGCCGCGCCGCGACCGATTCCGCGATGGTCTGCTCGTCCTCGACCACCAGCACACGCCTGTTGCCCATGCCGCCGACTCTAAGCAGCGGTTGTGGGCGAAGCCGGGGCGAGGTGTGGAGGTTCTGTGCGGGTCAGCCCGTCCAGAAGTCCCAGAACGCCTGCAGCACCAGCGCCACGACCACCACGTACCACAGCGCCAGGATCACGCTGTGCACCCGGCGCAGCGCCGGCAGCTCGAAGGTGTCCAGCAGCGTGTACCAGAACAGCGGGGCCATCACCGCCCACACGACCATGCAGTACGGGCACAGCGCGCGGATGTCGTAGAGGCTGGCGAAGATCAGCCAGTGCACGAACACCAGGCCGAGCATGGTGCCGACCAGCATCCCCAGCCGGAACCAGCGCGGCGGCCGGAACCCGGCCAGCCCGGCCACGCCCGCGGTGACCACGACGGAGAACGCGGCGATGCCGATCAGCGGGTTGGGGAAGCCGAACGCCGCCGCCTGCGGGCTCTCCATCACCGAGCCGCAGGACACCACCGGGTTGATCGAGCACAGCGGGACGTGCGTCGGGTCGGCCAGGACGGCCAGCTTCTCCAGGATCAGCGCGACGGCCGCGGCCAGGCCCAGCCCGCCGCCGACGACGTAGAGCCAGGACAGCGCCCGGCTCACTCGCCCAGCTCCCCGTCCACCAGCTCGCGCAGCTGGGCCTCCACGTCGCCGTAGGTCTTGCCGGTCGGCTCGAACAGCCGCCCGTTGACGAAGATCGACGGCGTGCTCGACACCCCGGCCGCGCGGCCGTCGGCGACGTCCTCGTCGATGCGCGCCTGCACCGCGGGGGAGGCCACGTCGGCGTCGAACTTCGCCAGGTCGAGCCCGATCCGCTCGGCGTAGCCGCGGAACAGCTTGCCCGCGGCCGCGGCGTCGTCGTTGACCGCCTGGCCGTCCGCGCTGAGCGCCCACTGGGCGTAGTTGCTGTAGAGCTGGTGGTACATCTCGGCGAACTTGCCCTGCTCGGCGGCGGCCTCCGCGGCGCGGGCGGCGGGCTGGGCCAGCGGGTGCATGTCCAGCGGGAAGTTGCGGACCACGAAGGTCACCCGGCCCGCGTAGTCCTTCTCGATCTTGCTGGTGATGTTGGTGTAGTACTGCTGGCACGCCGGGCACTGGTAGTCGAGGAACTCGACGATCGTCACCTTCGCCTCGGGCGCCTCGGTCAGCGTGTGGCTGCCGGGCGGGTTCAGCACGCCGGCGGGCACGCCCCCGCCCTCAGGGGAGTCGGAGCGGTTGAACAGCAGGATGCCGCCCACCACGAGGACCGCGACGACCACCACGACGGCGGTCAGGATCACGTTGAGGGACACCCCGCTCCGGGCTGCGGTCACGGGGTTCTTGCTGCGCGTCATCTCTGGGGTCTCACCTCGGCCTCGACGGTACCTGCGCTTGGGGTAGTCGGACGGGTCGGCGCGGGAGTTCCCGACTACCGTGGGTGGCGTGCGGATCGCCACGTGGAACGTCAACTCGGTGAAGCAGCGCGTGCCCCGGCTCCTGCCCTGGCTGGACGAGCGCGCGCCGGACGTGGTCTGCCTGCAGGAGACCAAGCTCACCGACGCGGCGTTCACCGACCTGCTCGGGGCGGAGTTCGCCGCCCGCGGCTACGCCGTCGCCGCGCACGGCGAAGGCCAGTGGAACGGGGTCGCCCTGTTCTCCCGCGTCGGCCTCGACGACGTGGCGATCGGCCTGCCCGGCGCGCCCGGGTTCCCGCACCAGGAGGCCCGGGCGGTCTCGGCGACCTGTGCGGGCGTGCGGGTCTGGTCGGTGTACGTGCCGAACGGGCGGGTGCCCGGTTCCGACCACTACCGCTACAAGCTCGCGTGGCTGGCGGCGCTGACCGAGGCCGTCGCCCCGCACGCGGACTCGGCGATGGTGTGCGGCGACATGAACATCGCGCCCAGCGACGCCGACGTGTTCGACCCCGCCGCCTACGCGGGCCACACCCACGTCACCGAGCCCGAGCGCGCCGCGCTCGCCGACCTGCGCGCCGTCGGCCTGCACGACGTGGTGCGCGAGCGCTGGCCCGACGAGCGGATCTTCTCCTACTGGGACTACCGGGCGGGCACGTTCCACCAGAACCTCGGCATGCGCATCGACCTGATCCTGGCCGGGACGCCGCTGCGCGAGCGCGTCCGCGCCGCCTGGGTCGACCGCGCCGCCCGCAAGGGGACCAAGCCCAGCGACCACGCGCCGGTCGTGGTCGACCTCGACGAGGCCCCGGACGGCGACATCGGCCCGGTCGTCCCGCCGCCGTCGGCGGGCGCGCCGCGGCGGCGGCGGCCGCTGCCGCAGCAGGGCATCATCAGCTGAGCCGTGCGCGGACCGTGCGCGTTCCGTGCGCGCGGTCGGCGACCGTGGTCCCACCAGTGGAGACCACGAGAGGCGAGCCATGACGAAGGAACTGACCCTGATCGGACTCGGCCCGATGGGGCAGGCGATGGTGGCGCGGTACCTGGACGCGGGGTACCGGGTCACGGTGTGGAACCGGACGGCGGCGCGGGCCGACGGGCTGGTCGAGCGGGGCGCGATCCGGGCGCAGACCCCGGCGGACGCGGTCGCGGCGAACCGGCTGGTGCTGCTGAGCCTGACCGACTACCAGGCGATGTACGACATCCTCGACGGGGTGGACGTGGCCGGGCGGGTCATCGTCAACCTCAGCTCCGACACCCCGGGCGACACGGTGAAGGCCGCCGCCTGGCTGGCCGCCCGCGGCGCCGAGCTGGTCGTCGGCGGGGTGATGGTGCCCGCCCAGCTGGTCGGCGGGGAGGCGTCCTACGTCTTCTACAGCGGCCCGCGGGCCGTCTTCGACGAGCACGCCGAGACGCTGGCCGTCATCGGCAGGACCGACTACATGGGCGCCGAGCACGGCCTGGCGCAGCTGTTCTACCAGGCCCAGCTGGACGTGTTCCTGACCGTCCTGGCGGTGGTCCTGCACGCGGCCGCGCTCATCGATGAGGCGGGGGTCGACCCGAAGGTGCTCAGCCCGTACCTGGCCGAGACCCTCACGACCATGCCCATGTACCTGGAGGAGACCTTCGCCAACATCGCCAGCGGGCAGCACCCGGGGGAGGAGGCCAACGCGCTGATGATGGGTGCCACCGCCCGCCACATCGTCGGGGCCAGCGAGCAGGCGGGCGTCGACGCCGCGCTGCCCGCCGCGGTGCTGTCGCTGTACGACCGCCTGATCGCGGCGGGGCGCGGCCGGGAGAGCTGGACGGCGCTCTACGACGTGATCCGTCAGCGCACGCTCAAGCCGTAGTGCCGGTCGACCCGCAGGCGCAGCACCATGCGCTTCTCGGCGACCATGGCGGCGCGGAAGTCGTCCCAGTCGGGGTGCTCGCCGCTGAGGTCGCGGTAGAGCTGGACCAGTTCCCCGACGGCGTCGTCGTCGGGGGACTGGGCCACGGCGGAGAACTCGGCGGTGCCCTCGACCACCAGGTAGCGCCAGCCGTCGGCGCTGGTGACGTAGTAGGACGCGCGCGGGTCGCGGCGCAGGTTGGCCGTCTTGGCCCGGTCGTCGGTCACCGACATCCGCAAGGTCCTGGTGGCGGGGTCGTAGTGGTGCAGGAGGTTGGACAGCTGCGGCCTGCCGTCGCGCTTGATGGTGACGAGCGCGCCGAAGGGGCGGTCGCGGAGCAGGTCCAGCGCGTGGTCATCGGTCATGTCCGACCCCAACGCGCTGGACCGCCCCGCTGTTCCTGATCATCCCCGGTTGCCCAGGCCGAGCCAGCTCCTGCGGTGCGGGTGCGCGTCGGTCACCTCGCCGCGGGCCGCTTGGTCGCGGGCAGCCTGGTCGTGCGCGGCCTGCTCGTAGAGGTCGTCGCGGGTCGCGCCGGTGGTGGTGCCGGGGATGGGTCCGGTGGTGGTGCCGGCAGTGGCCCCGGTGGCGCGGTGCTTGCCGACGGTGTCATCGCGCAGGGGCGTGTCCGTCCGCGTCATGTCCGCGCGGGTGGTGTCGTCGTGGTAGGCGCGGTGCTGCTCGGGAACGTTGGCGACCACGCGGCCCGTCCCGGCGGTGAAGCGGCCGAGGGCCACCGACGCCAGGAACACGATCAGCGTGCCCAGCCCGAGGTGGTACACCAGCTCGATGGCGGCCCGGGTGACCGGGGAGTCGCCGATCGGGCGCCCGCCCGCGGGCGCGCCGCCGTTCCACATGGAGCTGACGGTCTGGCCGAGGACGAACCAGGCGCCGCCCAGCGCGGCCAGCCAGCCCCACAGCACCCCGCCCGCGCTGCGCGCGCTGGCGATGAGCCCGAGCCCGCCCAGCACGACCAGCAGGCCGGGCAGGAAGTTCAGCAGCAGCCGGGCAGCGGTGAACTGCCACGGCTGGTCGGTCCCGTACGACATCCCGAGGTAGGGTCCGATCAAGGGGATGAGCGCGCCCCACAGCCCCAGCAGGACGAGCAGCACCCCGTTCACCGCGCCCCGCCGCCGAGGCACCCGTCCCACGTCCTCCCGATGCGTGGTCTCTGCGTCGGCCCTGGTCATCTCGTCGGTCCTCTCGACAGGCAATGGGTATGCCACTGGGTACCCATCCTGCGGGACACCGAATCACCGCAGCGCGCTGACCAGCCCGTTTGGGTGATTATGCGGCTTTGGCGATGATTGCCGAGGTTTCCATCGGCAGGTCCGCCACGCGCTCGACCACCAGGCCCGCCCGCGCGAGCAGGGCGCGGAAGCGGTCGAGGGTGCGGTGCCTGCCGCCGTTGGTCATCAGCAGGTGCAGGTCCCACAGCGACGGCAGCACCGTCGCGCCCTCGTCCACCACGACCCGCTCCAGGACCACGACCCGGCCGTCCGGTCCGGGCAGCGCGGCCCGGCAGCGGGCGAACAGCCCGGCCACGGCGTCGTCGTCCCAGCCCGCCAGCACCCGGCACAGCAGGTAGATGTCGCCGCCCTGCGGCACCTCCGCGAACATGTCGCCGCCGACGACGGCCACCCGGTCGCCGAGGTGCGCCAGCTTCTCCTTGGCGATCGGCGCGACGTGCTCGCGGTCGATCAACGTGCCCCGGGCGTCCGGGACGGCGGCCAGGAGGGTGCCGAGGAGCTGGCCCGCGCCGCCGCCGCAGTCCACGATGTGCTTGCCCGCGAAGTCGATGACCTGCGGCACGTGGTCGAAGAAGAGGTTGCCCGCCTTCATCGCCGCCTGGAAGCGGTCGGCGGCCTCGGGGCGGGTGTCGAGGTAGGTGTAGAGCGGCTCGCCGAAGGCGACGTCCCAGCCCGCGCTGACCGTGCGGACGGCGTGCTCGGCGTGCGCCCACGCGGTGTAGAACTCCTCGCCGTAGAGCAGGCACATGTCGCGCAGGCTGCCGGGCTGGTCGAGCAGCACCCGGGAGACGTCGGTGTTGCCGTAGCCGGACTCGCCGTCGCCGGTGAACACCCCCATCGCCACCAGCAGCCGCATCAGCCGGTGGATGCCCTCGGGCGCGGCCCCGGTCGCCGCCGCCAGCTCGGCGGGCGTGCCCCGCCCCGCGGCGATGTGGTCGGGCACGCCGAGCTTCACCGCGACGTAGAGCGCCTGCGCCCGCCACCCGCCGGTGATGATCTCGATCGCGGCGCCGGTCGCCGCCTGGTCGCTGTGCACCTGGGTCGCCCCCCTCAGGTCGGGATGCCGCCGCGGTCGATCACCGGCACCTCGATGCCGAGCGCCCGGAGCTGGTTGAACGGGTTCATGAACTCCCGCTGCCGGACGATCTTGCCGTCGGCGAGGTCGAAGGAGTGCAGGAAGTGGTTGCGGTAGTGGCCGGGCGGATAGCCGGGGTAGCGGATCTGCCCCTCGCCGTCGCACTCCGCCCAGAACCGGTTGGGGTCCTGCGTCTCGAAGATCTCGATGTTGAACCACACCCAGTCGGGGAACATCCGCAGCGACCACTCCCCGTGCCTGCGCAACAGGTCGTGCCCGCGCGAGACGACCGGCTCCGCGGTGTCGGCGGTGTAGAGCCCGGCACTGCCGTCCTCGGTGAACAGCAGGTACCGCGTCAACCGCGACTCCCCCTGCCTGCTCAGGTAATCCTCGACCACCGCGCGGTTGCGGCGCCGCAGCTCGATGTCGGTGTCGAACACGCTGACCTCGCTTCCGGGAGACCGATCCCGTTCTAACGACGCCCCACCCACCCGGTCAACCGCTGTCCAACCGACTGATCGAGGACTTGGACACCCGCGCGGTACCGTGCCCGCATGACCCCCTACGCAATCGCCGACGTCTTCACAACCGTTGCCCTGCAAGGCAATCCCGTCGCCGTCTTCACCAACGCGACCGACATCCCCACCGCGCTCATGCAACGCATCGCCCGCGAGATGAACCTCTCCGAGACCGTCTTCGTCCTCCCCCCGGAGTCTGGCGGCGACGTCCGGGTCCGCATCTTCACCCCGGTCAACGAACTCCCCTTCGCAGGCCACCCCACCCTGGGCACCGCCATCGTGCTCGCTTCCACCCCAACCACATCAACCCCAGGACAGACCCCGCCCTCCCAGGGGGCTGACCCCCTCGGTCTCCATCCTATCGGAGAGGACCGACAAAACCGGACGCGACACTCCGGTAAGGGAGAGGGGATTGAGATTGAGGGGGAGGAAGCGGGAAGCAAGGCCGGGGATGGTGCAGGCGAGGCTGGGGCGGGGGAAGGCGCGGGCGACGGAAAGGCGAGCAAGGCCGGGGAAGGCGTCGACGCGGCTTGGGGTGGCGGTGGCGCTGGTGGGGGTGGCGCGGGTGGTGTTGGCGGATCGGGTTGGGGTGGGGGTGGCGCAGGAGGGGGTGGCGCGGGTGGAGTGGGTGGATCGGGTTGGGGTGGGGAGGTTGATTGGTGGGGTGTGGGGGATGCGGGTGAGGAACTGGTGATGGAGACGGGGATGGGGAAGGTGCCGTTTCGGCTTTATCGGGTGGGTGGGGTGGTTCGGGGGGCTTCCATGCGGCAGCCGTTGCCGGTGTGGGAGGAGTACGAGGGGGCGGAGCATCTGCTGCGCGCCCTCGGGCTGGAGGGGTCCACGGTGCCGGTCGTCGCCTATCGGAATGGGCCTCGGCATGTGTTTGTGGGGGTGGCGGATGAGGCGGCGCTTGCCGCCGTGCGGCCGGATTTGCGGATGTTGGCCGAGCATGAGGACATGGCGGCCAACTGCTTCGCGCCTGCCGGGGATGTCTGGCGGACCAGGATGTTCTCCCCTGCCTACGGTGTCGCCGAGGACGCGGCCACCGGGTCGGCCGCGGGGCCGTTGGCGTTGCATCTCGCCCGGTACGGGTTGGCGGGGTACGGGGACGGGATCACGATCCGGCAAGGGGTCGAGATGGGGCGGCCGTCCACAATGTACGCCAAGGTCACCGGATCGGCCGAGGGGATCGAGCGGATTGATGTCGCCGGGGCTGCGGTGGTCGTCGCCAGGGGGACGTTCCTAGGGCTGTAGGCGGGTGGTGGTCCAGTTCGGGCCGCGGTCGTAGCGGAGGCGGTGGTAGAAGCGGTCGGGTTGGTCTTCCCAGAATTCGATCGTGGCGGGCTTCAGGTGGTAGCCGACCCAGGTCGCGGGCCGGGGTGGGCGGGCGCCGGAGGCGATCTGCTGGACGCGGGCGCGCAGGGCGGCCGGGTCGGTCAGGGGGGCGCTCTGCCGGGTCGCCACCGACATCGGCAGGACGTGGTCCGGGCGCGCCGCCCACAGCGCGTCGGAGTCGGCGGCGGGCAGGACCGACGTGGGGCCTGCGAGGGTGACCTGGCGGCGGTTCTCCCTCCAGTACAGCACCCCCGACGCCCACCCGGTCGCGGCGATGTCGCGGCCCTTGGGGCTGTCGCTGAAGCTGGCGAAGACGATCCCGTCGCCGGTCACCCGCAGCAGCTGCACGATCCGGCTCGACGTGCGCGCGTCGGGGCCCGCCGTCGCCAGCGCCAGCGCGCCCGGGTCGGTCAGGCCCGGGGCGGCCAGCCACTCGCGCAGCAGGTCGCACGGATTCGCGGTCGGGTTCTGGTACCAGTCCACCCCCCTTGGATAGGGGAGACCGGCCGCGGCGGACAAGGGGTGCGCGCGCGGAGGTGACCAACTCACGGCTCCCCGCGGGCGATCACCTCCCGGTACCACTCGAAGCTGGCCTTCGGCGTGCGGGCCAGGGTGTCGTAGTCGACGTGGACCAGCCCGAACCGCGGCCCGTACCCGTGGGCCCACTCGAAGTTGTCCAGCAGCGACCAGTGGAAGTAGCCGCGCACGTCGATCCCGGCCGCGATCGCCGCCCGCAGCGCGGCGAGGTGCCCCGCCAGGAACTCGATCCGCTCCTGGTCATCAGGGGACGACGGGTAGGCGCAGCCGTTCTCGGTCAGGTAGACCGGCGGCAGGTTGGGGTAGCGGCGGACCAGGTCGGTCAGCGCCTCGGTCAGCCCGTCGGGCTCCACCGGCCACCCCAGGCCGGTCCTGGGCACATCCGGCAGCCGGGTCAGGTCGACGCCGATGTCGTCGGCGGTGCGGGCGGCGGGGTCGGCGGTGCGCGGGGGAGCGTCGGCGACGTGGCGGCGGTAGTAGTAGTTGATGCCCACGTAGTCCAGCGGGGCGCCGATCACGTCGAGGTCGCCGTCGCGGCGGAAGGACAGGTCGGTGATCGCCCCGAACGTCCCGGCGTAGTCAGCCGGGTAGGCCCCGCCGAACAGCGGCTCGGTGAACTGCCTGCGCAGCAGCAGGTCGAAGCGCTGGGCCGCGGCGGCGTCCCCCGGGCCGACCGGCACGGCGGGGGACTGGTTCAGCACGATCCCGAACCGGTGGTCGGCCGGCGCCTGCTCGCGCATCGCCCGCACCGCCAGGCCGTGCGCGAGCAGCAGGTGGTGGGCGGCGGCGAGGGAGCCGTGCCCCTCCCGCGCGCCCGGGGCGTGCCTGCCCTCGGCGTACCCGGCGACGGCGGAGACGAACGGCTCGTTCACCGTCGTCCAGAACCGGATGGACTCGCCCAGCTCGCCGTGGATGAAGGCGGCGTAGTCGGCGAAGCGGTGGGCGGTGTCGCGGCTGCGCCAGCCGCCGGTGTCCTCCAGGCCCTGCGGCAGGTCCCAGTGGTAGAGCGTGGCGAACGGCTCGATCCCGCGCCTGCGCAGCTCGTCGGCGATGCGCCGGTAGAAGTCGACGCCGCGCCGCTCCGGGGCGCCCCGGCCGCTGGGCTGCACCCGCGTCCAGGCGATCGAGAAGCGGTACGCCTGAACCCCCAGCCTGCTCAGCAGCTCCAGGTCCTCGGGCCAGCGGTGGTAGTGGTCGCAGGCCACCGCCCCGGTCCGACCGTCCTTGGTGGCGCCCGGCTTGGCCGCGAAGGTGTCCCAGATGGACGGTCCGCGGCCGTCTTCGGTGGCGCCGCCCTCGATCTGGTAGGCCGAGGTGGCCACACCCCACAGGAAGCTCACTTGGCCAACCCCTCGATCTCCGCACTGACCTGGTTCCACGCCTGTGCTGACGACAACTCGCCCGCGGCGACCCGCTGCGCCGCCCGGTCCAGGGCGGCCTGCGCGTGCGTCGGGTGCGGACCGAGGGCAGTGGCGGCCTGGCTGAGCAACCGGCCGACGGGGGCGTCGTTGACGGCCGGGTCGGGGCGGCCCGCGACGGACTGCTCGCCGTAGACCGAGGGCGTGGACGGCAGGAGCCCGGTCGCGGCGAAGACCCGGGCCTGCTGCTCGGGCGCGGTCAGCCATGCGGCGAGCGCCGTGGCCTCCTCGACGTTCGAGCCCTCCGCGGGGACCGTGAGGTACGCGCCGCCGCGGTTGCCGCCCGCGCCGGGCACGGTGGTCATGTCCCACCCTCCGCCGTCCGGCATCTGCCCGGCCGAGCAAAGGGTTGTCGCGGATTCGGTCCCGCCCGTGAGGTCCACGGCGGTCATCGCCAGGTCCCACGCCTGCTTGAGGTCGTCGGGCGACTGGTCGGCCATCGCGTCCAGCACGGCCGGGAGGCTGTCCACCCAGGACACGCCCGCCGGGGCGGACGCCTGGAACCGCTTGCCCAGGTCGAGGTACGCCTCCCAGGTCGGCCACCGCGCGGCGAGGTCGTCGCGGTCGACGGGGAGCCCGGCGGCCGACAGCAGGTCGGGGCGGTAGCAGACGGCCAGGCCGCCGATGTGGGCGCCGTAGCCGATCTGCCTGCCGTCGGCGCTCAGCGACGCCGACCACACCCAGCCCAGCCAGCGGTTGGCCATACCCGTGGTGGTCACGTCGACGAAGTCGCCCGGCGACCGGGTGAACTCGTGCACGCGGTCGAGGGCGATCGCCTCGATGTCGGCGGCCGTGCCCTCGGCCAGGCCGGCGGCCAGCGCCCGGTGGTGCTCGTCGGGGTCGGCGGTGCGGACCACCACGTCGATGTCCGGGTGCGCCCGCTCGTACTCGGCGATGAGGTCGGCGTAGCCGAAGTCGGCGTACAGCCCGACCGTCACCTCCGTGGTTCCCGAGCCGCAGGCGACCAGCGTCCCGGCGGTGAGCAGTCCGACCATCGTCTTGGTGAGCACGCCCCTATGGGAGCGCTCCCAGATGGCTGGTGTCAAGCCCCGGTCACACCGCGCAGCGCAGCGGCCCGCCGTTCCAGGTGATGGCGTCGGTCAGCGCGGCGACCAGGTCCACCGGCTTGCCGTCGAGGTCGGCGTAGGCGCGGTGCAGGTTGAGGACCACGCGCTCGGGGTCCGGCCAGTCGGCGAACTCGCCGAGGTCGACGTCCGCGGCCGCCAGCGGCGACCGGCCCGCCGCCCGGCCTTCGGCCGCGGTGGCCGCGATGAACCGGTAGTACCGCTCGTGGGCGTCGAGGACCGGGGCCAGGTCGTGGATGACGGGTCCGTGCCCGGGCACGACGGTCTCCGCGCCGAAGTCCGCCAGCCAGGCCAGCGAGCGCAGGGCGCCGTCGAGGGAGCCCATGAGGACCATCGGCGTGATGCCGTGGAAGAGGAGGTCGCCTGCGAAGAGCACCTTGGACTCGGGCAGCCAGGCCACGACGTCGCCCTCGGTGTGCGCGGGGTAGCCGGGGTGGCGCAGGTCGATGCGCTGCTCGCCCAGGTGCAGCGTCAGCGCGTCGTCCACGATCACCGTGGGCGGGCGGACGCTGCCGACCCCGAACTCCGGCATGGGCGACCACACCGGTGGGGCCGCGGTGAGCAGGACGTCGGCCAGCAGGCCCTCGCGCGTCTTGCTGTGCCCGGCGATCGCGGTCTCGGCGGGCAGCAGGGCGTTGCCGTAGCAGTGGTCGCCGTGCAGGTGCGTGTTGACCGCGAACCGGATCGGGGCGGCGCCCGCGACCGCGCGCACGGCGGCGAGGAACCGCTCGGTCCGCTTGCGCGTGGCGCAGGTGTCGATCAGGGCGACGCCGTCGCGCCCCCGCACCAGCCCCGCGTTGTTGATCCACCAGGTGCCGTCGGCCTGCACCCAGGCATGGACCCCGTCGGCGATCTCGACCAGGACGCAGTCGTCCACAGCCACCCCTTTCCGTCTCCGCGAGACTACCGCCGGATGATCGCCTGTCGAGGCCGGAATTCCAGGCAGGGGCGGCGAATCCCCGGATTTGTGCGGGACGTGTCAGCGCGGGGTCAACGGGCTCGGCGACGGTTGCGGGACACACCGGATCGGGGGTCTGGCCACCATGAGCTCGGACATCGCCATCGTCGGGATCGGCTGCCGGTTCGCGGGCGGGGTGGGATCACCCGAGCAGCTGTGGGAGCTGCTGGCGCAGGGCCGCGACGCGGGCGCGCCGTTCCCGTCCGACCGCGGGTGGGACCCGGCCACGCCCAGCGCCACCCGGCGCGGCGGGTTCCTGCGCGACGCCGACACCTTCGACGCGGCCTTCTTCGGCATCGCCCCGCGCGAGGCCGTGGCGATGGACCCGCAGCAGCGGCTCGCGCTGGAGGTCGCCTGGGAGGCGGTCGAGCGCGCCGGGGTGGACCCGTCCCGGCTGCGCGGGACCGGCACCGGGGTGTACCTGGGCGCGACCGCCCTGGACTACGGGCCCCGGATGTTCGAGCCGGTCGAGGGCATCAAGGGCTACGCCATGACCGGGACGATGGTCAGCGTCGTCTCCGGCCGCGTCGCGTACGCGCTCGGCCTGGAGGGGCCGACCATGACGGTGGACACCGCCTGCTCGTCCTCGCTGGTCGCCCTGCACCTGGCCGTGCGGGCGCTGCGGTCGGGGGAGTGCGACGGCGCCTTGGCGGGCGGCGTGATGGTCATGTCCATGCCGGGGCCGTTCGTGGACTTCAGCAGGCAGCGCGGCCTGGCGCCGGACGGGCGGTGCAAGGCGTTCGCCGACGACGCCGACGGGACGGCGTGGGGCGAGGGCGTGGGGGTGCTCTACCTGCGCAGGCTGTCCGACGCGCTCGCCGAGGGCGCGCCCGTGCTCGCCGTCGTGCGCGGCAGCGCCACCAACGCCGACGGGGCCAGCCCCACGCTCACCGCGCCCAGCGCCGACGCCCAGCGCAAGGTGATCACCGCGGCCCTGGCCGACGCGGGGCTCGCGCCCGCCGACATCGATCTGGTCGAGGCCCACGGCACCGGCACGCGGCTGGGCGACCCCATCGAGGCCCGCGCGCTCGCCGCCGTCCACGGGGACCGGGACCGGCCGCTGCTGCTCGGCTCGGTCAAGTCCAATCTCGGGCACACCGGCGCGGCCGCCGGGGTGGCCGGGGTGATCAAGGCGGTGCTGGCCCTGCGCCACCGCACGCTGCCGCCCACCATCAACGTCGCCACGCCCACCAGCCGCGTCGACTGGACGAACCTGCGCCTGGCGACCGAACCGGCGCCGCTGCCGCGCGAGCGCCCGGTCCGCGCAGGCGTGTCGGCGTTCGGGATCAGCGGGACGAACGCGCACGTGGTGCTGGAGTCGCCGCCGCAGCAGGCCCCCGCGGTGGTGGGACCGGTGCCGGACGGCGCGCCGCTGCTCATCTCCGCCCGCACGCCGGAGGCGCTGCGCGCCCAGGCCGCCGGGCTCGCGGACCGCGCAGGCGAACCCGCGCTGGCCCCGGCGCTCGCCCTGACCCGCACCGCCTTCGAGCACCGGGCCGCGGTGTTCGACGCCGCGGGCATCGCGGCGCTCGCGCGGGGCGAGGTCCCGGCGGACGGGACCGTCGGGTCGGTCGTGCCCAGCCGGGACGGGACGGTGTTCGTCTTCCCCGGCCAGGGCGCGCAGTGGCTGGGCATGGCGCTGGAGCTGGCCGGGTCGTCGCCGGTGTTCGCCGCGGCGCTGGACGAGTGCGCGGCGGCCATCGCCGAGTTCGCGCCGTGGCGGCTGCGCGACGTCCTCGGCGACCCGGAGGCCCTGCGCCGCGACGACGTGGTCCAGCCGATGCTGTTCGCCGTCATGGTGTCGCTGGCGCGGCTGTGGCGCGCGCACGGGGTCGAGCCCGCGGCCGTCGTGGGGCACTCGCAGGGGGAGATCGCGGCGGCCTGCGTGGCCGGGGCGCTGTCGCTGCGCGACGCCGCGCGGGTCGTCGTGCTGCGCTCGCGGCTGCTGACGCACCTGGCGGGCAGCGGCAGCATGGTGTCGGTCGCCCTGCCCGCCGACGAGGTGGCGGCGATCCTGCCCGACGGCGCGTGCGTCGCCGTCCTCAACAGTGGACAGTCCACAGTGGTCGCCGGTGACGACTTGGGCGGGCTGGTCGCCGAGTGCGAGCGGCGCGGGGTCCGGGCTCGGGTGCTGCCGGTGAACTACGCATCGCACTCCCCGCACGTCGAGCCGATCCGCACCGCGCTGCTGGCCGCGCTGGTCGAGATCCAGCCGCGGGCTGCGGAGATCCCGTTCTACTCGGCGGTCACCGGCGGACTGCTCGACACCACGGCCCTCGACGGCGGCTACTGGTACCGCAACCTGCGCGAGCCCGTGCGCTTCGCCGACGCGACCCGGGCGCTGCTGGCCCGCGGCTTCCGCCGGTTCGTGGAGCCGAGCGCGCACCCGGTGCTCACCACCGCCGTGCAGGAGACGGCGGCCGCGGCGGGCGCGCGGGTGGCCGCGCTGGGCACCCTGCGCCGGGACGAGGGCGGCCACCGCGCGTTCCTGCGGGCGCTGGCCGACGCCCACGTCCACGGCGTGCCGGTCGACTGGGCGGCCGTGTTCCCGCCTGCGCGGCTGGACCTGCCGACCTACCCGTTCCAGCGGGTGCGGTACTGGCACGGCGCCGATCCCCTCGACGGCTGGACCTACCGGGTGACCTGGCAGCAGGTCCCCGAGACGGCGGTGCCCGTCCTGCGCGGCCGGTGGCGGATCGTCGCCCCGGACGGCTGCGACACCGCGCCGATCGCCGCCGCCCTCGCCGTCCGCGGGGCCGAGCTGGGCGGCGACGCGGAGCACATCCTCGCCGTCGACCCCACGCCGGCCGAGGTCGTCGAGCTGGTCAGGACGACCGACGCCCGGCTGTGGGTGGCGACGACCGGGCTGGACCCGCGGCGCGCCCAGGTGTGGGGCCTGGGCCGGGCGGTCGGCGCGGAGCAGCCGCAGCGGTGGGGCGGGCTGGTCGAGCTGCCCGCCGAGCTGACCCCGCGGGTCGTCGCCGCGCTGTGCTCGGTGCTCGGCGGCGACGAGGACCAGGTGTCGATCAGCGCCGACGGCGTGCGGGCCCGGCGCCTGGAGCGCACGGCGTTCCGCGGCGGGACGTCCTGGGCGGGCGCCCGGGTGCTGATCACCGGGGGCAGCGGCGCGCTCGCCGGGCACGCCACCCGGTGGCTGCTGGGGCAGGACGCCGCCGAGGTCGTCCTCGTCTCGCGCAGCGGCGGCGGCCCGGCGGGACCGCGGGTGACGGCGGTCAAGGCCGACGTCACCGACCGCGACCAACTCGCCGCGGTCATCGCCGAGCACCGGCCGACGGCCGTCATCCACACCGCGGGCGTGCTGGACGACTGCCTCGTCCACGACCTGACGGCCGAGCGGGTCGAGGCCGTCCTCGCGCCCAAGGCCCACGCCGCCGACCTGCTCGACGAGCTGACCCGCGACCTCGACCTGACCGCGTTCGTCCTGTTCTCCTCGGTCAGCGGGGTGCTCGGCAACGCGGGCCAGGCCGCGTACGGCGCGGCCAACGCCCACCTGGACGCCCTCGCCGCGGCCCGCCGCGCCGCGGGCCTGCCCGCCACCTCGATCGCCTGGGGCGGCTGGGCGGGCGGCGGCCTGGTGGACGACCGCGCCGCCGCGGGCCTGCGGCTCATCGGCACCGCCCTCATGGACCCCGAGCGCGCCGTGCGCGCCTTGGCGGCCGACACCGACGTCGTGGTGGCCGACATCGACTGGGCGACCATGCCCGCGACCCGGATGTCGGCGGCCATCCCGGAAGCCGCCCGCCCCGGCCCCGCCCTCGCCGACCTCCCGCCGGCCGAACGCGCGACCACCGTGGCGGGGCTGGTCCGCACGCACGCGGCCGCGGTGCTCAAACTGCCGTCGCCCGCGGACGTGCGCGCGGACCGCGCCTTCATGGACCTCGGCTTCGACTCCCTCACCGGCGTGGACCTCCGCAACCGGCTGACCGCGGCCACCGGCCTGGCCCTGCCCGCCACCCTGGTGTTCGACCACCCGACGCCCGCCGAACTCGCCGAGCACCTGGTCCGCCTCCTCGGCGAGCAGGGCCCGGAGCCGACGCAGCCGAGCAACCCGGGCGCGACCGGGGCCGACAGCGACGACCCGGTCGTCATCGTGGCGATGGCGTGCCGGTACCCCGGGGGCGTCGAGACGCCGGAGGCGCTGTGGCGGTTGGTCGTCGACCGCCGTGACGCGACCGGGGACCTGCCTGCCGATCGCGGGTGGGACCTGGCCGCCCTGCGCACGAGCAGCACCGCGCAGCGCGGCGGTTTCCTATACGGGGCGGGGGAGTTCGACGCCGGGTTCTTCGGGATCTCGCCGCGGGAGGCCACGGCGATGGACCCGCAGCAGCGGTTGGCGCTGGAGGTGTGCTGGGAGGCCGTCGAACGCGCGGGGATCGACCCCACCGCCCTGCGGGGCAGCCGGACCGGGACCTTCCTCGGCTGCGCCTCGGTCGACTACGGCACCGGGCGGGCGGCCCCGGCCGAGAGCGAGACCGGCCAGCTGCTCACCGGCAGCTTCCCGTCGGTCATCTCCGGGCGCGTCGCCTACACCCTCGGCCTGCACGGCCCCGCGCTGACGATCGACACCGCCTGCTCGTCCTCGCTCAGCGCGATCCACCTCGCGGCGGCCGCGGTGCGCGCGGGGGAGTGCGACCTGGCCATCGCCGGGGGCGTCACGGTGATGCCGTCGTCGCGGCCCTTCGTCGGGATGAGCCAGACCGGGGCGCTGTCGCCGGACGGGCGGTGCAAGGCGTTCGCGGCCGAAGCCGACGGGATGGGGATGGCCGAGGGCGCGGGCGTCGTCATCGTCGAGCGGCGGTCGGCGGCCCGCAGGCTGGGGCATCCGGTCCTGGCGGTCATCCGGGGCAGCGCCATGAACTCCGACGGCGCGAGCAACGGGCTCACCGCGCCCAGCGGCGCCGCCCAGCAGCGGGTCATCCGCGACGCCCTCGCCGCCGCGGGCCTCGGGACGTCCGATGTGGACCTGGTGGAGGCGCACGGCACGGGCACCGCGCTCGGCGACCCGATCGAGGCGGGCGCCCTGGTGGCGACCTACGGCAGGCGCACCGGCGCACCGCTGCTGTTGGGCTCGCTCAAGTCCAACATCGGCCACACCGCCGCCGCGGCGGGCGTCGGCGGGGTGATCAAGGCGGTGTCCGCGCTCGCGGCGGGCATCGTGCCCGCGACCCTGCACGCCGAGCGGCCCACCCCGGAGGTCGACTGGCACGGGGTCGAGGTCGTCACCCGGGAACGGCCCTGGCCCGCGGTGGACCGGCCGCGGCGCGCGGCGGTGTCGTCGTTCGGCATCAGCGGCTCCAACGTGCACCTGGTGCTGGAGGCGGTCACCGAGGAGCCCGCCGAGGCGCCCGAGACCACCGTCGCCTGGCCGCTGTCCGCGCGCACCCCCGAAGCCCTGCGCGCCCAGGCCCGCAGGCTCCGCGCCTTCCCCGGCCGCCCGGCCGACATCGCCCACGCGCTGGCCGCCCGGTCCGCCTTCGAGCACCGGGCGGTCGTGGTCGGCCGCGCCCGCGCCGAGATCGACGCCCGCCTCGATGCGCTCGCCGCGGGGGAGCCCGCCCCGGGGCTGGTCACCGGGACCGCCGGGCGTCCCGGCGTCGCGTTCGTCTTCCCCGGCCAGGGCGCGCAGTGGCCGGGCATGGGGCTGGCGCTGGCCGCCGAGTGCCCGGAGTTCGCCGCCGCCCTCGACGAGTGCGGCGACGCCCTGGCCGAGTTCGTCGACTGGGACCTGCGCACCGCCCTCGCGGGCCCGCTGACCCGCATCGATGTCGTGCAGCCCGCCCTGTTCGCGGTCATGGTCGCCCTCGGCAGGCAGTGGCTGGCCTGGGGCGTGCGGCCTGCGGCCATCCTGGGCGCCTCCCAGGGCGAGGTCGCCGCGGCCTGCGTGGCCGGGGCGCTGTCGGTGCGCGACGCCGCCAAGGTGATCGCGCTGCGCAGCCAGGCGCTGCGGCGGGTCGCGGGCGCGGGCGCGATGGCCGCGGTGCGGCTGCCGGAGGCCGCGGTCCGGGCGGCCATCGCCCGCTGGCCGGGGCTCGACGTCGCCGCCGTCAACGGGCCGCAGGCCACCGTGGTCGCTGGCGATCCCGCGTCGGTCGCCGAGTTCCTGGCCGAGCACCCCGACGGCAGGCGCATCCCGGTCGACTACGCCAGCCACTCGCCCGCGATGGAACCCCTCCGCGCGGACCTGCTCGCCGCCCTCGCCGACATCCGGCCCCGGCCCGCCGAGATTCCCGTCCACTCCACGGTCACCGGCGGCCCCATCGACACCACGGTCATGGACGCCGAGTACTGGTACCGCAACCTGCGCTCCACCGTCCGGCTGGCCGACACCGCCCGCGACTGCGGAGCCGGGCTGTTCATCGAGATCAGCCCGCACCCGGTCCTCACCCTGGGCCTGCAAGACCTGGTGGACACCGCCGTCATCGGCACCCTGCGCCGCGACGACGGCGGCCGCGAGCGGATGCTGACCGCCCTGGCCGAGGCCCACGTCCACGGCGCCGCGCCCGACTGGCGCGCGGTGTCCGGGGTGGACGGCCCGCCGCGGGTCGCGGCGCCGACGTACCCCTTCCAGCGCAAGCGGTACTGGCTTCCCGAACGCGCCCCCGCGAATGCCACCGGCCACACCTTCGCCACCGCCCGGGTCGACCTGGCCGACGGCGGTCTGCTCCTCACCGCCCGCGTCGACCCGACCGCCCACCCGTGGCTGGACGGACACGAGATCGACGGCGCACCCGTTCTGCCCGCCAGCGTGCTGCTCGACCTCGCCCTGCACGCCGCCGACGGCGGTCGGGTCGCCGAACTGGTGATGCACACCGCCGTGCCGCTGCGGGCCGCGGTGGACCTGCAACTCGCCGTCGCCCCCGACCGCGCCTTCACCATCCACGCCCGCACCGACACCTGGTTCCCCTGCGCCACCGGCACCCTGTCACCACAACCCGTCCCCGCGAAAGCCGCCCTGCCGCCGCAGTCCGCCCGGTCCGCTGCGGGGGAAGTGCGGGGCGCCCGGTCGTCGCAGCCTGCCGAGCCCGCTGCTGGTGATCGGCGTGACGCCGTGGTGCCGCAGGCCGCCCAACCCGCTGCCGGGGAACTGCGCGGGGTCCTGGCGGTCGATCTCCCGGCTGGGGACTTCGCGCTGCATCCGGTCCTCATCGACGCCGCCCTGCGGGTCCAGCTGACCGACCCGGCTGCCCGGCCGTTCGCCTTCACCGAGGTCAGCGGGGCCACCGCGACCGGACCGCTCACCCTGCGCACCACCGGGAGCGGGTTCACGCTGGAGGACGCCGCAGGCCGCCTGGTCGTGGTCATCGGCGGGATCACCTGCCGCGGCGGCGCGCCCGCGCCGCCCGCTGAACCGCAGGCGGTCGAAGCGGCCGACCGCGCTCGCCAGACCCTCGATCTCGTCCGCACCCACGCCGCCGTGGTCCTCGGCTATCCCGGGAAGGCCGACATCGCCCCCGACCGGGCCTTCCACGACCTCGGCATGGCCTCGGCCACCGCGGTCGAGTTGCGCAACCGGCTCACCGCGGCCACCGGCGCGCGGCTGCCCGCCACCGTCGTGTTCGACGAGCCGACCCCGCGCAAGCTGGCCGCGGCCATCCTCGCCCAACTGCCCCTCGCCCTTGTCGACCGGTAAAGGACACCCGATGGCCGACGACCCGATCGCAATCGTGGGCATGAGCTGCCGCTTCCCGGGCGGCATCACCGGCCCGGACGGGCTGTGGGAGCTCGTCGCCGCGGGCGGCGTGGCCACGACCGGGCTGCCGCTGGACCGCGGCTGGCCGCTGGACCTCTACGACCCCGACCCCGACCGCACCGGGCACTGCTACGTCCGGGCGGGCGGCTTCCTCGCCGAGGCCGCCGCCTTCGACGCGGAGTTCTTCGGCATCACCCCGCGCGAGGCCGCCGCGATGGACCCGCAGCAGCGGCTGCTGCTGGAGCTGGCCTGGGAGGCGTTCGAGCACGCCCGCATCGCCCCGACCGCCGCCCGCGACACCGAGACGGGCGTGTTCATCGGCGCGAACGCCGTCGACTACATCTCCCGGCTGCCCGCCGTGCCCGCGCAGGCCGAGGGGCTGGTCGGGACCGGCGGGGTGCTCAGCGTCGCCTCCGGGCGCATCGCCTACGTCCTGGGCCTGCGCGGGCCCGCGATCACCGTGGACACCGCGTGCTCGTCGTCGCTGGTGGCCATCCACCTCGCGGTGCGGGCGCTGCGCGCGGGGGAGTGCGCCCAGGCCCTGGCGGGCGGGGCCACGATCATGTCCTCCACCCTGCCGCTGGTCGAGTTCAGCAGGCAGCGGGCGCTGGCCGCGGACGGGCGGTGCAAGCCCTTCGCCGACGCCGCCGACGGCATGGCGATGGCCGAAGGCGGCGGGCTCCTGCTGCTGGAGCGGCTCTCCGACGCCCGGCGGGCCGGGCACGAGGTGCTGGGCCTCATCCGCGGCACCGCGGTCAACTCCGACGGGGCCAGCAACGGCCTGACCGCCCCCAACGGCCCGGCGCAGCGCCGGGTGATCACCGCCGCCCTCGCCGACGCCGGGCTGTCCATCGAGGACATCGACGTGGTGGAGGCGCACGGCACCGGAACCGCGCTCGGCGACCCCATCGAGGCGCACGCCCTGCTCGCCACCTACGGCCAGCGCGCGGGAGCACCGCTGCGGCTGGGATCGGTGAAGGGCAACATCGGCCACACCCAGGCGGGCGCGGGCGTCGCCGGGGTGATCAAGATGGTCCTCGCGGCGCGGCACGGCGTGCTCCCGCGCACCCTGCACGGCGACGACCCGTCCACCAAGGTGGACTGGGCCGCCGGGAAGGTCGCCCTGCTCGCAGGCAGCGAGCCGTGGACCTCGGCGCAGCGGCGGGCCGGGGTGTCGTCCTTCGGGATCAGCGGCACGAACGCCCACGTGGTCGTGGAAGGCGTCGAGCGGCCCCCGGCCCCCGCGCCCCGCGAACCGGGCGGCGCCCCGCTCGCCCTGGCCGTCTCCGGGGCCTCCGCGGCGGCCCTGCGCGCCCAGGCGGCCCGGCTGCGCGAGCGCCTGGCCGACGAGCCGGACCTGGCCTCGGCCGCCGTCGCCCTGGCCACCACCCGGGCGCACCTGCGGCACCGCGGCGTCGTCGTCGGCCGCGACCGGGCGGCGCTGCTGTCGGGGTTGGACGCGCTGGCCGACGACCGCCCCGGGGTCGTTCGCGGGCAGGCGACCGCCACCGGGCCGGTGGTGTTCCTGTTCGCCGGGCAGGGCTCGCAGTGGCCCGGCATGGCCGACGAGCTGCTGGCCGCCTCGCCGGTCTTCGCCGCCCGCTACCGCGAGTGCGCCGACGCCCTCGCCCCGCACACCGACACCGACCTCTACGCCGTCGACCTCGACCGGCCGGACGCGGTCCAGTGCGCGCTCTGGGCGGTCTCGATGGGCCTGGCGGCCGTCTGGGAGTCCTGGGGCGTGGTGCCGGACGCCGTCGTCGGGGCCAGCCACGGCGAGGTCGCCGCCGCGTGCGTCGCGGGGGCGCTGAGCCTGGCGGACGGCGCGCGGATCAGCGCGCTGCGCGGGCGGGCCGTGCTCGACTCCGGCAACGGCGGGCGCATGCTGACCGTGGCCCTGCCCCGCGCCGCCCTGCTCGCCCGCATCGCGCCCTTCGGCGACCGCGTCTGCCTGGCCGCGGCCAACGGCCCGACCTCGATGGTCCTGGCAGGCGACCCCGACGCCATCGCCGAGGTGGCCGCCGGGTGCGCCGCCGACGGGGTGTGGCACCGCCCGGTCGCCGCGGAGTTCGCCGCCCACTCCCGCCACGTCGACCCGCTGCGCCCCGTGCTGCTGCGCGAACTCGCCGCCCTGCGGCCGCGCTCGTCAGCCATCCCGTTCCACTCCACGGTGACCGGCGGCCGCATCGACACCGCCGGGCTGGACGCGCAGTACTGGTGGCGCAACCTCCGCGAGCCGGTCGAGTTCGAGACCGCGGTGCGCGGCCTGCTCGCCGACGGGGCAGGCGCGTTCGTCGAGATCGGGCCGCACCCGCTGCTGGCCTTCGGGGTCCGGGAGACCGCCGAGGACCTGGGCGCCGACGCCGTCGTCATCCCGGCGATGACCCGCGGCAACGGCGGCCTCGATGAGGTCACCGCCGCGTTCGCCGCGCTGCACGCCGCGGGCGCGCCGGTCGAGCTGGCCCGCGCGCTGCCGCCCGCCACCGCCCCGGTCGACCTGCCCACCTACGCCTTCCAGCGCACGCGCCACTGGCTCGAACCCGACGCGCCCGCCCCGGCGGACGACACCGCCGACTGGCGCTACCGCATCGACTGGCAGCCCGTGGCGGACCGCCCGCCCGCCGCCCTCGGCGGCACCTGGCTGCTCGTCCTGCCGCAGGAGGAGACCGGGGATGCCGAGGCCGTGGCCCGCGCGATGGCCGACGCGGGGGCGCGGGTCGTGCCCAGCCGCGGCGACCACCGCGCGCTGATCGCCGAGCACCCCGACCTCGCGGGCGTGGTGTCCCTGGCCGCCCTCGACGAGCAGCCGCACCCCGACCACCCGGTCGTCCCCGTCGGCCTGGCCACGACGCTGGACCTGCTGCACGCCCTGGCCGACGCGGACCGGGCCGTCCCGCTGCACCTGCTCACCCGGGGCGCGGTGGGGGTGGGCGGCGCCCCGCCGACCGCGCCCCGGCAGAACATGGTGTGGGGCCTGGGCCGGGTCATCGCCCTGGAGCACCCGCGCCGCTGGGGCGGCCTCATCGACCTGCCCGACCGGCTCACCGACGACGCCCTGCGCCGCGTGGTCGCCCTGCTCGCCGACCCGGCCGAGGACCAGACCGCGGTGCGCGCGGCGGGCTGCCACGCCCGCAGGCTGGTCCGCGCGCCGCTACCCGCCGCGCCCAGCCCGGACTGGCGGCCCACCCGGCCGGTGCTGGTGACCGGGGCCAGCGGCACCCTCGGCCCGCACATCGCCCGCTGGCTGGCCGGGCTCGGCGCCGCGGAGCTGGTGCTGGTCAGCCGCCGCGGCGCGGCCGCCCCGGGCATGGCCGAGCTGCGCGCCGAGCTCGGCGCGGCCGGGGTGCGGGTCACCTTCGCCGCCTGCGACCTCGCCGACCGCGCCGACGTGGCCGCGATGCTGACCCGGCTGCGCGCGGCGGGCACCGAGATCGGCACGGTCGTGCACGCCGCCGCGCTCATCGACCTCGCCCCGCTGACCGCGACCGACCTGCCCCGGCTGGCGGACTCCCTGGCCGCCAAGGTCGGCGGGCTCGACCACCTCGCCGACCTGGTCGGCGACGAGCTAGACGCCCTGGTGCTGTTCTCCTCCATCGCGAGCATCTGGGGCAGCGCCGAGCACGGCGCCTACGCCGCGGCCAACGCCTACCTCGACGCCCACGCCGAAGCCGCCCGCGCCCGCGGCATCCCCGCCACCGCGGTCGCCTGGGGCGTGTGGGGCGTGCTCGACCCGCACAACCCGAAGGAGGTCGACCCGGAAGTCCTGCGCAGGCAGGGGTTGCCGCACATGCGCCCGGAACCGGCCTTCGCCGCGCTGGCGGCGGCGGTCGCCCACCGCGAGACCTCCGTCGCGGTCGCCGCCGTCGACTGGTCCCGGTTCGCGCCGGTGTTCGCCTCCGCCGCGCCGCGCCCGCTGCTCGACGGCGTCCCCGAGGCCCGCCGGCCCGACCTCCCGGCCGCGCGGACCGCCGCCCGGCCGCGGGACCGGGCGGCGCTGCTGGAGCTGGTGACCGCGGTCGTCGGCGCGGTCGTCGGGCTGGACCCGGCGCAGGTCGACCCGCGCCGCCCGTTCACCGAGATCGGCCTGGACTCCCTGATGGCGGTGGAGATCCGCAACCGGCTCGCCGCCGAGACCGGGCAGGCCATGCCGGTCACCCTGGTCTACGACCACCCCACCGCCGCCCGCCTCGCCGACTTCCTGCACGGCGAGCGCGCCGAACCGGCCCCGCAGGCCCCCGCCCGCACCGGTGCCCGGGACGCCGATGCCGTGGCGATCGTCGGCATGGCCTGCCGCTACCCCGGCGGCGTGCGCACCCCGGAAGACCTCTGGCGGCTGCTGGCCGACGGGGTGGACGCCGTGGGGGCCTTCCCCGCCGACCGCAACTGGGACCTGGGCTCGATCACCGGCCCGACGGGCGGGGCGTTCCTCGACGGCGTGGCCGACTTCGACGCGGAGTTCTTCGGCATGCCGCCGCAGGCGGCGCTGGCCACCGACCCCCAGCAGCGGCTGCTGCTGGAGCTGTGCTGGGAGGCCGTCGAGCGCTCCGGGGTCGACCCCCGCGCCCTCGCGGGCACCCGCACCGGGATCTTCGCCGGGCTGCTGCAAGCCGACTACGGCCTGCGGGCGATCCACGACCTCGGCGCGCTCGACCTGCCCCCGGGCGTGGCCGAGCTGCTCCCGCAGGGCAACGACATGGGCACCGCGACCGGCCGGGTCGCCCAGGCGCTGGGCCTGGGAGGACCGGCGCTCACCCTGGCCACCGGCTGCTCGTCCGGGCTCTACGCGCTGCACCTGGCCGCCCGGGCGCTGCTGGCGGGCGAGTGCGACGCCGCCCTGGCAGGCGGCGTCGCGGTCATCCCGACGCCGGTGACCTTCAGCGGCCTCGGCGCGGGCCTGGGCCTGTCCCCGGACGGGCGCTGCCGCTCGTTCGCCGCGGCCGCGGACGGGATGGGCCTGGCCGAAGGCGCGGGCGTGCTCCTGCTGCGCCGCCTGGCTGACGCCCTCGCCGACGGCGACCCGATCGCCGCCGTCGTCCGCGGCAGCGCGGCCAACCACAACGGGACCGCGGGCCGCAGCGGACCGGCGCACCAGCGGGTGATCACCGACGCCCTGGCCGCCGCCGGGCTCACCGGAGCCGACATCGATCTGGTCGAGGGCCACGGGACCGGAACGCCGATGGGCGACGCCATCGAGATCCAGGCCGTGCACGCCACCTACGGCGCCGGGCGCGCGGACCGGCCCGTGCTGCTGCGGTCGGTCAAGTCGCAGCTGGCCAACACCCAGAACGCCTCGGGGATCGCAGGCGTGATCGCGGCCGCCCTGGCCATGCGCCACGGCGTGGTCCCCGCCTCCGCCGACGCGCCGACCGACGCGCCCGGGACCGTCCACCTGCTCACCCGCCCCGCGCTCTGGCCCCACCGCGACGGACCGCGCCGGGCTGCGGTGTCGTCGTTCGGGTTCAGCGGGACCAACGTGCACGTGGTGCTGGAGCAGGCGCCGCCGGGGCGGCTGCCGACCGCGGAGCCGAGGCCGCTGCCCTTCGTCGTCACCGGACGGACGCCGCAGGCGCTGCGCGCGCACGCCCGCGCGCTGCTGGACTTCCTCGACCGCCACCACCTGCTGTCCTTGCCGGACACCGCGGCCACGCTCTGGTCGGGCCGCACCCGGTTCCCGCACGCGGCGGTCGTCGTGGCCGCCGACCGCGCGGGGCTGCGGGAGGGGCTGGCCGCCGTCGCCGCGGGGGCCACCGGCGTCCTCGGCGACCCGGCGGTGGCCGAGGCGGACTGGTCGGGCCGGTTCGCGGGCCACCCCCGCGCGGAACTGCCGACCACGCCGTTCCAGCGCACCCGCCACTGGATCTACGACCACGCCGCCGCTGCGCTGCCCAGCCGCACCTGACCGACCGGCAATGACATTTGCGAGCCGTTTCCCGGACAGAATGGGGATTGCCGTGGTATAGGGCGCGATTCGCTGGTATAAGCGCCGCCAATGGCCAGCGTCGAAATTCCCCCCGAATGGCTCAGGCCCGGTGGCGAATTCGCGGGCAGAATGGCGCCATGCGACCTCCAGGAACTCCGGCGTAGGCGGGCGCGTGTCCCTGGCCTTCGCCCAGGACCGCGATCGCGCGCACCGGCTCTGCGCGATCGTGGAGCAGCGCGCGGGCCGCTACGCCGATGACGTCGAGGAGGCCATCAACAGCGGCAGGCTGCGCGAGCGGGAGACCGAGCTGCTGGACACCTTCGAGCAGCACACCGCCAGCATCCTCGACCGGCTCGCGGGCAGCCGCTGGCCCAAGTCCCACGAGCTGGTCTTCAAGGAGCTCTACGACCGCAAGCCCGACCACCTGCCCAGCGAGTGCCGCCGGACCCTGCTGGTCGCCCTGCTCGCCGCCGAGGTCGAGTTCCACGGCCCGTTGAAGCTGACCCAGGCGCAGAACACCGACCTGGCCGCGATCATGGAGGAACTGGGCGCGGAGTGCCTGGTCGAGGGGCTGCACCTGCACGCGGCCGACGCCTTCGACCGCGCCGCCGAGATCCACCTGCTGACCCGCGACGACCTCGCCCGCGACCGCTGCCTCTACCGGCGCAACCAGGCCCGCCAGCGCATCGAGCCCAAGGCCTGGCGCAAGGGGCTGCTCTGGATCTCCTGGCTGACCTGCGGCTACGGCTACAAGCCGTACCGGCTGCTGCTGTGGGTGCTCATCCAGCTCGTCGCCTTCGGCATCACCCTGGTCGTCGTCGCCCGCGGGCAGGACACGCTGACCAGCGTCCAGATGGTGCTGACCAACTACCTCAACCCCGCGGGCGGCGGCGACACCAACGGGCTGCCGCCGCTGGCCAAGGGCGTGCTGCTGACCGAGAGCTACGTGGGCGCGCTGTCGCTGAACATCTTCTTCGCCCTGCTGGTGCGCCGGTGGTTCCGCTAGTGCCGGGCCTCCTGCAGCGCGGAGAGGGTGCGCAGGGAGATCTGGTCGCGGATCCAGGCCACCTGCCGGTCCCACGACTCGGTGAACCCCGGCCGGGTCTCCAGCTCCCGCCAGAGCGGCCGCAGCGCCAGGGCCACGTGCGCGCCCGGCATCCACAGCCGCACCAGCAGGCTCAGCGCCGCGTTGAGCACCGGCATCGGGTCGGCCCCGATGGCCATGTCCCGCTCCGCCTGGCCGACGACGTTGCCCAGCGCCGTGTAGAGCCAGTCGTGCAGGGCCAGGTCCTCGGCGAAGCGCGCAGCCTCGGCCAGCAGGTCGGTCGGCACCACCAGCTGCAGCGTGCGCTGGACGTCGTCGTCGATGTGCAGGTGCACCGACGGCGGGGCGGCGTCGTCGGGCACCGCCGTCCAGCGCAGGCTCGTCGGCCGGGTGCGCAGCCCGGTCCGGTGGTCCAGCTGCGGGCGGCCCTGCACCTGGGTCAGCAGCCGCTGGCACACCGCGCCCAGGTCGAGGGTGTCCGCCTGCCGCGACGGCCTGCGGTAGCCCGCGAGCACCTGCTCCGCGGTCACCCCACCGACCACCTCCACCACGCCGCGCTTGCGGGCGTAGTAGGCCCACTCCTTGCGCTCGCGGCTGTCGGCCCACTCCAGCCGCACCCAGGACGACGCCTGCGCGACCAGCCCGCCCACGACCACGGCGTGCGCGGCCACCGTGCCGATCCCGCGGGCGCGGATGCGCGGCTCGCTGGCGATCGCGCAGTCCACCCCGCTGACCGCGGCCGGCGACACCGTCCGGTTGATCGGCCGGTCGGTGGCCGTGACCTGCCTGCCCGGGTGCAGCGACAGCAGCTCGGCGACGGCGTCGCGGGGCAGCGGCAGCGAGTTGTGCAGCAGGCTCGTGCGCACCTCGCCCAGGATCACCACGACCGGCCTGCCGCCGCCTCGATGAACACGTGCGCCACCCGGTCGGACAGCTGCGCGGGCAGGTGCAGGCCCTCGGCCTCGGCCCGGCGCGCGGTCTGGGCGACCACGGCGTCGTCGAGGTCCAGGTGGTCGAGGATGACGTTGACCGCGTCCTCGATCTTCAAGTACGGCTTGGGCAGGATCGAGGAGGTGCGGTACGCCGAGAACGGGTGCGGGCGCTCGCTGAGCTGGATGACCGCGGGCAGGTCGCGCCAGTGCCGCGGCCACGGGCCCGACCAGGGCTGCGGCTGGGCCACCGGCTCGCCCGCGTGGCGCAGCTGGCCCAGCCGGATGAGCTGCCAGACCGCGGCCAGGAACGGGCACGACCACTTGCGCTCCACCCGGCGCACCCCGTCGACGGAGACCGCGTGGTCCTTCCACAGCTCCACGTCGAGGAAGATGGAGTGGTTGCGCTTGCCGAACTCCTCCGGCGGCGCCCAGGCGACCGCGGGCAGCATCGCCTGGCGGCCGGTGCTGTCCGGCGAGCGCTCGCCGTTGCACAGCCAGCCCGAGTCCTGCACCGGCGGGCGCGAGCCGGTCGTGCCGACCGGCGGCTCCGGCAGCAGCATCGCCGCGGTGATCTCGGCCAGCGGCACCCGGTCGGCCTCGTGGCAGCCCGCTTCCCTGGCCAGGTAGTCGATCTGCACGCCGCACTCGGCCGCGGAGTCCAGCAGCAGCGGGATCACCGCCGCCGGGTCGGTGTCGGCGCGGAAGTAGTCGTCGATGAGGAAGCAGGTGCTGATCCGCGGCTTGATCCCGCCCAGCTCGGCGGCCTGCGCCTCGCGCGCGGCGGCCAGCCAGGGCGCGACCCTGCGGAACTGGGCCCGCACGCGCTCCGGGCCGCCGAGCAGGTCCTCCATGTAGAAGTGGCCGACCTCGACCGACAGGTGCGACAGCGCCACCTGGCGCGGCTCGGGCCGGGCCGCGGCCTCGGTGTAGACCGGCGAGTCCAGGGTGCTCACGCCGCCTCCCCGCGGCCGGGGGCCGCCGTCCCGCCCGCCCGCCGCGCGGGTGCTGGTCGCTTCACATGTGCTCCCACACCGCGTCGTCGGAGAGCCGGGCGGCCAGCTCGCGGAAGGCCTCCACCGTCGCGTAGTTGGCGATCTTGGTGGACACGTCGGCGTCGGAGATCAGCTGCTCGCGGTACTGCAGGACCGGTTCGACCGGGGTCATGCCCAACACTCGGCTCTTGCCCAGCCGCTTGTCAACGGCGAGTTTGCGCAGTTCCTCGTCGTAGGTGAACAGCCAGGTCGCCTGGGCCGCGGTCTGGCCGGGGTTGTGCTCCTTGAGGTTGGGCACGGCGACGCGCACGAACCGGATGGCCTCGCGCAGCGCCTCGCGGTCGTGGCCCGCGCTCGCCCCGATCTCGACGATGCCGCGCTCGCCGTAGACCAGGCCGTGCGCGGCGACGATGTGCTGGCGCGTCCAGCGGTGGAAGACCAGCCAGCGGGTGGTGATGGCCCGCATCATCGGCTGGGCCGTGGCCGCCAGCACCATCTCCAGCGCGGTGGAGCGGCCCGCGCTGAGGTCGATGACGCAGACGGCGTACTCCTGGTCGAGCCGGGTCAGCAGCTCCGCGCAGCGGTTGGTGGCGGTGTCGGAGATGGCGAACTCGGCCCCGCCCTGCTCGCCGGGGAAGAACGAGAGCCTGCCCGCCCGCACGTTGGCCCCGCGCAGGTCGCCCCGGTCGGTGGCGTGCCAGACGTCGAGGTGGCGCGGGTCGGTGATGCCGTCGGTGAAGTAGGTGTGCAGCCCGTCGCGGTCGATGCCGCGCTCGGCGCGCGGGATGTCGAAGATGGCGCCCGCGGTGGGGGACCCGAAGTCGAAGTCCAGGTAGGCCACGTCATCGCGCTGGGCGAGGTGGAAGGCGATGTTGCAGCTGGTCACCGACCGGCCGGTGCCGCCCTTGTCCGACGATGCGAAGACCAGCACTAGGCGCTCCTCGCCGCGTTGTCCCTGGCCACGGCCAGCTCGTCGAGGGCGCGCAGGGCTTCCAGGCCCAGCGCGTTGGCCGTGCCGGGTCGCTCGACCAGCACGTCGGCGGCGCGGTTGAGCCGGGTCTCGATCTCGGCCAGCCGGACGCTGCGGGCGGAGGTGTCGTCGATGTCGGAGTCCAGCAGCAGCCGGTTGAGCAGCTGCTCGGCCTCGTGCAGCACCTCCTCGGCCCGGGCGCGCATGCCCGCGCTGCGCAGCGGCTCGGCCTCGAACGTGCGGACCGCGGTGATCAGCGCCTCGACCACGCGCTCGGTCAGGTACCAGGACGGCTCCTTCGCCACCGGCGCGGCGTCCTGCGGGAGCAGCGCGGACGGGTCGTCCCACAGGCCCGCGGCGTCCCCGACCTCCAGCCGCCGCGCCATCAGGTGGTCCAGCGTCGCCTTGGCCAGCTGCATCAGCCGGTCGCGGGAGTCGCGGTTGCCCGACAGCGCCGCGGCCTGCAGGCACCGCTTCATCAGCAGCGGCGCGAAGTCGCGGGCGTACCAGTACAGCTGCGGGCCCAGCTGGGTCGAGCCGCCCAGCCGCATCCGCACGCCCGGCACGTGCATCTCCACCGAGGGGTCGTTCTGCGTGACCCGCCGGGTGATGCGGCCGCGCTGGGCCAGCGACTCGAAGACGACCACCGCGCGGGCCAGGTCGTCGTCGGTGGCCTGCCGGGTCTCCAGGTCCTGCACCAGCACGGCGGAGACCAGCAGGGAGTAGTAGTCGGACTCCTCGCCGTCGGAGGTCCGCCACGGGATGTCCTCCAGCGGCCACTCGTCGCCGAAGCGGGCGATGGTGGACCAGTACCGCTGGGTCAGGTCGAAGCGGATGCGCAGCGCCTCGGTGAGCCGCCGCTGCTCGTCGTCGAGCAGGTTGAGCTCCAGCGTGCGCTGCGAGCGCAGGTCGTTGATGCCGTCGAGGGCCAGCACCGTCGAGTAGAGGTACGGGCGGGCCTCGGCGACGCCCCGCATCCGGCAGATCGAGGGCTCGGCGTCGAAGGCGCACCGGCTCAGGTCCAGCTCGACGGGGGTCGCGTTGGCCACCACGCCCCAGCCCCAGCCGATCTCGAAGAGCCTGCTCTCCTCCTCCAGGTCGCCGTCGACGCTCACGCCGGTGCGGACGTCCTCCAGCAGCCGGTTGCGCACCCGCTGCAGCCGCTCGCGCAGCCGGGCGATGACGATCTGGTCGGGGTCGTTGCGCTGGTTGACCATCGCCAGCATGGCCGCGCGCACCGGCCGGTCCGCCTCGTCGATGCCGACGGTGTTGACCACGAACGAGCGCAGCAGGCCGACCAGCGCCGCGGTCAGCCGCTTGCTCAGCTCGACCTGCAGGGTTGCGATCTTGGTCTCCAGCGCGGGCCTGCGCGACGGCGGCTTGTAGGTGCGCAGGAAGCCCAGCGCGGCCAGGCAGAGGCTGACCGACATCGAGTACGACTCGACCAGGCCCAGCGACAGCTGCTCGGGCGTGGGCTCGTCGCCGTCGGTCACCAGGTAGCCGCGGCCGCCGAAGTGGGGCTCGCCGTCGACGGTGTTGCGGTCGAGGTAGTCCTCGATGACGTCGATGACCCGGTAGGGGATGGTGCGGGGGTCGCCGAAGCGCTCCAGCGCCTTGCTGACGTCCTCGGCGATGATGTCGGGCTGGTCCAGGGCCAGCGCGGGCACCTCGGTGGCCGGGTAGAGCAGGCACAGCAGCTGCTCGGCGTCGCTGATGGAATTCGATTCGTCCCGGCCGCGCCATTCCCAGGAGCCATTCTGGAACGACGAGCGGATTACCGACCGCCAGATATCGAGGATCTGTCGTCTCGGCTGGATTCTCATAGCGGCCACCCTGGCAGGAGGAGACGCGAGGAAATGTGGTGCTGATCACCGCGGCGCGGCGAGCCGAACCGTATCATGGTCAGCTGACCTCCCTCGCGTGGGCTGGCTGGTGCTCACCGACGGATGAATCGGGTCCGGCGGGCGCGCCGGAACTGCGGCCGCAGGCCACAATCATGCCGCTGAAACCGGTCCGCAGGGTGCTGCCGCGGCCGTCGACGCGGGTGATGGCGACATCGGTGGCCCGGCCTGCCAGGCAGCCGACGAGATCGGTGACGTCGATGGCGACGGCGGGGAACTGGACGCCGCCGACCTCGAAGCCGAGCGAATTCTCCATGCACGCGATGGCGAATGGCGCGCCCGGGCGCAGCACCCCGAGGAAACCGCGGACCGCGGCGGCGAACTCGGCGCGGTCGGCGGTGATGGATTCGGCGACGAAGAACATCGTGCCCAGGTCCCACCCGCCCGCGGCCGCGTCGATGGCGAACACGCTGCCCTCGGCGACCTCGACCCGCTCGGCCAGCCGCAGGCGCGGGTGGTCGAGGTCGGCGTAGGGGGCGTGCTCGCCCAGCAACGCCCAGAACCCGGCCCACACCGGCTGCCAGGACGGCCAGCCCGCCGCGTCCTGCTCGCCGAGCCAATCCAGGTTCGACTTGGCGTACTCGTAGAGGGTGATGGACTCGCAGAAGGGCAGCATCGACAGCGCGGGGTAGAGGTTGGCCCCGGTGCCCACGTCCAAGCCGCGCAAGCCGCCGCGCGCCGCCCGCGGATCGCCCGCGAGGGCGCGGCAGAAGAACTCGCGCACGGAGGCGAGGATGCGGCGGTCCTCGTCGCGGACGCAGGCGTAGTTGTGGGCGAGGTAGGCGCGGGGGTCGAACCGGTACCACGGCGCGTCCGCGTTGCGCTGTCCCATTTCCGCCACCTTGCCCCCTTGCGCCCCGCTCGCGTCGTTATCCCAGGTGTACCACCAACATCATCGGGGTAGGGGTGCACGCCTGGCGATCGCCGAGATGGACCAATGTCGCTCTCCGTAGTAGTTGCTACTCAAGGTTTCGGCTCCTGCTCCTCCGGCAACTCGGAAGGCATGGAGCCAAGCGTGCTGGTGGTCCGGCTGGACAGCGACGGTGATGTGCTCACCGCCGGGCCCGCCGTGCGTGCGGCGGCGGCAGGCGGTCGGGTCACCTTGTTGTGCGGCCCGGCGGGGGAACGCGCGGCGCGCATGTTGCCCGGTGTGAGCGCGGTTCGCGTGTGGAACTGCCCGTGGATCGCCGCGTCGCCGCCCGCGGTCGCGGAGTCCGATGTCGCCGGTCTCGTCGGCTGGCTGGTCGCTGGCCGCTTCGACGTGGCGCTGCTGCTGACCTCCTACCACCAGTCGCCGCTGCCGATGGCGCTGCTGGCCAGGATGGCGGGCGTGCGGTTCATCGCCGCGGTCTGCGAGGACTACCCCGGTTCGCTGCTGGACGTCCGGCTGCGCCCGGGGTCCGATGTGGACGAGATGGTGCCCGAGCCCGAGCGCGCCCTGGCCGTGGCCGAGGCCGCGGGGTTCGCGCTGCCCCCGGGGGACGACGGCGGGCTGCGGGTGCGCGGCGTCGAGGCCGCGGACGACCTGCCCCGGCCCTACGTCGTGGTCCACCCGGGAGCGACCGCGCCCGCGCGGGCCTGGTCGCCGCACCGCTGCGCCGAAGCCGTCGCGGCGCTGGCCGAGCGGGGGCACCGGGTCGTGGTCACCGGAGGTCCCGGCGAGCGGGCGCTCACCGCGCGCGTCGCAGGCGCGCACGGGATCGATCTGGGCGGGCGCACGTCCTTCCCGCGCCTGGCCGGGGTGCTGGCGGGGGCGGAGGCGGTGGTGGTCGGCAACACCGGCCCCGCGCACCTGGCCGCCGCGGTCGGCACGCCCGTCGTCTCGCTGTTCTCCCCGGTCGTGCCCGCCGCGAAGTGGGCGCCGTACCGGGCCGAAGCCGTCGTGCTGGGCGACCAGCGCGCCGCGTGCGCGGGCACGCGGGCCAAGGAGTGCCCCATCCCGGGGCACCCGTGTCTGGATGGGGTGAGCGTGGCCGAAGTCGTGGCAGCCGTGGAGGAACTGGTGGGAGTGCGCGCATGAAGGTGCTGGTCTGGCACGTGCACGGCGGGTGGATGGACGCCTTCGTCCGGGGCAGGCACGAGTACCTGCTGCCGGTCGCGCCCGGCGCGGGGGCCTACGGGCTCGGCCGCGCGGGCCGCGAGTGGCCCGCGTCGGTGCGCGAGGTGCCCTACGCCGACCTGGCGGACGAGCCGATCGATGTCGTGGTGCTGCAACGGCCCGAGGAGGAGCAGCTGGCCCGCGGGCTGACCGGGCGGGCGCCCGGCCACGACGTCCCCGCGGTCTACCTGGAGCACAACACCCCGCCCGCCCCGGGCGCGCGGCACCGGATGGCCGACCGGCCGGACCTGCCGCTGGTGCACGTCACGCACTTCAACGAGCTGATGTGGGACTGCGGCAGCACCCGCACGACCGTGGTCGAGCACGGCGTGCCGGACCCGGGACACATCTTCACCGGCGAGCTGCCCACCGCGGCCGTCGTGATGAACGACCCCGTGCGCCGCGGCCGGATCACCGGCACGGACCTGCTGCCCCGCTTCGCCGAGGTCGGCCGGGTCGACGTGTTCGGCATGGGCCTGGAGCGGCTGCCGGAGACCGTCGGCCTGGGGCCGGAGGCGCTGCTGCCGGTCGGGGACCTGCCGACCGCGCGCCTGCACGCCGAGCTCGCCCGCCGCCGCGTCTACCTGCACCTGACGCGGTGGACGTCGCTGGGGCTCTCCCTGCTGGAAGCGATGCACGCCGGTCTCCCGCCGGTCGTGCTGGGGACGACCGAGGCCGCCCGGGCCGTGCCGCCGGGCGTCGGCTTCACGTCCACCCGGGTCGCCGACCTGGTCGATGCCGCCGCGAAGCTGGTCGGCGACCGCGTCTTGGCCGCCGACACCGGGGCGAAGGCCCGCGAGCACGCGCTCGCCCACTACGGCCTCGGGCCGTTCCTGGAGACCTGGGACGGCGTGCTCGCGCACGCCGCCGCTGGAACCGGAGGTGCAGCATGAGGATCGCGATGGTGTCCGAGCACGCCAACCCACTGGCCGCGCTGGGCGGGGTCGACGCGGGCGGGCAGAACCTGCACGTGGCCGAGCTGTCGGCGGCGCTGGCCCGGCGCGGCCACGAGGTGACCGTCTACACGCGACGCGACGACGCCAGCAGCCCCGAAGAGGTCGCCACAAGCGCCGGATACCACGTCGTGCACGTGCCAGCCGGGCCACCGCGGCCGGTCCCCAAGGACGACCTGCTGCCGCACATGGGCGACTTCGCCCGCTATCTGCGCGACCGCTGGGGCAGGCGACCCCCGGACGTGGCGCACGGCCACTTCTGGATGTCCGGGCTGGCCACGGTCGTGGCCGCCGAGGGGCTGGACGTGCCGACCGTGCAGACCTTCCACGCCTTGGGCGTGGTGAAGAAGCGCCACCAGGGCCGGGCCGACACCAGCCCGGCCGAGCGGGTCAGCATCGAGCGCATGGTCGGCGGGCGCGCCGACCGGATCGCCGCGACCTGCTCCGACGAGGTCTTCGAGCTGGTGCGCATGGGCGTGCCGCGCTCGCGCGTGTCGATCGTGCCGTGCGGGGTCGACCTGGAGCGGTTCACCCCCGACGGGCCCAGCGCCCCGCGCGGGGCGCGGTTCCGGGTGGTCAGCGTCGGCAGGCTGGTGCCCCGCAAGGGCTACGCCACGCTGGTGCGGGCGATGCCGTCGGTGCCCGACACCGAGCTGGTGATCGCGGGCGGCTCGGGCCGCGCCGACGACCCGCAGGCCAAGGCGCTGATGGAGCTGGCGCAGACGCTGGGCGTGGCCGACCGCGTGCACCTGGTCGGGCAGGTCTCGCGCACCGACATGCCCGCGCTGCTGCGCTCGGCCGACGTGGTGGCCTGCGTGCCGTGGTACGAGCCGTTCGGCATCGTGCCGCTGGAGGCGATGGCCTGCGGCGTGCCCGTCGTGGCCGCCGCGGTCGGCGGGCTGACCGACACCGTGGTCGACGGCGTGACCGGCGTGCACGTCCCGCCCCGCGACCCGCGCGCGCTGGCCGCCCGGCTGCGCGAGCTGCTGCCCGACGACCTGCGCCGCACCATGCTCGGCGTCGCGGGGGCCGACCGGGCGCACGCCCGCTACGGCTGGGACCGGGTGGCCGCCGACACCGAGCGCGTCTACGAGCGCTGCGCCCGCACCTCGGGCGCGGCCGTCCGCGAGGCCGTGGGGGAGGGCCGATGATCGACGACCGGATCGACGAGATCTCGACCGCGCTGTCGGTGGTGCGCGGCCAGACCGACCTGCTGGTGCGCTGGGGCGCGACGCTGGCCGACCGGCTCGACGCGGGCCACCGGCTGCTGGCCGCGGGCAACGGCGGCTCGGCGGCCGAGGCCCAGCACCTGACCGCCGAGCTGGTGGGCCGCTTCGACCGCGACCGGCGCCCGTTCTCGGCGCTGGCGCTGCACGCCGACACCTCCAGCCTCACCGCGATCGGCAACGACTACGGCTACGCCGAGGTCTTCGCCCGCCAGGTCGAGGCGCACGCCCGGCCCGGCGACGTGCTGGTGCTGCTGTCGACCAGCGGCCGCAGCGAGAACCTGCGCCGGGCCGCGCTGGCCGGGGTGCGGGCGGGCGCGTCGGTGTGGGCGCTGACCGGGCCGCCGCCGAACCCGCTGGCCGCCGTCGCCGACGAGGCGGTGTGCGTGCCCGGCTGCACGGCGACCATCCAGGAGATGCACCTGGTGCTGGTGCACCAGCTGTGCGCGGCGTTCGAGCAGGCGCTGGCGGTGCCGGTGCCGCGGCGGGCGGTGCGGGCGTCATGAGGTTCGGCGGGAAGCTCGTCGTGGTGGGGGATTCGCTGCTGGACGTCGACATCACCGGCGAGGTGTCGCGGGTCTGCCCGGACGCCCCGGTCCCGGTGGTCGACGTGGCCGGGGAGGCCGACCGGGCGGGCGGGGCCGCGCTCGCCGCGACGCTGGCCGCCGCCGACGGCGCGGACGTGCGCCTGGTGACCGCCCTCTCCGCCGACGCCGACGGGGAGCGGCTGCGCGCCGCCCTCGGCGATCTCGACGTGGTGGCCGGGCCTGCCGCGGGCACCGCGGTCAAGGCGCGGGTGCGCTGCGGCGGCCAGTCCCTGCTGCGGCTCGACCGCGGCGGCGACGGCCCGCCCCCGCGGGCCACCGACGAGATGCTCGACGCCGTGCGCGCGGCCGACGCCGTGCTCGTCTCCGACTACGGCCGCGGCCTGGCCGCCTGCGAGCGGCTGCGCGCGGTGCTGGCCGAGTCCGCGGTCCCCGTGGTGTGGGACCCGCACCCGCGCGGCCCGGCCCCGGTGCCGGGGGCCGCGCTGGTGACGCCGAACCTGGCCGAGGCCACGGCGTTCGCGGGCACGGGCAGCGGCCCGGAGGCCGCAGGCGTGCTGCGGGAGCGCTGGGCGGCGGCGGCCGTCGCAGTCACCACCGGGGCCAAGGGCGCGCTGCTGGCCCGCGGGTCCGGGGTGGAGTCGGTGCCCGCGCCCGCCGTCGACGCGGCCGACACCTGCGGCGCGGGCGACCGCTTCGCCGCCGCCGCGGCCGAAGCGCTGATGCGGGGCGCCGACGCCCACGCCGCCGTCGAGGCCGGGGTGGCCGCGGCGAGCCGGTTCCTCGCGGCGGGCGGGCTCTCGGCCAGCAGGCCGGAGCCGACCCCGGAGGCGCTGATCGCGGCGGTGCGGGCGCGCGGCGGCACCGTGGTGGCCACCGGCGGCTGCTTCGACCTCGTGCACGCGGGCCACGCGCGCACCCTCGCCGCGGCCAGGGCGCTGGGCGACTGCCTCATCGTGTGCCTGAACTCCGACGACTCCGTGCGCAGGCTCAAGGGCCCGCGCAGGCCGATCATGGGCGAGGCCGACCGCGCCGCGCTGCTGCGGGCCCTGGCCTGCGTGGACGCCGTGGTGGTCTTCGCCGAGGACGACCCGCGCCGGGTGCTGGCCCGGCTGCGGCCCGACATCTGGGTCAAGGGCGGCGACTACGCCCCCGATGACCTGCCCGAAACCGACCTGGTGCGCAGCTGGGGCGGGCGCGTGGTCACGACCCCGCTGCTGCCCGGCCGGTCCACCACCCGACTCGTCGGCGCGCTCGCCGAGGCGGGCTAGAGAGGAGATGACGTGACAGGCAATCCTGGCCGTGTGCTGATCAGCGGCGGGGCGTCCGGGCTGGGGGCGGCCATCGCCGACGCCGTGGCCGCGCACGGCGGAACACCGCTGGTGCTGGACAAGCAGGCGCCGACCGGGCAGGCCGAGTACCGCGCGGTGGACGTCACCGACAGCGCCGAGACCGAGCGGGCGGTCGCCGAGCTGGCCGCCGACGGGCTCGACGCGGTGGTCACCGCGGCGGGCACCGATGCGTGCGGCGCGCTCGACGTGGTGTCCACATCGGACTGGGAACGGGTGGTGCGGGTCAACCTGATCGGCACGGCCGCCGTGGTGCGGGCCGCGCTGCCCGCGCTCAAGCGCTCGCACGGGCGGGTCGTGACGGTGGCCTCCACCCTGGGCCTGCGGCCCGCGGGCGACGCGACCGCCTACTGCGCCTCGAAGTTCGGCGTCGTCGGGTTCACCCGCGCGCTGGCGATGGAGACCGCGGGGCAGGTCGGCGTGACGCTGCTGATCCCCGGCGGCATGCAGACCCACTTCTTCGACGACCGCCCCGAGCAGTACAAGCCGGGCGCCGACGCCGTGCTCAACCGCCCGCAGGACGTGGCGGCTAGCGTGCTGCACGCCCTCACCGCGCCGCGCGGGTGCGAGATCCGCGAGCTGGTCGTCTGCCCGGACCGGGAGCCCTCATGGCCGTGACCGACCTGATGCCGCACACCGAGCCCTACCAGGTGGTGGAGCGGGCCGAGCGGGCCTTCCCGGCCTGGGCGGCCACCGACCCGGCCGCGCGCGGCGCGCTGCTGCACGCGCTCGCCGACGCCCTGGCCGCACGTGCCGACGACCTCGCCGAGGCCAACCACGCCGACACCGGCAGGCCGGTGGAGGAGGCGCGCGCGTCGGTCGAGGCCGGTATCGGCACGCTGCGCCAGTACGCCGAACTCGGCCCCGTCCACCGCGGACGGGCCCTGCAGGGCGGCTGGCACGCCACCGACCTGATGATCCCGCAGCCGCGCGGCGTCGTGGTCGCGCTGACCCCGTGGAACGACCCGGTCCCGGTGGCCTGCGGGCTGCTGGGCGCGGCGCTGGTCACCGGCAACACGGTGGTGCACAAGCCCAGCGAGCGCGCCTGCCGCACCGGCGCCCTGCTGGCCGAGCTGCTCGCCGAGGTGCTGCCCGAGGACGTCGCGCACACCGTGTTCGGCGCGGGCGAGGTCGGCGCGGCGCTGGCGGGCAACCCGCACGTCGCCGTCGTCGCCCATGTCGGCAGTACGCGCACCGGCCGCTCCATCGCGCTGGCCGCCGCCGCGACCGGGGCCAAGGCGCTGCTGGAGAACGGCGGCAACGACGCGGCCATCGTCGACGGCGACGTCGACCCGGCGTGGGCGGCCGCGCAGGTCGCGCTGGGGGCCTACGCCAACGGCGGGCAGGTCTGCACGTCGGTCGAGCGGGTGTTCGTCCACCGCGCCATCGCGGCGCCGTTCCTCGACGCGCTGGTCAAGGAGGCCGAGCGCTGGAACGAGGGGCTGTGCCCGCTGGTCGACGCCCACCACCGCGCCGCGGTGCACCGGCACGTGGTCGAGGCCGTGGACGCGGGCGCGTCGCTGGCCACCGGCGGCGTGCTGCCCGACGACGCCGGCTCGTGGTACCCGGCGACCGTGCTGACCGGCTGCACGCCGCGCATGTCGGTGATGGCCGAGGAGACCTTCGGCCCGGTGGCCCCGGTGATGGTGGTCGAGGACTTCGCCGAGGGCCTGGCCCTGGCCGCCGACGACCGCCACGGCCTGGCCGCCAGCGTCTTCACCGCCGACATGGCCAACGCCCAGCAGGCGTGGCGGGCGCTGGACGTGGGCACCGTCAAGGTGAACGCGGTCTTCGGCGGCGCCCCCGGCGGCGCGGCCCAGCCGCGGCGGCTCAGCGGGACCGGCTTCGGCTACGGCCCGGAGCTGCTCGACGAGATGACCACCACCAAGGTCGTCCACCTCGGCCCGCCGGGAGGCGCTCCGTGACCGACCACGCCATCACCGCCGACCTGCCGCGGGCGCTGGCCGCGCGCAGGCCGCGCATCGCCGTCGTCGGCGACGCCATCCTCGACGTCTGGCTGGAGGGCGACGCGGGCAGGCTGTGCCGGGAGGCGCCCGCACCGGTCGTGTCCGTCCACAGCAGACACGCCGCGGCGGGCGGGGCGGCCAACACCGCCGTCAACCTGGCCGCGCTGGGCGCCGAGGCCACGCTGGTGGCCGCCGTCGGCCCGGACCAGGCGGGCGGCGAGCTGCGGGAGCTGCTGGCCGCCGCCGGGGTCGGCGTCGACCACCTCGTGGTCGGGCCGCAGACCGTCGTCAAGCACCGCGTGCTCGCCGCCGACCACCTCATGGTCCGCTACGACGAGGGCGAGGTGGCCGAGCACGACGAGCCGACCTGCCGGGCCATCGCCGAGGCGGCCGGGCTGGCCATCGCCCACGCCGACGCCGTGGTGCTGTGCGACTACGGCCTCGGCGTCTGCGCCCCCGAGCTGGCCCGGCTGCTCGCCGAGCGCCGCGACGGCATCCCGCTGCTGGTGGTCGACGCCCACGAGCCCGGCCGCTGGGCGCGGCTGCGGCCGGACCTGATCACGCCGAACGCCGCCGAGGTCGCCGACCTGCTCGGCGAGCCGCTGCCCGCCGAGGACCGCGTGCGGGCCGTGGTCGAGGCGGGCGAGCGGCTGCGGGCCGCGGCAGGCGCCCACGCCGTCGTGGTCACCCTCGACCGGGACGGCTCGGTGCTGCTCGACGACGGGCCCGGCCACCGCACGTGGGCCGACCCCGCGCCGGAGAGCCAGGCCGCGGGCGCGGGCGACACCTTCTGCGCCGCGCTCACCGTCGCCGCCGCGGCGGGCCTGCCGCTGTCCACCGCCGCCGAGCTGGCCCAGACCGCGGCCGACATCGTGGTCCACCGGCCCGGGACCGCCGTGTGCACCACCGACGACCTCGCCGCCCGGCTCGGCGCCCACCACGGCGCCGCGGTGACCGCGGCCGAGCTGGTCGCCCTGGTGGCCGACCACCGCGCCGCCGGTCGGCGGGTGGTGTTCACCAACGGCTGCTTCGACGTGCTGCACCGCGGGCACATCGCCTACCTCAACCAGGCGCGCCGCCTCGGCGACGTGCTCGTCGTCGCGGTCAACGGCGACGACAGCGTGCGCAGGCTCAAGGGCAGGGGCAGGCCGGTGAACCCGGCGGCCGACCGCGCCGAGGTGCTGGCCGCGCTCAGCTGCGTCGACCACGTGACGGTCTTCGACGAGGACAGCCCGGCCGCGCTGATCCGGGTGCTGCGGCCGGACTGCTACGTCAAGGGCGGCGACTACACCGAGTCGATGCTGGACGAGGCCGCCGTGGTGCGCGCCTGCGGCGGCGAGGTGCGCATCGTGGACTACGTGCCCGACCAGTCCACCAGCGCGGTCATCGACCGGATCGTCAGCCGGGCGGGCCGATGACCGGGCTCGACGTGCTCGTGCCCACCCGCGACCGCCCCGTCGAGCTGGCCACCACCCTCGCCGGGCTGGCCGCGCAGGACGCGGAGTTCGGCGTGGTGGTCAGCGACCAGTCCACCGGCGACCCCGGCTGGGACACCCCGTCGGCCAGGGCGATGGCCGCGGTGCTGCGCGAGCGCGGCTGCCCGGTGCGCTTCCTGCGCCACGTGCCCCGCCGCGGGGTCGCCGAGCACCGGGCGTTCCTGCTCGACCAGAGCCGCGCCCGCTACGTGCTCTTCCTCGACGACGACGTGTGGCTGGCCCCGGGCACGGTGTCGCGCCTGCGCGCGGCGATCGAGGAGCTGGGCTGCGGCCTGGTCGGCGCGGCCGTCCAAGGGCTGTCCTATCTGGACGACGAGCGGCCGGACGAGCTGGCCCCCTACGAGGAGTGGCGCGGCCCGGTGGAGCCCGAGCGGGTGGAGCCGGGCGGCCACGGGTGGGACCGGTGGACGCTGCACAACGCGGCCAACCCCGCCCACCTGGCCCGCAGGCTCGGCCTGCGGCCGGGGGAGTGGCGCGCCTACAAGATCGCCTGGGTGGGCGGGTGCGTGCTGTTCGACCGCGCCGAGCTGCTGGCCTGCGGCGGCTTCGGCTTCTGGCGGGACCTGCCCAGCGCGCACTGCGGCGAGGACGTGGTGGCGCAGTGGCGGGTGATGGCGAGGGCAGGCGGGGCGGGGATTCTGCCCAGCGGCGCGGTGCACCTGGAAGCGCCGACGACCATCCCGGACCGCACCAACGAGGCCAGGGATTGCGTTCGGGTGTACCGCAACGGGTGATGGGGTACGTCGATCGTGAACCCTACCCCAGGAGGTCATGTGCGTTCGGCGACGGTGTTCGTGCTGGGACTGGATGAGGAGAACCTGGAGCTGCTGCGCCAGGTGCCCGATGCGGACCGCTACGAGTTCCACGGGCTGCTCACCCACGAGCAGCTCCAAGTCGGCGACATCCCGGTCGACGACCTGCTCGCCGAGGCGACGGAGACCTTGTCGGCCTTCGACGGCCCCATCGACGCGATCGTCGGCTACTGGGACTTCCCGGTCAGCACGATGCTCCCGATCCTGCAGCAGCGGTTCAACGTCCGCGGCGCGCCGCTGGAGGCCGTGCTCAAGTGCGAGCACAAGTACTGGAGCAGGCTCGTGCAGGCCGAGGTCATCACCGAGTACCCGCCGTTCGCGCTGGTGCGCCCCGAGGACCCGGAGCCCCCGGAGTCGGTGGCCTACCCGTTCTGGCTCAAGCCGGTGAAGTCGTTCTCGTCCGACCTGGCCTTCGAGGTGACCGACGACGCCGAGTTCACCAAGGCGCGCACCGCGATCGCCGACGGCATCGACCGCATCGGCGAGCCGTTCGAGCGGCTGCTCGCCCAGGCGGACCTGCCCGCCGAGATCGCCGAGGCGGGCGGGCAGGTGTGCCTGGCCGAGGCGGCGATGTCCGGGGCGCGGGCGGCCGTCGAGGGCTACTGCGTCAACGGCGAGGCGGTCATCTACGGCGTGCTGGATTCCCTGGTGTACGACGGGGTTTCCAGCTTCCTGCGCCACCAGTACCCCTCGCAGCTCCCCGAGTCGACCCAGCGGCGGCTGGCCGAGGTGGCCAAGCGGGTGATCGAGCACATCGGACTCTCGCCCGCCACCTTCAGCGTGGAGTTCTTCTGCGACCCGGCCACCGACCGGGTATGGCTGCTGGAGATCAACCCGCGGCACTCGCAGTCGCACGCCGAGCTGTTCCGGCAGGTGGACGGCATCCCCAACCACCACCGCATGCTGGCCGTCGCGCTGGGCGAGGACCCGGCCGCGCCCGCAGGCGGCGGTGAGTACGGCATCTCGGCGCTGTGGTACCTGCGGCACTTCTCCGACGGCGTGCTCACCGGCTCGCTGGCCGCCGGGGAACTCGAACCCGGGGTGCAGGTGCGCTGGCAGGCGCAGCCGGGGGAGCGGCTGGCCACCGACGACAGCTACAGCAGGCTGCTCGCCAAGATCACCGTCGGGGCCGCGGATGAAGCCGACCTGGTGGCCAAGTACGAGCGGACGGTGGCCGCCCTGGACTTCCGGGTCGAGGAGGTGTGATGCGCTACGAGGTGACCGCCACCGACACGGTCATCCCGGTCTCCGACGGCATCGAGCTGGCCGCCCGCATCTGGCGGCCGCGCTCGGCCGGGCCGGTGCCCGCCGTGCTGGAGTACATCCCGTACCGCAAGGGCGACCTGACCTCCGTGCGCGACGGGATCAACCACCCCTACCTCGCAGCCCACGGGTATGCGGGCGTGCGCGTGGACATCCGCGGCTCCGGCGACTCGGGCGGGGTGCTGACCGACGAGTACCTCGAAAGCGAGCAGCGCGACGCCGAGGACGTGCTCGCCTGGCTGGCCGAGCAGCCGTGGTGCGACGGGCAGACGGCGATGCTGGGCATCTCCTGGGGCGCGTTCGCCGCGCTGCAGGTGGCCGCGCGCAAGCCGCCGAGCCTGCGGGCGCTGTGCATCGCCTCCTTCACCGACGACCGCTACGCCGACGACATGCACTACATGGGCGGCTGCCTGCTCTCGGACAACCTCGCCGAGTCCGGCACGATGTTCGCCTACAGCACGTGCCCGCCCGACCCGGCCGGGGTCGGCGACCGCTGGCGGAAAATGTGGTTCGAGCGCCTGGCCGCGGCCGGGCCGTGGGCCGCCCGCTGGCTGTCCCACCAGCGCCGCGACGCCTACTGGCGGCACGCCTCCATCTGCGAGGACTACTCGGCGGTCCAGGTGCCGGTGTTCGCCGCGTCCGGCTGGGCCGACGGCTACTCCAACGCCGTGCTGCGGCTGATGGCCTCGCTGGACGTGCCCCGCCGGGGGCTCATCGGGCCGTGGTCGCACAAGTACCCGCACCTGGGCCAGCCCGGCCCCGCCGTCGGCTACCTGCAGGAGGTGGTCCGCTGGCTGGACCGGTGGCTGCTGGGCCGGGACAACGGCGTGGACGCCGAACCGGTGCTCCAGACGTGGATGCAGGACAGCGTCCCGCCCTCCACCAGCTACCAGGAGCGCCCCGGCCGCTGGGTGGCCGAGCCCGCCTGGCCGTCGCCGCAGGTGGAGACCGCGGTGTGGCCGCTGGCCCCGCACCGCATCGGGCGCTCGGAAGACGCCGCGCTGACCATCTCCTCGCCGCTGAGCCTGGGGCAGTTCGCGGGCAAGTGGTGCTCCTACAACGCCCCGCCCGACCTGCCCTACGACCAGCGGGAGGAGGACGGCGGCGCGCTGGTGTTCGAGACCGGGCCGCTGGCGCAGCGGTGCGAGATCCTGGGCGCGCCGGTCGTGCGGCTGGCGGTCTCGGCCGACCGCCCGGTGGCGATGGTCGCCGCCCGGTTGTCCGACGTCGCGCCGGACGGCGCTGCGACCCGGGTCAGCTACGGCCTGCTCAACCTCACCCACCGCGACGGCCACGACGACCCGACACCGGTGGAACCCGGCGAGGTCTACCACGTGGAGATCGCCCTCAACGGGGTGGCGCAGACGTTCCCGGCCGGGCACCGGATCCGGCTGTCGTTGTCGAGTTCGTACTGGCCGCTGGCCTGGCCGCCACCAGAGGCCGCCGCGGTGACGGTCCAGACGGGGGAGAGCGCTCTCCTGTTGCCGGTGCGCACCGAGGGCGGCACCGCGCCCGCCCTGCTCGCCCCGCCCGATGGGGCCGAGCCGCCGGAGACCGAGCAGCTGACCCCGCCCGCCTACCACTGGCGCGTCAGCCGCGACCTCGCCGACTACCGCAGCAGCCTCGATGTGCTCAAGGACAACGGTTTCGTGCGGTTCGCCGACTCCGGGATGGAGGTCGGCAAGCACGTCCGGGAGCGGTACGGGTGGACGGCCAACGACTTCACCTCCGCCACCGGCGAAACCGACTGGACCATGACCTTCCGCCGCGGCGACTGGTCGGTGCGGGTGCAGACCAGGCAGAAGCTCACCTGCACCGCCACGGAGTTCGTGCTGCACGCCCACCTCGACGCCTACGAGGGCGACGACCGGGTGTACTCCGAGGACTGGCGGCACAGCTTCCCCCGCGACCACCTCTGACCTGCGGCATTCCCCATCGGCAACCCCCCGGAAGGGTAAGGGCGCAGAGCAGCGGGTACGCCCGGGGCATGCGTACTGCGGCGGTGCTGTTCGACCGCGACGGAACCCTGGTGCACGACGTCCCGTACAACGGGGACCCGGCGCTGGTCCGCCCCATGCCGTCCGCGCGCGCCGCGCTGGACGAGGTGCGGCGGCTCGGCCTGCGCACCGGGGTGGTGTCCAACCAGTCCGGCGTGGCCCGGGGCCTGCTGACCCCGGCCCAGGTCGAGGCGGTCAACGCCCGCGTCGACGCGCTGCTGGGGCCCTTCGGCACCTGGCAGTGGTGCCCGCACGGGCCCGATGACGAGTGCGTGTGCCGCAAGCCCCAGCCCGGGCTGATCCTCTCCGCGTGCGTCGAGCTGGCCGTCGACCCCGCCGACGTCGTCGTGATCGGCGACATCGGGGCCGACGTGGTGGCCGCGGCCGCCGCGGGGGCGCGGTCGGTGCTGGTGCCCACCCCGCGGACGCTGACCGCCGAGGTCGACGCGGCCCCGCTGGTCGCGCCGACGCTCATCGACGCCGTGCGGCTCGCGCTGCGCACCCCGGAAGGAGACCGCCATGTCGCAAGCTGACCTCGTCCGCGAGCCCGGCCCGTTCGCGACCGTGCTGCTCGACGCCAGCCACGACACCGAGGACGCCATCGACCTCGCGCGCCAGCGCTGGCGCGCGGCGGCCGCGGGGCTGGCCGACGCGGGCGCCGACGAGGAGGCGATCGCGCACCTGGAGCGCGCCTGGACCGAGGCCGCGCCCCCGCAGGGCCGCGCCGGGCGGCTGATGGTCGCCGACCGCACCGGGGTGCGGTTCGACCAGGTGCTGCCCGCGCCGCCGGACCAGCCGCAGAGCCGCTACGGCGCGCTGCCGTACCTGCTGCCCGCGCTGGCCGCGGGCCAGGCCCCGCCGCACGTCGTGCTCGTCGTGGACAGCACGGGCATGGACTACCGCGTCGTCACCCCCGACGGCACCACCGAGGACACCGTGCACGGCGAGGACCACCCGGTGCACAAGATCCCGGGCGGCGGGTGGTCGCACCTGTCGATGCAGCGGCGGGTGGAGGAGACAATCCGCAAGACGATGCGCACCGCGGCCGAGGCCGCCGTCGACGTCGCGCGCGGCGCGGGCGCCCGCCTGGTCGCCGTGGCGGGCGAGGTCCAGTCGCGGGCCGCGCTGTGCGCGGAGCTGCCGGAGTCGCTGCACCCGGTCGAGCTCGACGCGGGCAGCCGCGCCGCGGGCGCCGACGAGCGCAAGCTGGAGGCGGAGGTGGCCCGCGCGCTCGCCGAGATCGACGCCGCCGACCACCTCGCCGACCTCGACCACTTCCGCTCGCAGACGGGCGTGCGCTCGGTGGACGGGCTGCCCGACGTGGTGGCGGCGCTGGCCGCGGGCAACGCCGAGCTGCTGCTCATGCGCCCGGACATCGAGGGCACGGCCTGGACGACCCCGGGCTCGCCGGAGCTGATCGGCCTCGGCTCCCCGGAGCCCGGCCAGGTCGAGTGCAGGCTGGACGAGTGCCTGCCCGCGGCCGCGCTGGCCGTCGCCGCCCGGGTGCGCGTCGTCGGGCCGGAGATCGACCTGCGCGACGGCGTGGGCGTCCTGCGCCGGTACGGGTGAGGTCATGGCCTTCCGCGACCGGCTCGCGGTGACGGCCCTGGTGCACGCCGCGCTGGCGGTGCTGGCCCCCGCGCAGGCCGGGCAGACGTGGGCGGTGACCCTCGCGGTCTCCCTCGTCTTCCTCTGCGGCGGGGCGATGAAGCAGTCCGGCGCGGACCGCAGGGACCAGCGCTCACCGTGATCCGCCGCGCGCGTGGCCGACGCCGATCCCGGGTACACCGCGGGTGTGCGGCGCAGCGATCCGTCCAAACCCGGGTTCAGCCGACGGCGGCACGGCCGGGGCTGGCGGTTCCTCGACGCCACCGGGGCGCCGCTGGCCCCCGAGGACGCCGAGCGCGTCCGCAAGCTGGCGATCCCGCCCGCGTGGACGGACGTGTGGATCTGCCCCTACCCGACCGGCCACATCCAGGCCGTCGGCACCGATGACGCGGGCAGGCGCCAGTACCTCTACCACGAGCAGTGGCGCCAGGAGCGCGACGAGGCCAAGCACGAGCGCGTGCAGGAGCTGGCCGCGCTGCTGCCCAAGTTCCGCGCGGCCATCCACGACGACCTGTCCTCTGCCGGGCTCACCGGCCGCCGGGTGCTCGGCGGCGCGCTGCGGATGCTCGACCGCGGCGTCTTCCGCACCGGCGGCGAGGAGTACGCCGACGAGAACGGCAGCCACGGCGTGGCGACGCTGCTGCGCGAGCACGTGGCGCTCAAGCGCGGCGGGCTGCTGGTCTTCAACTACCCGGCCAAGAGCGGGCTGCAGCGCGACGTCAGCCTGACCGACCCGGAACTGTCCACGTTGGTGCGCTCGCTCAAGCGCGCCCGCACGGGCAGCGACCGGCTGCTGGTCTACCGCGAGGGCCGCGGGCGCTGGCACGAGATCCGCTCCGGGGAGATCAACGAGCGGTTCAAGGAGCTGACCGCCCCGGACTACACGGTCAAGGACCTGCGCACCTGGCACGCGACGGTCGTGGCCGCCATCGGCTTCGCCAAGGCCGAGGCGCCGACCTCCCAGCGCGCCCGCAAGCGGGTCGACGCCGCGGTGATGGACCTGGTGGCCGACGACCTGGGCAACACCAGGGCGATCGCGCGCAAGTCCTACGTGGACGCCCGCGTCGTCGACGCCTTCGCCGACGGCCGCACCATCCGCCGCACGCTGGAGCGCACCGGCGACGACCTGACCGACGAAGCCACCCGCCAGAAGGTCGAGCGGGCCGTGCTGAAGCTGTTGGGGGACTGAGGCCCCGCGGTGGTTTCCGGCCAGGCGAGCGGGGTATGCCCAGTGGTGGCAAGGAGGTTGCGATGACTCAGGAACTCGATTTGGTCCCCATCCCCCGGTCCCCTTCGGACGAGGACGTGGACCTCATCGGCGGGCGGGCCGCGACCTGGACCGTCCCGGCTCCGCCCGAGGACGAGGACTACGAGCCGACCATCATCCGCGGGCGCGAGTAGCGCCTGCGCACGCGCGGCCGCTGCCCGCGGAAGGTTGCGAGCAGCGGCCGTGTGCGTGCTTTCAGCGGCGGGCCTTGGCGGTCTCCTTGCGGTTCGCCTTCTGCAGGGCGTCGACCAGCTCGGACTTGTTCATCGACGAGCGGCCGGGGATCTCCATCCGCTGGGCCAGCTCGTACAGGTGCTTCTTGCTGGCGTTGGCGTCCACGCCGCCCGCGGTGTCCCCGCGGCGGGCCGAGGCGCCGCGGGCGGCCTGGGCGTCGGACGGCCCGGCGTCGTCCTTGGCCTCCCAGTGGTCGCCGACCTTCTCGTGGGTGTGCTTGAGCGCGGCGAACGCCGTGCGGTGGGCGCGCTCGCCCTCGCCGTAGCTCTCGACCGCCGAATCGTGGGCCTTCCCCCAGGTCCGCTGGGCCTTCTTCGACGAGCGGCGCAGCGTGCTGGGCATCTCCTCGCGCGCGGGCATGACCGACCTCCTCACGTGTCACCCGGTGGGTGCCCCCGGCGCGGGCGGGTGAAACTACAGCTCCAGCTCCCGCTCGATCGCCGCCAGCTCCTCCGGGGTGCCCTCGACCTTCGGCCCGGTGAACCAGCGCCGGGCCGACACCAGCCACCAGACCCCGGCGAACCCGAGGACCACGAGCACCGCGACCGGGGTGTAGTTGAACGTCTCGGCGGTCACCGGGCTCACCTGCGGCAGCATGAACAGCACGGTGATGAATCCGACCCAGCCCACCGCGGCGATCCCGACCGGCCTGCTCCACCGGCCCAGCGTCCACGGCCCTGGCTCGAACCGGTCGCCGCGGCGCAGGCGCAGCAGGGTCGGTAGCACATAGGCGATGTAGAGCCCGATGACCGCGATCGAGGTGACCGCGGCGTAGGCCGTCTCGTTCCACAGGTAGGGCAGGCCGAGGGCGAACGCCCCGCCCGCGGCCAGCCAGACGGCGTTGGTGGGGGTGCGCGTGCGCTTGTTGATCCGGTGCCAGAACGCCGACGCGGGCAGCGCGCCGTCGCGGGAGAAGGCGTAGATCATGCGCGAGTTGGCCGTCACCGACGCCATGCCGCAGAACAGCTGCGCGCCGATGGCGATGAGCAGCAGCAGCTTCCCGCCGGTGGCGCCCAGCGCGTCGATGAAGATCTGCGCTGGCGGCACGCCGGTGCCGCTGGCCAGCGCGCCGTCGTAGTCCTGGATGGCGAAGGTGATGCCCAGCAGCAGGATCCAGCCCGCCACCAGCGACACCGCGATCGACAGGACGATCCCGCGCGGGCCGGAGCGGGCCGCGCCGCGGGTCTCCTCGGTCATGTGCGCCGATGCGTCGTAGCCGGTGAAGGTGTACTGGGCCAGCAGCAGGCCCAGCAGCCCGACGTAGAACGCCGACGACCACCCGGTGTTGTTGACGAACTCGCCGAAGACGAACCCCGCGGGCTGGTGCCGCTCGGGCACGACGACCAGCGCGACCACGATGACGGCCACGCCCAGCAGGTGCCACCACACGCTGACCTTGTTGAGCAGGGCGACCAGCCGCACCCCGAAGGTGTTGAGCAGCCCGTGCACCGCCAGCACGACGCCGAAGATCAGGATGGTGTTCCCGGGGGTGGCGGCGATCCCGAACTGCAGCGCGAGGAAGGCGTTGATGAACGACGCCGCGCCGAAGTCGATGCCCGCGGTGACCGCGACCTGGCCGAGCAGGTTGAACCAGCCGGTGAACCACGACCAGGCCGCGCCGCCGCGCGGGGCCAGCTTGGCCGCCCAGTAGTAGAGCCCGCCCGCGGTGGGGTAGCTGGAGCAGACCTCGGCCATCGCCAGGCCGACCAGCAGCGTCATCAGCCCGACCAGGGGCCAGCCCCAGATGATCAGCGCGGGCCCGCCGGTGTTCATGCCGAACCCGTAGAGGGTCAGGCAGCCGGAAAGCACCGAGATGATCGTGAAGGACACCGCGAAGTTGGCGAACCCCGACATCGAGCGGGACAGCTCCTGGGCGTAGCCCAGCTCGTGCAGCCGCCGCTCGTCCTCGTTCACCGGGGCCTCCCCGTGCCGACGCCGACCCCTATTGATCCGCCCGGCGCGCGGTGGTGTCAAGGCGGACCCCGATGAGCGGGCGCAGCACGGTCTCGGCGAAGGCCCGCAGCGCCCGCTCGTCGGCCAGCCGCGGCGGCCCGTCCTGGGTGAGCACCAGCGAGTGCACCAGCCGCACGATCGTCGCGGCGACGACCTCGGCGGGCGGGTCGTCCGGCAGGCCGAGCGACCGCCGCAGCTCGGTGACGGTGACCAGCACGTGCGCGGTGGCGATCTCGATGGCCGCGGCGGCGTCCAGGGTCAGCCACACCAGCGTCTCGTCCCGGTCCACGGCCAGCAGCTGCCGCAGCAGCGGGTTGGCGCGCAGCGCGGTGACGGTGACGCAGAAGCCGTGCAGCTGCCGCTCCAGCGGGTCGTCGATGTCGGCCAGCCCGGTCTCGATCTCGGCGAGCACCTTGCGCACCTCGTGGGCCATGGCCGCGCGGACGATCTGCTCCTTGGTGCCCATCCGCCGGTACAGGGTCGTGCGGTTGACCCCGGAGCGGCGGGCGATGTCGTCGGCGCTGGTGCGGCGGATGCCGATGAGCGCGAACTGCGCGACCGCCGCCTCCAGGATGCGCACGTCCGCCGGGTCGGCGGGCGGCGCGAGCAGGGACGCGAGCGGGTTCTCCACGGCTGCCAGCCTAGCCGCTTGCAACAGATCGACACGACGTGTTGCACTGTTGTGCATGAACGCGGCTCCGCTCGGCCCCGGCTCGCTGACCTGGCGCCTGCTCGGCGACACCCGCGGCCTGCTCTGCCTCGGCCGCATCGGCACCCTCCAGAACATGCACCCGGCCGTGGGCGCGGCGCTGCAGGACCACTCCGACTTCTTCGCCAACCCGCTGGACCGGCTGCTCCGCTCGATCCCGCCGATCCTCGGCGTCGTCTACGACCCGCCCGGCTCCGGCACCGGCGCGCTCGTGCGCGGCTACCACACGCGGCTGGCCGGGACGGATTCCCGGGGCCGCCGCTACCACGCGCTCAACCCGGACGTGTTCTGGTGGACCCACGCCACCTTCATCGAGGGGATCATCGCGGTCAACGAGCGCTTCGGCACCCCGCTCACCCCCGCCGAGAAGGACCAGCTCGTCGCCGAGGGGGTGACCTGGTGGCAGCGCTACGGCCTGTCCATGCGCCCGGTCGTGGACAACTACGCCGACTTCGCCGCCTACTGGGACCGGATGCTGGCCGAGGAGCTGGAGGCCAACGCCACCACCGACTTCGCCATCGACATGGTGAACGCCCGCATCCCCGCGCCCCGGTTCGTGCCCGGGCCGGTGTGGGCGCTGGTCCGCGACCCGGTGGTGCGCTTCGGCGCGTGGCTGTCGGTCGGCCTGCTGCCCCCGCGCGCCCGCGACATCCTGGGCCTGGCCTGGACCGACCGGCAGGAGCGCAGGCTGGCCGCGGTGGCCGCCGTGGTCCGGGCGGTCTGGCCCCGGCTGCCGCGGCGGCTGCGGTGGTTCGGCCGCGCCCGCGCCAACCTCCGGCTGGCCGAGCAGGGGCGCTGGTCGATCACGGTTTGACGGCGCGACCTGCGGGTACCTGTCCGGCATGCAGACCACCACCGCCCGGCAGTCGCTGTGGCTGGACGGCGTATCGCCGACGCTGTTCCCCACCTGCGCCGACTTCACCGACACCACCTTCGACGCGGCCGTCGTCGGCGGCGGGATCGCCGGGCTGACGGCGGCGCTGCTGCTCAAGCGCGCGGGCCTGCGGGTCGCGGTGGTCGAGGCGGGCCAGGTGGGCCGCGGGGTCACCGGCAACAACACCGCCAAGGTGACCGCGCTGCAGGAAACCGTCTACTCCGACCTGGAGCGCAAGCACGGCGAGGAGGCCGCCGCCGGGTACGCCAAGGCCAGCGTCGCGGGCGTGGAGCTGGTCGCCGAGCTGGCCCAGGAGATCGACTGCGAGGTCGAGCGCAGGCCCGCCCACACCATCGCCCTGCGGCCCGAGGACGTGGAATCGGTGGAGGCCGAGCTGGCCGCCGCCGCCCGCGCCGGGCTGCCGGTGGTCGCCGACCCGGACCCGGACCTGCCGTTCCCCGTGCACGCCGCCGTCCGGCTGGACGACCAGCTCCGCATCCACCCGCTGCGCTACGCCATCGGGCTGGCCCGGATGGTCGACGGCGACGGCAGCCGGGTCTTCGAGCAGAGCCGGGTGCACCAGGTCCGCGAGGGCGACCCCGCGACCGTGCGCACCGAGCACGGCGACCTGCGTGCGGGCCAGGTCATCGTCGCCACGCACTACCCGATCCTCGACCGCGGCCTGTACTTCGCCCGCCTCGAACCCACCCGCTCCTACTGCGTCGCCGCGACCCTGGCCAGCGGCCGCCCGCCCGCCAGCATGGCCATCGGCGGGGGCTGGTCGATCAGCTCGGCGGGGGAGCGGCTCATCGTCGGCGGGCAGGGCCACCACGTGGCCGAGCGCGGCGACTCCGCGGCCCGCTACCTGGCGCTGGAGGCGTTCGCGCGCGAGCACTGGGACATCGCCCAGGTGACCCACCGCTGGTCCGCCCAGGACCCGGTGCCGTTCGACCGGCTGCCCATGATCGGCACCTACCGGCCGGGCCTGCGCGGGCTCTACGTGGCCACCGGGTTCGCCAAGTGGGGGCTGTCCACCGGCTCCTACGCGGGCTCGCTGCTGGCCGACCTCGTGCTCGGCCGCGAGACCACCGACCTGTTCTCCCCGCACCGGCTGCCCATCAGCGGGGTGCCCGCGCTGGCCAGGATCAACGCCAAGGTCGGCGTCGACCTCGTCACCGACCACCTCGCGCCCACCGGCACGACCAACCTCGACGAGCTGGCCCCCGGCCAGGCGTGCGTGCGCCGCGACGGCTTCGGCAAGACCGGCGTCTACCGCGACGCCGACGGCGAGCTGCACGCCGTGGGCCTGACCTGCACGCACCTGGGGTGCGTCGTGCGGTTCAACACCGCAGAGCACAGCTGGGACTGCCCCTGCCACGGCTCGCGCTTCGACGTCGACGGCGCGGTGTTGGAGGGGCCCGCGACCAAGCCGCTGGAGCGGCGCGCGCCGTGACCGGACGGGTGCGTCCTGGTTGGCCGGGGCCGCGCCGGGGAACGCCTAGGGGACGACGCCGCCCTGGCAGTCCACAGTGGAGCTGCCGAACCACGTAGAGGACACGATGGACCAGTTCACCTTCCAGGACCCCCGCACCCAGTACCCGACGCCGGACGCGCAGGGCCCGCAGCAGCAGAAGGCCCCGGGCAGCACCGAGGGCATGCAGCCCGAGCCCGACCACGGCGAGCGCACCTACCGCGGGGCCGACCGGCTGCGCGGGCGCAAGGCGCTGATCACCGGCGCGGACTCCGGCATCGGCCGCGCGGTCGCGCTCGCCTTCGCCCGCGAGGGCGCCGACGTGGTGATCTCCTACCTGGAGGAGGACGCCGACGCCGCCGTGACCGCCGACCTGGTCAAGCAGGCCGGGCGCAAGGCGGTCATGGTGCGCGGCGACATCCGCGAGGAGGCCCACTGCGACGAGCTGGTCGAGCGCGCCGTCGCGGAGCTGGGCGGCCTCGACATCCTGGTCAACAACGCCGGTTACCAGATGTCCGGCAAGGGCGTCGCTGAGCTGCCGACCGAGCAGATGGACCGGGTGTTCAAGACCAACCTGTACGCGCTGTTCTGGCTGTGCCGGGCCGCGGTGCCGCACATGCCGCCGGGCTCCACGATCGTCAACAGCACCTCGATCCAGGCCCGCGAGCCCTCCCCGGAGCTGATGGACTACGCCGCGACCAAGGCCGCGATCCTCAATGCGACGCAGAGCCTGTCGGCCGACCTGATCTCCCGCGGCATCCGGGTCAACGCGGTCGCGCCCGGCCCGGTGTGGACGCCGCTGATCCCGGCGACCATGCCGGAGGAGAAGGTGGCCGAGTTCGGCGCGCAGACCCCGATGGGCCGCGCGGCCCAGCCCGCCGAGCTGGCCCCGGCCTACGTCTTCCTCGCCTCGCCGGAATCCGGGTACATCACCGGGGAGACCCTGGCGGTGACCGGGGGTCGCCTCCTAACCTGAGGACGGGGTGGGGACCATGACCGCGACGGCTCGGCGACAGGCGAGGATCTGCCGGGAACGCTACCTGGCCGGATTCGGCGGCGAGCTGGACATCGTGGTCGTCGGCCAGATCGCCCGCGACATCGTCCTGCTGGTCGAGGCCATGCCGGGCAGCCACTCGTCCACCGCGGTGCGGGAGCGCCGGGAGATCCTCGGCGGCAAGGGCGCCAACCAGGCGGTGGCCTGCGCCCAGCTGGGCGCCTCGGTGGCCCTGCTCGGCGTGGTCGGCGACGACGAGGTGGGCGCGGGCCTGCTCGCCCAGGCCCGCGCCGACCACATCGACGTGGTGTGCGTGGTCCACCGCCCCGGCCGCTCGGCCTTGATCGTCAACATCGTCGACGACCAGGGCGGCTGGCGCTACCTGGAGGACATGGCGGGCACCGAGCTGACCGCCGAGGAGGTCGAGCACGCCCGCGGCACCCTGGTCGCGGCGTCGTCGGTGATTGTCCAGCTCCAGCAGCCCGCCGCCCTCACCGCCGCGCGCATCGCCAAGGCCGCGGGCCGCCGCGTCGTCCTCGACGGCGCCCCGCCCGCCGCCGACCGCGCGGAGCTGCTGTCCCTCGCCGACGTGGTCCGCGCCGACACCCGCGAAGCCGCCCTGCTCACCGGCACCCGGATGGACTCGGTCGACACCGCCCTGCACGCCGCCCACGACCTCCTCCACCAAGGCCCCTCGCTGGTCGCCCTGGCCGTCCACGCCGCAGGCGACCTCTTCGCCTGGCCCGAGGGCCACACCTTCATCCCCTACACCAGCGACCCCACCGTCGACACCACCGGCGCAGGCGACGCCCTCGTGGCCGCCCTCACCGTCGCCCTGACCCGAGGCGATCCCCCGGAGTCCGCCGCCCGCACCGCTGCCGACGCCGCAGGCGCGACCGTCGGCCACATCGGCGGCCGCCCCTCCCTGGGCCAGGCCACCGGCACCCGCCCAGCGTGAGCGGACGCTTCGGGGAGCTTCCCGGGCGGAGCGACGCGGGGGAGCAAACGTCGATGGGCGCTCGTCACCGGGTTAGGCCGCTGGTGCCTGGCCTGAGGCTTGTCACAGCCTCCGCAGGCCGCTCAGCACCCGTTCCATCAGCCCCAGGTCGGGCGCGCCGCCCGCGGTGCCGGTGGTGTGGATGGCGATGAGGCCGCGGCCTGCCAGGTCGCCGAGGAGGACCTTGACGACGCCGAGGGGGAGGGACAGGAGGGCGGCGACCTCGGCGACCGAGCGGGTGCGGCGGCAGAGTTCCACGATCGTGTGGTGTTCGGCGGGGAGCTGGGCGAGGAGGCGGGGCGGGATGTCCGCCGTCGACACCAGGGACTCCAGCTCCAGGTGGGCGTCGGAGCGGGTGCGGCCTGCCGTCCAGGCGTAGGCGCGGACGATCTCGGGGCCGTCGTCGGCCGGTTCCGGGCGCGGGGCGGGGCGGCGCGGCTGCTCCGGGGGCTTCTCGCGCCTGCGGCGGCGGCCGGTGTCGAGGGTGAAGCCGTTGAGGAGGGCGGCGAACCCGTCGCGCTCGTCGTCCGGGTCCATGCTCAGGGCGTGTTCGCCGCGGCGGCAGGCCGCGATCCGCGCAGCTCGGCGCGCAGCTCCGGGGTGAGGATCTGGCCGACCTGGTCGACCAGCACGTTCATCTCGTAGGCGACCTGGCCGACGTCGCAGCTCGGGGCGGCCAGCACGGCCAGGCAGGAACCGTCCCGGATGGACATCAGCAGCAGGATGCCGCCGTCCATCTCGACGATCGTGCGCAGCACCCGGTCGCCGCCGAAGCAGCGGGACGCGCCGTCGGTGAGGCTGTTCACCCCGGCCGCGATCGCCGCGAGCTGGTCGGCCCGCTCCCTGGGCAGCCGGGTGGACGTGGTGAGCAGCAGCCCGTCCACCGAGATCACGATGGCGTGCGCGACCCCGGGCACCCGGTCGGTGAAGTTGGCGACCAGCCACCCGAACTGGTCCACCTGCCGCGTCGACGTTGTGCTCATGGCTGCTCATTCCGCTGGTTGGCCTCGGGCGCGCCGCGGCGCGCCCCCGACTGGTAACTGGACAGGAAGCCGCGGATGCGCTCCGGGTCGCGCCTGCGGGGACCGGTGGGCGGCGGGGCGCCGAAGCCGGGCGGCGCCGCCGTGCGCTTCGGCAGCTCCCCGGCGAACCAGGCCGACTCGCCCGGGGCGGCGGCGGACCCCAGCGGCGTGCCCGCCAGCTCCGAGCCCGCCGTCCGCCGCGGCAGCGCGTCCGCGCCGCCCGCGTTGGGCGTGGTCGGCACCGGTGGCAGCGCGGGCTTGGGCGCGATCCGCCGGGGCAGCCCGGCCGCGCTGACCGGGCCGGGGGTGCTCGGCTTCCGGGGCAGCGCCGCGGCGGCCCTGCTGGGGGCCGGGGCGGCGGGCACGGGGGTCGCCGTGCGGGCGCGGACGAGGTCGGGCGGCACGAGCACCGCCGCCCGCAGGCCGTCCTTGCCCTCCACCGGGCGCAGCTGGACGCGCAAGCCCTGCCGCGCCGCGAGCCGCGCCACCACGTACAGGCCGAGCTGCCGCGACACCGGCAGCTCGGCCGGGGCGTCCTCGGCCAGCCTGCGGTTCACCGCGGCCAGCTCGGCGCCCGCCATGCCGATGCCCTCGTCGACGATCTCCACCAGCACCCCGCCGTCGCCGCGGGCCCGGGCCCCGACGACGACCTGCGTGCGCGGCGGGGAGAACGCCGTCGCGTTGTCCAGCAGCTCGGCCACCAGGTGCACCAGGTCGCCCGCGGCGTACCCGACGATCTCCACCGGCGGGGCGGGGTGCACCACGACGCGCTGGTACTGCTCGATCTCCGACACCGCCGCCCGCAGCACGTTGACCAGCGGGACGGGCTTGGTGAACCGGCGCGACACCTCGGTGCCCGACAGGACCATCAGGTTCTCGTTGTTGCGCCGCATGCGCGTGGCGAGGTGGTCGAGCTTGAACAGGTTGGCGAGCTGGTCGGGGTCCTCCTCCTTGCGCTCCAGTTCCTCCATCAGCTTGAGCTGGCGCTCGACGAGGCCCTGGCTGCGGCGGGACAGGTTGACGAAGATGCTGCGCATGTCCGAGCGCAGCTCGGCCTGCTCGGTCGCCGAGTGCACGGCCTGCCGGTGCACCTTGTCGAAGGCGCGGGCCAGCTCGCCCAGCTCGTCGCCGGTGCGGACCGGCACCGGCTCGATCTCGGTGTCCGGCGCGGCGTTGGCCCGGATCGCGGCGACGACGGCGGGCAGCCGGTGGTCGGCCACCTCCAGCGCCGCGCTGCGCAGCGCGTTCAGCGACCGCAGCAGCTGCCTGCCCACGACCCACCCGATCGCCCCGGCGGCGAAGATCATGCCCAGCAGCACCACCGAGGCCAGCCCGGCCCGGTCGCTGGTCTGGTCCTGCAGCCGGTCGGCCGTGCCGCGCAGCTCGGCGGCCAGGGTCGCGCCGACCTCGGTGAGCCGCTGCGCGGTCAGCTCCGAGCTGCGGTTCCACTGGGCGGGCTGGATCAGCAGCCTGCCGCTGGTGTTCAGCGCGGACTGCACCAGCCGGTCGCGCAGCGCGACGTCGGGGGACTCCATCCGCAGGGTGAAGTGCCTGCGCTGCTGCGGCGTCGCCACCGCCTGGAAGTCGCTGAGCCGGTCGGTCATCCGCAGCACCGACTCGGCCAGGGTGCGCTGGTCGGCGCTGGCCAGGTCCCCGCGCCCGATCCCGGCCAGCACGACCGCCTGCTGCACGGCCACCTGCTCGCGGGCGACCTCGATGTGGTGCAGCGCGGTCGCCGTGCCCGACAGCAGCGGATCGCCGAGCTGGCTGACCAGCGCCTGGTCGAAGTCGAGCAGCGCCTTGATCGCGATGCTGTAGGTGATGAGCGAGGTCTCGCCCTCGCGCGCGACGCGGGCGCGCACGTCGGCCAGCGGGGCCAGCTGCTCGACGGCCTCGTCGAAGCGGGTGGCCGACACCTCGCCGAACCCGGTGGTCGCCGTGCGCAGCTCGACCAGCCGCACGCGCAGGAACTCGGTGGCGCGGCCCTGCTCCTGGTAGGCGGTGGGCTCGGCCATGCCGCGGGCGACCAGGGTCCGCTCCCGCTGCACGCTGTCGATCAGCGGGACCAGCGCCTCGCGCACCGCGACCAGATCGCGCATCTGCGCGTATCCGGCCGACCGCGAAACGTAGCTCTGGATTTGCAGCGCGCCCGCGGCCAAGGCGACCACGACGGGGACGAAGAGGACGGCGGCGAGTTTCACCGGCAGCCGCCAATTGCGCCAGTCCAGCACCGCGGCCAGCGTCAGCCCGCGCAATTGTTGATCTTTACCGCGCTGCGCCACGGTCATCCTGCCCGCGGCGCACCGGCCCGGGATGGCGTTGCGGCTGCCACTCTCTCGCCTACCTCCCGGGATGCGCGGCCCAAACCAGTCGGACCGGCATCGTAAGTCAGAGATCGTCCGGCGACAACGAGGTCCGGACCGGTAATTTCTTCACCGGGAAATGGCGCACCGCGTTTCTTGACTGGGCGCGATCGCCGGCTAGGCTGGGCGCTCCCGCCGGCGCGCGGATTCTTTCGGTGGGTGAGTGTTTTCGCCTTGGAGGGGCCCCGATGACCAAGCCGCTGCCCGCGCGCCCCGGGTTCGCCACGTTCGAGCCCGAACCCGAGGTGGCACCGGCCTATCGGGACGCCGACGGCGGCATCGATTTCGTCGCCCTCCAGCAGAGCCCCGAGTTCCAGCGGCTGCGCCGCCGCGCCGTCCGGTTCGCGCTGCCCGCCACCGCGTTCTTCCTCGTGTGGTATCTCACGTACGTGCTGATGTCGGCCTACGCGCCGGACTTCATGGGCACGCCGGTGTTCGGCGCGGTCAACGTCGGGCTGCTGTTCGGGGTCCTCCAGTTCGTCTCCACTGTGGTCATCACGCTGCTGTACGGGCGCCACGCCCGCCGCACCGTGGACCCCGACGCCGACGCCGTGCGGGCGCTGGTGGGGCAGCGGTGACACCGACCAACCAGGCGCTGAACATCGGCGTCTTCGCCGTCTTCGTCCTGATCACCCTCTACGTCGTCTACCGCGTCAGCAGCCGCAACGCCACGCAGTCGGACTACTACGCGGCGGGCAGCGGGTTCACCGGCGGCCAGAACGGCATCGCGCTGGCGGGCGACTTCCTGTCCGCGGCGTCGTTCCTGGGCGTGTCCGGGGCGATCGCGGTCAACGGCTACGACGGCTTCCTGTACTCCATCGGCTGGGTCGTCGCCTGGCTCATGGGCCTGATGCTCATCGCCGAGCGCCTGCGCAACACCGGCCGCTTCACCCTCGGCGACGTCCTCGCCTTCCGCATGCGCCAGCGCCCGGTGCGCGCCGCGGCGGCCAACGCCACGCTGGTCATCTCGCTGTTCTACATGATCGCGCAGATGGCGGGCGCGGGCGGGCTGATCGCGCTGCTGCTCGACGTGCACGACAAGACCGCGCAGGCCGCCGTGATCGCGGTGGTCGGCCTCATCATGCTGTTCTACGTGCTCGTCGGCGGCATGAAGGGCACCACCTGGGTCCAGATCATCAAGGCCGTGCTGCTGATCCTGTGCGTCAGCATGATCACGGTGTTCCTGCTGGGCAAGTTCGGCTTCGACCTCTCGGCGATCCTGCGCGGCGCCGCCGAGCGCAGCCCGCTGGGCGATGCCGTGCTCAGCCCGGGCGCGAAGTACGGCGCGACCGACACGACCAGGCTCGACTCCATCTCCCTCGCCCTGGCCCTGGTGCTCGGCACCGCGAGCCTGCCGCACGTGCTCATGCGCTTCTACACCGTGCCCAACGGCCGGGAGGCGCGGCGGTCGGTGACCTGGGCCATCGGCCTGATGACCACCTTCTACCTGTGCACCCTGGTCATCGGCTTCGGCGCGATGGCGCTGGTCGGGCCGGAGGCGATCGCGAGCGCGCCGGGCGGGGAGAACTCCGCGGCCCCGCTGCTGGCCTTCCGCATCGGCGGGACGGTGCTGCTGGGCGTCGTCGCCGCCGTCGCCTTCGCCACGATCCTGGCCGTGGTCGCGGGCCTGACGATCACCGCGTCGGCGTCGTTCGCCCACGACGTGTACGCCAACGTCATCAAGCGGGGCGACGCCGACACCCGCTCCGAGGTCAAGGTCGCGCGGATCACCGCCGTCGTGATCGGCGTGCTCTCGATCGCGGGCGGGATCGCCGCCAACGGGCAGAACGTGGCGTTCCTGGTCGCGCTGGCGTTCGCGATCGCGGCGTCGGCGAACCTCTCGACCATCCTGTACTCGCTGTTCTGGAAGCGGTTCAACACCCGCGGCACGCTGTGGGCGATGTACGGCGGGCTGGTCTCATCCCTGGTGCTGATCGCCTTCTCGCCCGCGATCTCGGGCAGCCCGGACTCGGTGTTCAGCGGGGTCGACTTCCACTGGTTCCCGCTGAGCAACCCGGGCCTGGTCTCGATCCCGCTGTCGTTCCTGTTCGGCTACCTGGGCACCGTGCTCGGCCGGGACGACGCCGACCGGCGCAAGCAGGCCGAGATGGAGGTCCGGTCGCTGACCGGGCTGGGCTCCGGGCTGCGGTGAGCGGCCTGGTTGGGCCTGCCCGCGGCCGGGTACGTCACCGGCGTTGATCGCCTTTGAGGAAGGTTGGCCCCACATGGCACTCGACCCCACGCGCCGGTCACCGCGCATGCTCGCCGTGCTGGCGAGCTTCGCCCTGCTCCCGCTGCTCGCCGCCTGCGGCGACGACGACGGCGATGACGACGACGACCGCGACGACGACGGCATGCGCGCCGCGGCCGTCCTGATCGTGGAGTAGTCAGGCGACGCGGTAGGCGGCCGCGCCGTTGTGCAGGAACCGGGCGCGGCCGCTCCCGTCGCTGCCCACCACGGACAGGACTTGGTGGCGGCCGCCGCGCGGCGCGGCGGTGATGACGGAATCCCCGCCGAGCCGGACGACGGGCACCCGGTCCTCCGCCTTGCCCAGGATCGACTCGGCCCGGGGGGTGCGCGGGCGGTAGACCAGCTCGCCCTCCTCGGCGAGGGTGATGTCGTAGAGGGTCGTGCGGTAGGTGCCGCACATGCGGTGGGCGTCGAGGGGTGCGGGATTCGCAGGCGGGACGGGCAGGGGCGTCGTCCGGACCCCGGCCAGGTCGCCGAGCACCGCGTCGATGATCTCGTAGGCCAAGGCGTCGGCGCCGGTGCTATTGGTCAGCACGGCCACGGCCACCTCGGCCGCCGGGGCGACGCGCAGGAAGGCCAGTTGCCCCTTGCTGACCCCGGTGTGGCCGACCACGCCATCCCGGTGGCGCATCCAGCCCAGCCCCCAGCCGGTGACGCCGCCGCCGAAGTCGGGGACGGAATCCACCTGGGGCTCGCGCAGCGCGGCGAGCGCGGGATCGGCCAGGTGCATGCGGACGAACGCCATCAGCTCGCCCGCGCTCATCGCCAGGTGCGAGCCGCTGGGCGCGGTGCCGTAGCCCGCCGCCCACACCTTCGTCGGCACGAGCTGCCCGCGCCCCTCGACGTGCCCGACCGCCGCCCGGTGCAGGATCGCCTCGTCGGCGTCGGTCGAGACGGTGGCCAGGCCAAGGGGAGCCACCAGGCGCTCCCGCAGCACATCGTGGAAGGGCTTGCCGCGCAACACCTCCACGAGCCTGCCGAGCACCACGTACCCGCTGTTCGAGTACGAGAGCATGGCGCCCGGCGGGAGGAACAGCTCCGTCGCGGCGATGGCGTCGGTGAACCTCCCGATGGAACCCGCGTCGTGCCCGGTGTCGAAGAAGTGGTTGGCGTCGACGCCGCTGGTGTGGGTGAGCAGCTGGCGGGTGGTGGGCGCGGCCGGGTGGCTCGGGCGGAAGCCGGGCAGGTAGTCGCGCACCGGCCGGTCGAGGTCCAGCGCGCCCTCGTCCACCAGCTGCTGCACCAGGGTCGCCACCCAGATCTTGGTGATCGAGCCGACCTTGAAGATCGCATCGGGTGTCGTCTCGACCCCGGTGCGCAGGTTGAGCACCCCGGCGGCCTCGGCCTGGATCTCGCCGCCTGCGAGCACGGCGACCTGCGCGCCCGGCACGCCGTGCTCGGCGATCAGCTTGCCGAGGTCCCACCCCCGGCGAGCTGGCGGTTCGATCACGGCAGCGCGCGGTCGAGGATCGCGCCGGTGTCCGCGGCGGCGGGCAGGGTGCCGAAGGCGTGGCCCCAGTCGCCGCCGAGGCGGGTGGCGCAGAAGGCGTCGGCCACCGCGGGCGGGGAGTGGCGCACCAGCAGCGCGCCCTGCAGCGCCAGCGCCATCAGCTCGACCACGCGCCGCGCCCGGGTCTCCAGCCCGTCCCGGTCGGCCAGTTCGCGGCCGATGCGCTCCACCGCGGCGTCCAGCCGGGCGTCCGCGCCGCGGGCGGCGGCCAGCTCGGCCATGAGCGCCTCGGCGGTCTCCGGCGAGCGGCCCAGCGCCCGCAGCACGTCCAGTGCGTTGACGTTGCCCGATCCCTCCCAGATGGACAGCAGCGGCGCCTCCCGGTAGAGCCGGGGCATGCCGGACTCCTCAACGTAGCCGTTGCCGCCCAGGCATTCCAGCGCCTCGGCGGTGAAGGCGGGCCCGCGCTTGGTCACCCAGTACTTGCCGACGGCGGTGGCGATGCGCCGGAACGCGCGCTCGCCGTCGTCGCCGCGCAGCGCCCGGTCGGTCGCGCCCGCCAGGCGCAGCGACAGCGCCGTCGCCGCCTCGGACTCCACGGCCAGGTCCGCCAGGACGTTGCGCATGAGCGGCTGGTCGATGAGGCGGGCGCCGAAGGCCGCGCGGTGGCGGGTGTGGTGGCCCGCCTCGACCAGGGCCTTGCGCATGAGGGTCGCCGTGCCCGCGACGCAGTCCAGGCGGGTGTGGTTGACCATCTCGATGATGGTCTTCACCCCCCGGCCCTCCTCGCCGACCAGCCACCCGAGGGTGTCGTGGAACTCCGGCTCGGACGAGGCGTTCGAGCGGTTGCCCAGCTTGTCCTTCAACCGCTGGATGTGGAACGGGTTGCGGGCGCCGTCGGGCAGGACGCGGGGGACCAGGAAGCAGGACAGCCCGCCGGGGGCCTGGGCGAGCACCAGGAACACATCGCACATCGGCGCGGAGGTGAACCACTTGTGCCCGTTGAGCGCGTACACCCCGGGTTCGCCGGTCGGGGTCGCGGTGGTGGTGTTGGTGCGCACGTCGGAGCCGCCCTGCTTCTCCGTCATGCCCATGCCTGCCAGGATGCCGCGCTTGCCTGCGGGCGGGCGCAGGCCGGGGTCGTAGACCCGGCTGACCAGCAGCGGTTCGTACACCGCGGCCAGCTCGGGCTGGTGGCGCAGCGCGGGGACCACCGCGTAGGTCATCGACACCGGGCAGCCGTGCCCGGCCTCGGTGTGCCCCCAGACCAGCGACACCGCGACCCGGGCCACGTGCGCGCCCGGGCGGGGGTCGGCCCACGCCGACGCCGCGCCGCCCTCGGCGATCGCCACCCGCATCAGGTGGTGCCAGCTGGGGTGGAAGTCCACCTCGTCGACGCGGTTGCCGTAGCGGTCGTGCGTGCGCAGCTCCGGCGGGTACCGGTTGGCCTGCTCGGCCCAGGCCTGGGCCTCCTCGCCGCCCGCGGTGGCGCCCAGGCGGCGGATGTCGGCCTCGGCCCAGCCCGCGCCCTCCCGGCGCAGCCCCTCCAGCAGGGCCGGGTCGGCGGCCGCGTCGTACGGGGCCAGCGGGGGCGGCTGGTTGGTGACCGGCGCGGTGGTTGTCATGCCCTCGACATTACGAATCTCCGGCGACCGTGGCAAGAGTGTAATATCGCCGCCGTGCCCACCGTCCGCCCGGTCTCGGCCCGCTCCGCGCTGCTCAGCATGCTGCTGGGCGCCCACCCGCCGACGATGAGCGCGCGCGAGCTCGTCGCCACCGTCGGCCTGGTCGGGGTCGCGGAGTCCGCCGCCCGCGCCGCGCTCTCGCGCATGGTGGCCGCGGGCGACCTGCACCGCGCCGACGGCCGCTACACGCTCTCCCCGCGGCTGCTGGCCCGCCAGCGCAGGCAGGACGCCGCCGTCCACCCGGAGACGACCCCGTGGCGGGGGGAGTGGGAGACCGCCGTCATCACCGCGACGGGCCGCGATTCGGCGGACCGCGCCGCCCTGCGCGCCGACCTGGCCGCCCTGCGCCTGGCCGAGCTGCGCGAGGGCGTGTGGCTGCGCCCGGCCAACCTCGCCCGCCCGTGGCCGCAGGGCGTCGCCGCGGCGGCGATGCGCTTGACCGCGCGCCCGGAGCGCGACCCGGCGGAGCTGGCCGCCGCGCTGTGGGACCTGCCCGCCTGGGCCGCCGAAGGGCGAGCGCTGCTGGACGCGATCGCGGCCAGCGCGGACGACCCGGCCATGCGCTTCGCCGCGGTCGCCATGTCCGTGCGCCACCTGCTCACCGACCCGGTCCTGCCCCCCGAGCTGCGACCCGCGGGCTGGCCGGGGGAGGAGCTGCGCGCCCGCTACGCGCAGTACCGCGAGTGGCTCATGTCGATGCGCGCCGCCGTGGGCTGAGGCCGAATCGCGCGCGGGCCGCCTGGGGGACCGGCAGCCTCGTGAAGATCAATCCGTCAATCCCGTTGCGCGCGCCCCGGGGGTAGGCGGTATGATCAGTGCGGTTCCGCGCTCCCGGTGACCCCCAGGCCGGTCGAGCGCGGAACTCTCTTCCCTCTGGCCCCGGTCCCGTGTGGCGGGACGGCGCTGTCCCGCCACACGGCACACCCCCAGTTCGGGCCTGCTCGAACCGTGGATAACTGCCAGTTAATCCACCGCGATCATCGTAGTGGTCCGGGAGGGCGTGTTGTCAACGCACAGTTACCCTGAGACACTGGTTCGGCTGTTTCCGCGACACACCCCTGGGGGATGCCCATGTCGGACGGCGGGCCCACGCCGCTGACGAGCAGGTTGGACCGGCTCTTCAGGATCAGCCGCCCGCACGGCAGGCAGTGGTCCAACGCCGAGGTGGCGGCCGAGATCAAGAAGGCCAACCCGGACCTGCGGGTGAGCGGGGCCTACCTGTCCATGCTGCGCACCGGCAAGCGGACGAGCCCGTCGACGGACCTGCTGCTCGCGCTGGCCCGGTTCTTCGGGGTGAACCCCAGCTACTTCTTCGACGACGAGGACGGCCAGGGCGAGCGGGTGCGCAGGCAGCTGGAGCAGTTGGAGATGCTGCGCGAGCGCGGCGTCGTGGGGATCGCCCAGCGGGCTGTCGGGCTGCCCCAGTCCAACCTCGACCTCATCATCGCCATGCTCGACCAGGCCCGCCGCCAGCAGGGCCTGCCGCCGGTCACCGACGCCGTGCCGGAGTAGCCGGTGGTGGGGCGCAGAGCGGTCCTGCGCAGGCTCCGGCGGCAGTGCCGGGGGCTGCTGGCCGCCCTCCGCCTTCCCGCCCGCGCCGACCTCGCCGGGCTCTGCGCGCACCTGGCCGCGGCCCGCGGCAGGCCGCTGCACGTCGTGCCGGTGGCCATGAACGCCGCGCAGCCGTGCGGGCTCTGGCTGGCCACCCAGGACGCCGACTGGGTCTTCTACGACGCCGACACCAGCCGCGCGCACCAGGAGCACATCATCCTGCACGAGATCGGCCACCTGATCTGCGGCCACAGCGGCGGCGACGACCCGGTGGCCGGGCTCTTCCCCGACATCGACCCCGAACTCGTGCGCGCGATGCTGGCCCGCACCACCTACAGCGACGAGCAGGAGCAGCAGGCCGAGATCATGGCCTACCTGCTGGCCGAGGTGCTGCGCACGCCCTCGGCCGACCCCGGCGACGACGTGGCCTCGCGCATCGCCGACTCGCTCAACCACTCGGCCCACCGCGAGCCGCGATGAACGCGGTGCTGTACCCGGTGTGCGCGGGCATCGCCTGGGTGAGCCTGCTGTTCAAGCTGCTCGGCCGCGGCCGGGGGCCCGGCGCGGTCGCGGTGGCGCTGTTCTACCTGTTCATGGGGCTGACGTTCACCATCAGCGACCCGCGCGTGTGGGGCCTGGTCAGCCGGGTCAGCGGGGTGCCCAACCTCGCGCTGCTGCTGTCGCAGGCCGCGGTCATCGGCGTCGCGGCCAGCCAGCTCGCCGCGCTGACCCACTGGGAGCGCCCGGTCGAGGAGGCCCGGCCGCGGGTGCGCAAGCAGACCTACGCCTTCATCGGCCTCGTCGCCGCGATGGCGGGCCTGTTCGCCTTGGCGGACCTGCACACCGACGACTCGACCACCGCCGTCATCCGGTACGCGGGCAACTGGCGCTACGCCCTCTACCTGATGCTGTACGTCACGGCGTTCGCCGTCGCCCAGTACCTGCTGGTGGTGCGCTGCCTGCGCTACGCCCGCGCGGTCGGCGGCCGGTGGCTGAGCCGGGGCCTGCGGCTGGCCGCGGTCGGCGCGGCAGGCGGGCTGGTCTACGTCGCCGCCCGCTACGCCGACGTGCTCGCCGGGCCGCTGGGCCTGGACCCCGCCGACTGGGAGGTGGTCGCCCGCCTCGGCGCGGGGGTCGGCGGCATCCTCACGCTGATCGGCTTCAGCGTCCCCGGCTGGGGGCCGCAGGTGCGGGCGCTGCGCGGCTGGATGCACGACTACCGCGCCTACCGCGACCTCTACCCGCTGTGGTCGGCGCTGCGCACCGCCAACCCCGACCTCGCCCTCGACCCCTCCGCGGGCCGCACCACCGTGCGCGACCTGGACTTCCGCCTGCACCGGCGGGTCGTGGAGATCCTCGACGGCAGGCGGTGGCTGCGCCCGTACCTCGACCCCGACGCCGTGCAGGCGCCTGCCGGGCTCGCGGGCGAGGACCTGCGCGCCCACGTCGAGGCCGCGGCCATCGCCGCGGCCCTGTCCCGCGCCCACGTCGGCGCCGCGGCCCCGCCGCCCGCCGCCCCGCCGCCCGCCGAGGCGGAGACCGACTGGCTGGTGCGGGTCTCCCGCGCCTTCGCGACGCTGGAGCACAGGTGACCGTGCGGTTCGACGCGGCGTTCCACGCCGACCCCTACCCGACCTACGCCCGCATGCGCGCCGATGGCGGCGTGCACCGGGTGTCCACACCGGACGGCTCGCCCGCCTGGGTCGTGACCCGCTACGCCGACGTCCGCGCCTGCCTGGCCGACCAGCGGCTCTCGCTCAACCGGGCCAACGCGGGCGCAGGCTACCGCGGCTTCGCCCTGCCGCCCGCCCTGGACGCCAACCTGCTCAACCTCGACCCGCCCGACCACACCCGGCTGCGCTCGCTCATCGCCCGCGAGTTCACCCCGGCCCGGGTCGAGGCGCTGGCCCCGGCGATCGCCGCCGCGGCGGCCGAGCTGCTCGACGCCTGCCCGCTGCGCGAGCCGTTCGACCTGATCGCCGCGTTCGCCGCCCCGCTGCCGCTGCGCGTCATCGGCGACCTGCTGGGCGTGCCGCCCGCCGACCGGGCCCGGTTCCGCGAGTGGACGTGCACCCTGCTGGCCCCGGCGCCCGGGCAGCCCGCCACGGCCGCCCGCGACGCCGTGGCGGGCATGCACGGCTACCTCGTCGACCTCATCGCCGCCAAGCGCGCCGACCCGGCCGACGACCTGCTGTCGGCGCTGGTCGCCGCGCGCGACGACGAGGACCGGCTCACCGAGGCCGAGCTGGTCTCGATGGCGTTCCTGACCCTCTGGGCGGGCTACGAGAACCTGGTCAACCTCATCGGCAACGGCATGCGCGCCCTGCTCACCCACGACCAGCCCGTCGGCGACCTGCCCACGGCGGTGGCCGAGCTGACCCGCTACGACCAGCCGCTGCAGTTCGCCATCCGCCGCTTTCCCGTGCAGGACGTGGAGATCGGCGGCGTCGAGATCCCGGCGGGGGAGACCGTGCTGCTCGGCATCGCGTCGGCCAACCACGACGAGACCGTGTTCGCCGAGCCGGAGGCGCTGCGGCTGGACCGCGACCCCAACCCGCACCTGAGCTACGGCCACGGCGTGCACCGCAGCTTCGGCTCCCGGCTCAGCCAGGTCGAGGCCGAGATCGCGGTGGCCGAGCTGCTCGGGCGCGGGTGCGCCCTCGCGGTCCCGGCCGCCGACCTGCGCTGGCAGCCGTCGTTCCGCAACCGCGGCTTGGTCGCCCTGCCGGTCACGCTCGGCTGAGCTGGCCCTTCGTCCGCCGCCATGCGACGACCAGGAACGCGATCAGGCCGATCAGCGGGATCACGCTGATCGCCCAGCTCAGCCCCATCGGCGGGCCGGGCTGCTCCAGCACCGGCACGGCCAGCTCGCCGATGCCCTCGCCCTGCGGGCCCGCGACGGCGAACCGCAGCGTCCACGTGCCCTCGCCGGTCAGGGCGAACACGTCCAGCCCCCACACGTCGCGGGCGCGCGGGTGCCGGGCCAGCGGCTGCGGGCCGCGCTCGCGGCCCTCGGGGGTGATCAGGGTCAGCTCGCCTGCCTTGTCGGCGATGCCGCTGTCGGGGACGAAGCTGAAGTCCAGCGACTGCATCGACCGCAGCGGCCACACGCTGAACCCGACCGCCAGCCGGTACGGCCCGGCCTGCACCTGTTCGGTGTGGACGGTCTCGACGGGCGGGTAGGCCAGCGCCGTCCCGGACCCGACGAGCAGCCCGCACACGGCGAGCAGGGCCACCAACGCCTTACGCATCACGCACTCCCGAGGTCAGCCGGAGCATCGCGCCGAAGCGCGCGCCCAGGTATCCGGCGAGCAGGCCGAGCAGCGCGCCCGCCACGCAGGTCATGATCATCCGAGTGGGGTTGGGCGCCGGGGCGTCGAAGATCCACATCCGCTGCAGCGGCGCGCACGCGGTGATGACCAGGCCGCCGAGCCCGCCCGCCAGCACCGGGGCGCGGCGGCCGACGGCCAGCAGCGCCGCCACGGCCACCAGGCAGAACGGCACCAGCGCCGGGGTCACCGGGATGCCGTCGCTGTAGTCGCGCACCGCCAGCCCCACCGCGTCGGCGTAGGCGCGGGCGGCCCACGGCGCGAACCACCAGAACACCAGCTGCAGGGCCAGCACGAGGCCCGCCGCCGCCAGCACGCCGAGCCTGCCCATGAAGCCCGCCGCGACGGCGAGCAGCAGCACCGCGAGGAACGCCGTGCCGACGTCGGTCGTGCGCACCGGGCCGGGGATCTGGCTCAGGCCCAGGACGGTGATCGTGCTGGAGGTCAGCAGCACCGCCACGGCCCCCAGCGCGGCCGCGGTCAGCCAGCGGTTGGCCCGGCCCGCGGCGCAGACGATGATCACGCCGATCGTGGTGATCGTGTCGGCGAGCAGCAGGCCGATGTGGGGCGGCGAGTCGATCACCGCGTCGAAGCCGTAGATGGTGTGCCACCACAGGTCCCACAGCCCGTAGAGCAGGAACAGCGCGGCCCCGGTCCCGGCCACGACGTAGCCGACCGGCGCGGTGAAGATCCCGCCGAAGATCCGGACCGGCCGACCGCCGACGGCCGGGTCGACGGCCCGGCCCGCGCGCTGGGCCGCGGTGGTGGCCAGCACGACGGCGAGGCTGGTGAACCCCGAGATCGCCGCCCCGGCGTAGAGCAGCAGGTGCGGCACGGTGAAGAAGGTGTCCGGCCCGACGTCCTGGTGCCACTGGATGTCCCAGGTGGCCCCGACCAGCGACAGCAGGGTCGCGCCCAGCAGGACGGCCGCGGGCAGCGCGCCCCGTGCGGTGTCCGCCCGCGTTGCGGTGGGTTGCATGGCAGTCCTCTATCCGTTGACGAGCAAGGGGAAGTCGACGTCCGCGGTCCCGTCCGGGCCGCGCAGGGTGACGGTGATGACCCATTGGCCGCCCATGTTCAGCGCCAGCTCGGCCCGTCGCAGGCCCGGGCCGTCCGGCCGGGCGGGCACGGGGGCGCTGATGTGGCCCATCTGCGGCATGACCGGCTCCAGGGTCACCTCGTCGAGCTCGGCGGGCCGCCCGCCCGCGTCGGTGATGGCCAGCCGGACCTCGTTCGCGCCGATCCGCGGCTCGGCGATGGTCAGCTCCACGACGTGCTCGCCCGCCTGGGCGCGCAGCACGGTCGGCCCGCCGCCGGTCGGCCAGACCAGCCAGCCCAGCAGGACCGCGGCGACCAGCCCCGCGAGCACGGCGACGGCCTTCATCGCACGACCACCTCCACCGGCGCGGTCAGCACCGCGTAGCCGCGCTCGGCCTGCACCCACAGCCGGTACCGGCCGGGCAGCGGGAACCGGTAGGCGAAGGACACCTCCGGGCCGAAGGCGGCCACGGTCTCGTCCGGCTTGCCGAGGGCGGGCGGGAGCATCGCGTGCACGTGCGCCCAGACCGGGGCCTCGGCGGCCGACGACCCGAGCGGGCCGACGACGATCAGGTGGCCCGCCATGCCCAGCCACGGCTGGAGGTCGGCGCGGTCGCCGAAGCGGGCGGTGATCGCGGTGGCGGCCTCGGTGGTCAGCCCGGTGGCGGCCACGGTCACCCGGGTGCCGCCGACCTCGCGCGTCCCGGGGCCGGGTGCGGTGCCGTAGTCGGTTCCCCGGCCGCCGACGGTGAACGCCTTCCGCAGCAGTTGGACCCCGCCGCCGCGGCGGGACAGCTCCGCGGCGAGGGCGTACTCGCCCGCGTCGGGCGGGGTGAACCGGGCCTCGTAGGCGCCGGGCCCGAGCCGGATCGGGTGCAGGTGCCACAGCCTGCCGGTCGGGCCGACCACGACCAGGTGGATCAGCGCGTTGTCGCGGACCAGCAGGTCGTCCACCGGGCGGCCGCTGCCGGTGTCGGTCAGGTCCAGCCGCAGGTCCAGCGGCCGCCCGACCGCGCCGTCCGCGGTGAGCACGAGGTTCGCCGGTGGCCGGGAGTAGTCCACTGTGGAGAGCCGTGGCGCGGGGGCGCCGTCGGTGGGATCGGTCAGCAGGCCCGGCGGCACCGGCGGCGGCAGGCTCGCCGAGAGCACCGCGGCCGTCACCCCGACCGCGAGCGCGGCCACCACCGCCCCGGCGGGCAGCAGCGCCACCCACCCGCGCCGCGCCCGCACGGCGGCGAAGACCGCGATCAGCAGGAGCGCGCCCGCGGCGACGAACCCGCCGTAGGCGGCCTTCTCCCAGGCCGAGACGATCCGCTCGGGCACGATGAACGGGATGCGGGCGACCCGCTCGCCGTCGTCGAGCGCCAGCTCCCACGGCCCGGGCCGGTCCACCCGCAGCGTCGCCGAGTGCGGCCCGGGGCGGTCGGTCAAGGCGAGCGCGGCTTCGCTCGGCGCGCTGGTCGCGTCCGAAGTGGTCGCCCCCGTCGCCGCCGCGCGCAGCCGCAGCGTCCCCGGCGCGGTGCCCGCGTGCGTCACGACATCCACCCGCAGCGGCCCGGGAACCGGCTCGACGCCGCGGATCACCACCGTCAGCTCGCGCTCGCCCAACGTCTGCGCGACGTGCAGGTCGGCCGCCCCGGGCGGGCCGTCGGCCAGCGCGGTGCCCGCGCCCGCCACCCCGGCGAGGAGCACGGCCAGCCCGACGAACGCCCTGCGAACCCCCATGCGCCCACGGTAGTGATCACCGCCGCGGGCGGCGTCCGGACCGAGGGGGATCGGGCATCCCCAATGCGGGGGACACCGCCCCTACGGGGGGTCGACCAGCCCGTTGCGGTGGGCGTAGGCGACCGCGTGCACCCGGTCGCGCAGGCCCAGCTTGGCCAGCACGCGCGACACGTGCGTCTTCACCGTCTCCTCGCCCACGTGCAGCGCGGCGGCGATCTCGGCGTTGCTGCGCGCCTCGGCGATGTGCAGCAGGACCTCGCGTTCCCGCGCGGTCAGCCGGGCCAGCTCCGGCGGGGTGCGCGGCGGCCGGACGCTCCTGGTGAACCGGCTGATCAGCCTGCGGGTCACCGCGGGGTCGATGAGCGCGTCGCCGCGCGCGGCGACCCGGATGGCCGCGACCAGCTCCTCAGGCGGCGTCCCCTTGAGCAGGAAGCCGCTCGCGCCCGCGTGCAGGGCGGCGTAGACGTAGTCGTCGAGGTCGTAGGTGGTCAGCACGAGCACGCGCGTGCCCGCGCCTGCGGCCAGGATCGCCTCGGTGGCGGCGATGCCGTCGAGCCGGGGCATGCGCACGTCCAGCAGGGCCACGTCCGGGCGCAGCCGCGCCACCGCGGCCACCGCGGCGTCGCCGTCGCCGACCTCGGCCACGCAGTCGAGGTCGTCCTGGGTGTCGATGACGGCCCGCACGCCGGAGCGGAACATGGCGTGGTCGTCGGCCAGCAGCACGCGCACGGTCACGGATGCTCCAAGGGGATGCTGACCGCGGTCCGCCAGCGGCCGCGGTCGGGGCCGTAGGACACCTCGCCGCCGAAGACGGCCACGCGCTCGCGGATGCCCTTGAGGCCCAGCCGGGACGCGGTCCGCTCCGCGCCGGGCCCGAGGTCGTTGACCACGGCCAACCCCACGCCGTCGGCCCGGTAGGCCACCTCGACCTCCACCGGCCCGCCGCCGTGCCGCAGCGCGTTGGTCAGCGCCTCCTGCACGATCCGGTACAGCGCCACGTCGACCGACCCGGGCACCGCGACGGGCGCCCCGCGCACGGTCAGCCGCACCGGCATTCCTGCCGCGCGCACGCCGTCGACCAGCTCGTCGACGGTGGCCAGGCCGGGCTGGTTGCGGGCGCCGGGGTCGTTGCCGTGCAGCAGGTCCAGCATCCGCCGCAGGTCGGCCATCGCCGAGCGGCTCGCCGACTCCACCTCCGCCAGCGACCGGCGCAGCGGGCCGTCCTCGGCCACGCCGAGCCGGGCCGCGCCCGCGTGCATGCTGATCGCGCTGACGTGGTGGGAGATCGTGTCGTGCAGGTCGCGGGCGATGGCGCTGCGCTCCTCGGCCACCGCGCGCTGCACCGCCACCCGCTCGTCGCGCCTGCGCAGCTCGGCTTCAGCTTCCAGGTCGGCGAGGTAGGCCCGGCGCGCGGTGGTGTGCCTGCCGACCAGCCAGGGCAGCACGGTGTTCGGGACGATGCCCGCGAACACCACGACCGCCCAGTCCCCGCCGTAGCGGCCCGCGAGCAGCACGCTGGCCACGAACGCGCCGATTATCGCGGCCAGCACCAGCGCGGCGGGCAGGCGGCGCAGCCACGCGCCCGCCTGGAACCCCGCGACCAGCAGGCCGGAGTTGTTGGGCACGCGCAGCCCGTCGAAGTCGGCGAGCAGCAGGCAGGCCACGACCAGCAGGGCGCCGTGGGCCAGTGCGACCACCCCGGCGAAGCGGGCGGGGGCGGCCAGGGCGGCGTCGGCCAGCAGCAGCCAGCCCAGCAGCAGCCCCAGCGGCCAGCCCGGCGGCGGGCCGACCACGCAGAACAGGCAGGCGTCGGTGACCGTGCAGACCCCGGCCACCACCAGCGACTGCCGGGTGAGGGAGCGCTTGACGTCCACGTCAGCGGCGGTCGAGGAAGGCCAGCGCGGCGGCGTACTTGGCGGTGAGCCGGGCCCGCGTCGCCGGGTCGAGGGCGGCCATCCGGGCCGGGGTGGTGTTGTCGGCGATGTCGGCCCGCTTGACCGCGGCGGCCAGCGGGTTCGCCGCGACGCGGGCCAGGTAGGCGTCCTGGGGCTCGCCGTCGGCCTTGCTCAGCGCGACGACGGCCGCGACCACCGCGTCGGGGCAGCCCGCCGCGCGCAGGTCGTCCGCGGTCACCGGGGTGTCCTCGATGACGTCGTGCAGCACCCCCGCCATCCGCTCGTGCTCGCCCGCCAGCGCGGCCATCACCCGCAGCGGATGCCCGATGTAGGGCTGCCCCGACTTGTCGACCTGCCCGTGGTGCGCGTCCCGCGCGATCCGGACCGCGTCCGCCTCGGTGAACATGCCTGGAAAGTAGCGCGGTCCGGCGTGGCGCAGCTACGGACCGCTTCAGATGGACAGCACCAGCGCGAAGGCCAACGCGAGGACGAGCAGGACGAGCGCGGCCACGCTCTGGCGCAGCCTGCGCACGCGCGTGCGCGCCAGGTCGGTGCGCTCCGCCTCGGCCGCGATCCCGGCGTCGACGAAGGCGCGCTCGCGCGCCGAGAGCCGGTCGCGCAGCTCCCGCGCCTGTTCCAGGTGCACACCGCGGTAAAGCGAGTCGACGTCGCGTCCGTGCGCCTCCCACGCCTCGGTCGCGCTGGTGAGCCTGCGGTGCGCGATGAGCGCGGCGCGGTCCTCGGTCAGCCAGTCGCGCAGCCGCGGCCACGACCCGATCAGCGCCTCGTGCGCCAGCTCCACGGTGTCGCGGTCGAGGGTGACCAGGCGCGCGGCGGCCAGCCGGTCCAGCAGCGCGGCGTGGCCGCCGAACTCGTGGCGGGGCACCCGGCGGCGGGTGTCCTCGGTGTGCTCCCCGACGGCGATCAGCCGCTGGAACAGCAGGCGGGCGGCCTGGCGGGCCTCGGGGAGCAGGTCGGTGTAGACCGCCTCGGCGGTCTGGGCGATCGCGTGCCGCACCCCGCCCGCCGCCTCGTAGGCGGCCAGCGTCAGGTCCGCGCCGGTGCGCCGGGCCCAGGTCTCGGCCAGCGCGTGCGAGACCAGCGGCAGCGCGGCCTGCCTGCCCGCCACGTCCGCGATCAGCCGGGCCACCAGCGCGGGCTCGACGGCGGCGCCCACCCGGGCGGCGGGCTCGGTGATCGCCCGGTGCAGCTCCTCCGTCGACATCGGACCGATGAGCACGTGCCCGCCCTGCAGCGCCGCGACCAGCGCCGGATCGCGGGCGCAGTGGCCGTAGAAGTCCGCGCGGACGCCGATCACCACGCGCAGCCTGCTGGTCGGCTCCGCGGTCGCGGCCGTCAGCGCGGTGATCAGCCACTCGCGCTCCCGCGGCGAGCTGACGGTGAACACCTCCTCGAACTGGTCCACCACCATCAGCAGGTCGCGCTGGGGCGCGGCCTGCCGCACCAGCAGGTGCAGGTTCCGCGGGTCGGCGAGGTCGGCCTTGACCGCGGCGGCGGTCTTCCCGAGCAGCCCGGCCAGCCGCAGCGCGCACTCCTCGACCGGGCGCGGACCGGGGGTGAGCACCAGCACCGGCCCGGGGGCCGCGGCGGCCAGACCGGCGCGCAGCACCGACGACTTGCCCGACCCCGAGGCGCCGAAGACGCCCGAGAATCGCCGTTCGCCGGTCATTTCCAGCAGGTTCGCCGTGGTCTGCTCCCGGCCGAAGAATATATCCGAGTCCGCCATTTGATACGTGCGCAGACCGACATATGGAGCACGACGCCTCCGGGGTTCCGCGGCCGACTCGGCGGCGATTTCCTGCCACCGCGCCCGCCATTGCCCGACATCGCCGTCGCACGCCCCGACGTAGGCCAGGGTCACCGCGAGGCTGGGCAGGCGCCTGCCCGCAGCCGCCTCCGACAGCGCCGCGGCCGAGTAGTTGGCCCGCTTGCCCAGCTCGCGGTAGGTGGGTGTGCCCGCCTTCCCCCGGAGCCTGCGCAAATCACCGGCGAACCGGAGCAATGAGGTTTCCTCGGATTCCAGCGGGCGTTCCCGTCGCGGCACGTCGACCCCCTTTCGACGCCACCCATTGTTCACGGATGGTTGTTCACCGTCCATCGACGCCCGCTGAACAACCCGAACGCCCCTAGCGTTCGCGGTCGCCGGTCTGAATTCACAGGAGGAGAACTTGCCAACACCGAGGAGAACCCTTCCGGTCGCAGCAGCGCTGGTCCTGGCGCTGACCGCGACCACCCCGGCCGCCGCGGAACCACCCCGCCCGGCCCCGGCCGGGGCGGAGCCCGCGCAGTCGGCCACCCTCGTCACCGGGGACCGCGTGCTGCTGCGCGGCAGCACCCCGGTCGTCCTGCCCGCCCCGGGCCGCGAGGGGATCGGCTTCGCCATCCGCAAGGTCGGCGACCGGGTGCACGTCACCCCCGCCGACGCGCTGCGCCCGCTGGCCGAAGGCAGGCTCGACCGCAGGCTGTTCGACGTCACCGGGCTCATCGCCGCCGGGTACGGCGACCGGCTGCCGCTGATCACGACCGACCCGGTGCCCGGCGCGGTCACCACGCAGGAGCTGGGCGGGCTGGGCCTGCACGCCGCCTCGGCGTCGGCGCAGCAGCTCGGCGAGCTGTGGCGGGGGGTCGCGCAGGGCGACGGGAAGGTCTGGCTCGACGGCGTGCGCCGGGCGTCGCTGGACCGCAGCACCGCCCAGATCGGCGCGCCGCAGGCGTGGGCGGCCGGGCTGACCGGCGCGGGCGTCACCGTGGCCGTGCTCGACACCGGCGTCGACGAGGCGCACCCCGACCTGGCGGGCAAGCAGGCGGGCCAGCGCAACTTCAGCGACGAGCCCGACCCCGCCGACGGGAACGGGCACGGCACGCACGTCGCCTCCACCATCGCGGGCGGCGGGGCCAAGTACCGCGGTGTCGCCCCCGACGCGCGCATCCTCGACGGGAAGGTGCTCGACAACGGCGGCTCCGGGCAGGAGTCCTGGATCCTCGCGGGCATGGAGTGGGCCGCCGAGCAGGGCGCCGACATCGTCAACCTGAGCCTGGGCGGCGGCGACACCCCGGAGGTCGACCCGCTGGAGGAGGCCGTCGGCAGGCTCTCCGCCGAGCACGGCACGCTGTTCGTCATCGCCGCGGGCAACTCCGGCCCGGCCCCGGGCTCGGTCGCCTCGCCGGGCAGCGCCGACGCCGCCCTCACCGTGGGCGCGGTCGACCGCGACGACAGCATCGCCCCGTTCTCCTCGCGCGGGTCGCTGGCAGGCACCGCCACGATCAAGCCCGACATCACCGCGCCGGGCGTGGGGATCGTCGCCGCCCGCGCCGGGACGACCGGCCACGTCGCCGCCTCCGGCACCTCGATGGCCTCTCCGCACGTCGCAGGCGCGGCGGCGCTGCTGGCCCAGAAGCACCCGGACTGGCCGGGATCGCGGCTGAAGTCGGTGCTCATGGCCTCGGCCCGCCCGACCGCGGGGGCCACCGCGTTCGACCAGGGCGCGGGCCGGGTGGACGTGCCCGCCTCGCTGGAGCAGGTGCTGCACACCGATCCGCCGTCACTGGGCATGGGCAGCCAGCCCTGGCCGCACGACGACGCCGAACCGGTCACCAAGCAGCTGACCTACCGCAACTCGGGCGCCGCGGACGTGACCACGGACCTGGCGGTGGAGCCGGGGGCGCCCGCGGGGATGTTCACCGTGAGCCCCAGCCGGATCACCGTCCCCGCGGGCGGCACGGCGACGGTGGCGGTCACCGCCGACCCCCGCGTCACCGACCAGGACGGCGCGTTCTCCTCAGCGATCCTCGCGGGCTCGCTGCGGACGCCGGTGGCGATCGAGCGCGAGACCGAGCGCTACGACGTCACCATCAAGGTGCGCGGCGACGCGGGCGGCCTGCCGTTCGACCTGCTGATGATCGCCAAGGACCCCTTCAACCCGCAGTTCTACGGCGACGACAACGGCGAGCTGACCGTGCGCGTGCCCAAGGGCGAGTACGCCGTAGAGGTGTTCACCCAGGACGGGGACCGCCTGTACGAGTTCGCGCACCCGGTGTTCACCGTGACCGGCCCGGGCGAGGTCGTGTACGACACCAGCCAGACCAAGCCGGTCGCCTTCGCCCCGCCCCGCGAGGCGACCCCGCACGGGGAGGTCGTCGCCTACGCCGTGCAGCTCACCGCAGACAGCGGCTTCGGCAGCATCGTCATGGGTGACGACGTGTTCACCGCGCACGTGGGGCCCGCGCTGCCCCCCGAGCAGCTGGAGGCCACCGTCGCCGCGTCGTGGTCCGGGGGCGGGTCGGACTACTACCTGGCCCACCGCCAGCACGGGCGCGCCTTCACCGGCTACGAGCGGCGGGTGCCCCAGTCGGAGCTGGCGACCACCCGGACGCAGGTCGACAGCGTGCAAGCAGGCCAGTGGGGCGAACGCGGCGCGATCTTCCTGGAGCCCGACAGCTTCTTCGGCGTCGGCCTGCCTGGCGACCGCCGCCCCCTCCCGCTGCGCAACACCGACTACCGCACCGCGGGCACCTGGATCGACAGCGTGTTCATCTACCCGTCGAAGACCGACGAGACGATCGACACCGATCTCTACTCCCCGGCGCGCAGGCGGGAAGCGGGCCGCGACTACCGGCTCCGGATGAACAACCCGATCTACGCCCCCGCCCTCGCCGACGACGGCGCGGTGTACCGCTTCGGCGACATCCTCTACGCCTCCATCCCCCTGTTCGGCGACAGCTCGGGCAACGCGGGCTACTCCGCATCCGAGGAAGGCCAAACCCACCTGTACCGCAACGACGAGCTGATCGCCGAATCCCCCATCCCCGGCTACATCGACGCCACCGTCCCCTCCGACCCGGCCACCTACCGCCTGACGACCACCGCAACCCGCGAACACCGCACTAGCACCCGCATCGATGCCTCGTGGACGTTCCGCTCAGAGGAGGCCCCCCTCGTCGAGATTCCTATCTCGACAGTGCGAACGGGCGCCTACCTGAGCCCCGAGGGCACAGCCAAGGCAGGCACCCCCTTCCTGATCCCAGTCGCACTGGAGGGCATCGACGGAAACCTGTCCACACCTCGATCGCTCTCGGTAGACGTGTCATATGACGACGGCCAAACCTGGAAGCCCGCCGCGGTAGTAGCCAACTCCCTGGCATTCCTCCACCACCCGCCCCAACCCACCCCGGTCTCCTTGCGAATAAAGGCAACAGACCGAACCGGCACCGTGGCAGAACTAACAATCATCCGCGCCTACCACCTCAAGCGCTAACCAACGGCAGGGGGCGGCGCATCCACCACACCGCCGCCCCCTGCCCAACCAAGACCGACAGACCACACACACACACACACCACCGACCGATGTGCAGCAACGCAACCACCAAACCAAGGCACCCCGCCCCACCCAACAGTCCGATGGGGTGGACTCGCATTCGCGGGGAGCGAAACGCCGCTAAACTTGCGAGGGCGTGAACGGGCTCCGCCCGCCTTCACCGCCTTCACGCCCAAGCGGCGTTTCGCTTA
>NZ_JBSGHB010000014.1:87820-222083 GCF_053604195.1 Actinokineospora sp. NPDC004072 | reverse complement strand
GTCGCCCGGTTCGTGCTGGACCTGTCGGAGGCGCAGGCCGCCGTCGAGCTGGGCTGCACCGTCGGCACGGTCAAGTCGCTGACCAGCCGGGGCGTAGCCCAGATGATGAAGCTTCTTTCCAGGTCAGTCCATCCAGTCCATCCAGACGGGCGGCACTACGTAGGAAATCGCGGGGGAGCGACCGTAAAGGTCAAATCGCTCGGCTACGCAGGTGGGGAGACCGGGCCTGCCGCGTCACCTTCTGGCGGCGCTGCCGACAAGTACCGCGCCACATCTGCGGGCACACCCCGCTCGAAATGAGCGTGGAGGAAAGACGCACTACTGGTGAAGGTGGCCTCGCCGAAGGTGCTGGTGTCGGTAAAGGCGGCCCCGTTGAACCACACGTACCCGGTGAAGGTGGCCGCCTTGAACGATGCTCCGCTGGTGAAGGTGGCCACATCGAGGGCGTCCTGCCAGTCCGGCAGGAACTCCTAGAGGGTGACCTGCGCTGACGCAGGGTCGCGCCAGACACCTTTGCGCTGCTCGAACTCCACGTCGACCGCATGGTCGGCGGCGGCCGTCTGGGTGGAGAACCCGGAGACGGATCCGATGGTGTTGTCGTCGCGGCGGTAGCGCACACGCCAGGTTCCGTTGCCGCACTTCTCCACCCAAGCCATCCCGCTCCTTCCCGAGATCCGGTATAGGTTAGGTGCCGCCACCATGAATGCTCGATTTCGGGCAGAGGGGAAGCCCTGCCCACAAGAACTTCCAGCAGCAGAAGTCCGCGGAGCGGGACGACCGTCAGGTGCGGCGGGTTCGCGTAGGCGGCCGGGCCGGCCGGTGCGCCGAGGCGACGATCCCCTGCAGGTCCGAGCGGGAGAAGCGCAGGTGTTTACCGAGGAAGGTGCAGGGGATGCGGCGTTGGCCCGCGCTCCTGCGCAACCATGACTCCTTTACGGCGAGGATGCTGGCGGCTTCGGCGGGGGTGTAGAGCAGATTCTGCTGTGGTGGTCCACCGTCGCCGGCCGACCGTGGGGTGTCGAGCTGTTCCATGGGCGCTTCTCCTCACGTAGTGGGCGCGTCGGCGGTCGTGCGGGACGACGGGAGCTGTGGTGGGGTCGCGATGTTCGACAAGGTGTGAGGTGGTGGTGCCGCTTTCCGGATGCCGCCGTGGTCCCTTCGGGCGGTAGAGAGCTGATGAGCCGCTGGTGCCAGGCCAGGGCGAAGCGCAAGCAGTTGGACTCGCTTCGGTGGGTCGAAGTGCAGCCGGGCACGTGGCGGCCTCTCAGACTCCAGGAGGCCGAGTCGCTGGAAATGATGGCGTCGGCGTAGCGGGCGAGGCCGAGGACCTTGGCGCCGAAGGCGTGCAGCCGGTACCCGCGGGCGGCCAGCGATCGGACGATGTCCTCGACCTCGGCGGTGTGCTGGCGGCGGCACACGCTGCCCACCCCGACCAGTGGCAGTGCGGCCAGGTCGATGCCGTGGTGTTCGTAGAGGTCGGCGCAGCGGTGGTAGTCGCCGATGGTTTGTCCTTGCAGGACCGGGATGAATGGCAGCTGGGGGTCGAGGTCGCGGAGGCGGAGGTAGTCGGTGACGGTGCGGTGTTGGTGGGCGCGCAGGCTCAGGCCGGTTCGGGCCAGGACGTGGGGTTCGGTCATCCAGTCGCGGGGTGCGGCCCACTGCAGGTGGCCGATCTCGGTGGCGTAGCGGCGCACCGCTCGGACGTAGGTGGTGGCGTCGGTGCGCCAGCGGCCGTGCAGCGACAGTTCGGTGAAGCCACCGGAGTCCAGCACCCACGGGCCGGTGGCTCGTGGAAGGGTGCGGCGGTCGGTCAGGCGCCGGTGGCTGACCAGCAATGGCACGCCGAGGTCGCGGGCGAGCCAGGACGGCTGGTGGGTGCCCAGGTAGAACTTCACGGGCGCGTCACCGCCCGGCGGGCGATCACTCGCGCGGTGTGGAGCACGGCGAGGGTGAGCAGCGTGGCGACTGTCTTGCCGAGGAGTTGTCCGGGGACGGCGGTGAGGCTGCCGAAGGCCAGCGGCACGAACAGCGCGCTGTCGACCACGAGCCCGCCCGCGTTCGACGCGGTGACCGCGCCCAACCGGGAACGGTGGCGCAGCTTGGTGTAGATGAGCGCGTCGACGATTTCCGAGGCGGTGAACGCGACGGCACTGGCCGCGGCGATCTGCGGGGAGGCGCACCAGGCGGACAGGCCTGCTCCGGCCAGGATGCCCGCGGTCACTCCACGGGGGCCGAGGTTGTCGTGGACGAGGTCGCGGGCGGTCAGGCCCGCTCCGGCGAACGCTGTGCCTACCGGAACATGCAGGCCGCCGATCACCAGGGGTGGCCAGTGCGTTGAGGCGACGTTGGCGGCTACGACCAGCAGGAGGTAGCCCATCAGCGCAGGCGCGTCGGGCCGCCATGAGCGCAGGGCTCGGTTCGCCAAGCCTCTGGCCGCCCTCGATCTGGTACAGGCCAGACCCGGCATGCCCGTAGGCAGGTCTGTAGGGGTTCGGGTTGTGGTCATGCGGCACGCCCTGGATGGGCTGCGTCGTCTCCCCGGGCGGCGGTGACCGCGCGGTGTTGTGGGGGCGCGGCGGCCTTGGCGCGTTGCCGGGGGTCTTTCGCTCGCCACTGGGCCAGCCGGCAGTAGTCGGTCGAGGCGTCGATGCTGATGCCGGTGCGTCCGTGCAGGGCGGCGACCAGCGCGGTTGTTCCGGTGCCGCCGAAGGGGTCGAGCACGACACCGGGTGCGGTGGGCGCGGTCGTGTCCGGGCAGGCGCAGGCGTGGCCGCTAACGCGGCGGACGGTACGGTGTCTCCGGTTCCCGACGTCTGAGGTCTGGCCGTGGACGCCGCCGCGTTTCCAGCCGCCGGGCGTCACCGCGCGCCCGTCCAGACAGCGCTGTGCCGCCACCGTGGGACGACGGCCGTGTCCGCAGGCTGTGCAGACCTCGCGGGGTGACCAGCCGAGGATCAGCCGGCGGGGCCACTCCATCGGGAACGCCGCGAAGTGGTCCACCCCGAGTTCGGCGGGCACGCGCAGCGGCTGGGTGGGGATCTCCCACACCGAGCCGGGCAGCTTGCCCAGCGAATGGGCGAACTGTGACGGGTTCAGCGTGTGGGGCGCGCCAACCGAGAAACGGTCCCCCGCGCGGTAGGCGCGCCGGGACCGGGCGATGGAGGCCGGAGCGTGCGGCTCGCGGATTTCATCGACGGCGCTGTAGTAGCGGGGTGAGACGGTGAAGTGGAACCAGGTCTCGTGGCTGCGGCGGACGCGGTCGGTCACCGACTCCGGAAGCCCGTTCGGTTTCGACCACACTACCTCCGCGCGCAGGACAAGTCCCACCTCGTCGACACAACGCAGCGCATACCGCCACGGAATGCCAAGAAGAGACTTGGCTCGCCCGTACGCGGAGGCGCCCCGTCGGTCGCTGGTGGCGGTCGAATCCGACCGGCTGGCCGCGTACCGGTCACCGAGGTTGACCCAGATCGACCCGCTCGGCTTGAGCGCCCGCACACATTCCCGCGTGACCTCCACCAGCGCGTCCAGGTACTCCCTGATGGTGGACTCCGCGCCGATCTGGCCCGCGTAGGGCCGCCCGCCGTCTTCGTAGGCGCGAAGACCGAAGTACGGCGGACTGGTCACAACCAGATCCACACAACCAGCGGCCAGCGGAATGGCCCTGGCATCCGCACGGACGATCACCGGCATCGGTGTCGCAGGCTTCGGAAAGGTCACGCCGCACGCTCCCCTATCCCGCTGACCGGATCACCGGAACGGCACGACCATGGCGAGCAGCCGTCCGGGTCGCCGTCCTCCTCCACGCTCTCGGCCCGCTCGGCCGGGTTGGTGGTGACCAGCCGCAGGCGCCTCTTCGTGGCGGGTGTGTCGAGGTCGACCTGGTCCAGCGGGAGGCAGGAGCGGTGCAGGAAGTACTGGCCGCGTAGTTGTTGGCCTTGGGTGGTGGCGTGGGGGTAGCCGTGGCGGATGGCGCGGTCGAACTCCACGGCTTCCGCCCACCCGTCCGGGTCGTTGTCTCGGACCCAGCGCCACCCGGTGTTGCCGTGGAACGGGCACCCCACGCACGCGGACTTCACGGTGTGGCCCCAGCCGCGTTCGGCGAGGAACTCCACGCAGCGGGCGCGGTCGAAGCCAAGGTCGATCAGGGGGAAGACGTTGCGCAGGAACCGCAGCCCAGAGTCCTTGGCGCGGTGGAACTCATCGGTGCTGATCCCGATGGCCTGCTCGGCGTACACCCCGCGCGGCACCCGCCGCGGATGCGGATATCCCAACAGCTCCCGCGCCGCCTTCTTCAAAGGGATGATCTTGTATTCCGAGGTGCACTGCCTGCGGGCAAGCCCGCGGCTGCCGTCGGGGTTGAGGGTGTGCAGGGGCATGGAGACGAAGCGGTGGCGCGGGTCCAGGGCGTCGGCGCGGATGTTCCCGCCAGAGACCCGCCGCACCGGGATGCCGTGCCTGCCGGCGTGGGCGGCGAGGCGGTCGAGGTTGGCGTAGACCGCCCGGGGTTCCCATCCGGTGTCGGCGAACAGGGCAATGTCGAAGGGCGGGATCACGCCCTCGCAGGCCAGCAGCAGCACGGTGGTGCTCTGCACCCCGGCGCCCAGCGACAGCAGCCGCAGCGCGGGCCCCGGCGGGGCGGCGTGGATGGTGGTCATGCCGCCACCACCCGCCCGGCTGACAGGCGGCGGCGTTCGCTGTCGAGGAGTTCGGCGAGGTCGCCGAGCAGCAGCGCGACGGCGTGGGCGGCTTGGGCGGGGACGACGCCGTTGCCCAGTGCCCGCAGCTGGGCGGTGCGGGGCAGCGGGAGGTCGGTGACCCAGCCGTTCGGCAGGCCCATGAGGTGCTCGACGAAGGCGGGCGCGAGCACGGGGCGGCCGTGGTTGCCGGGCTCCGTCGGATATGGTGCCGCTCGGCCGAGGACGGTCTCCCAGCGGCGGATCGCCACCTCGTAGACGCCCCAGCTCACCGATCGCGGCCCAGGCTCGGGCGCCCGGATCGGCTCGGTGTCGGAATCGGGGACGACTACAAGGTGTCCTCGGGGCCGCCGGTCTGCACGCTGGTCGGGATGAGCAGGCGCATGACCGCCGAGGGCAGCATCAGGTCGCCCTTGGACCCGCGCTGCGCCGGGCACCCCTTCGTCCCGTCCGTCGCCCGCGGCGTCGGCAGCAGCGCTGCCGAGTCCACCAGCGGGAGCACCTGCTGGGACAGGGGCGGGCGGAACCCCGCCCCGGCCTTGCGGCCCGCGGTGCCGGTGTCGGAAGCCCGCGGCGTGGGCAGCAGCCTCGCCTGGTCGGGCAGGGACGGGCCGCCGGTGTGGGTGCGGTGGCTGCAGTTCTTCGCGTCGGAAGCAGTCGGAGTCGGCAGCAGCGGGTTCGTCGGTTGCGGCTGGGTGAGGGTGGCGAGCAGGATCTCGAGGTCGCCGATCGAGATGCGCCGCTTCCCGCTGCCGTTCGGGCGTTGGGCCAGCCACTGCTGATCCGAACGTCGTGAGTAGCTGCTGAGCGGCGTCGGCAGCACCGCGTCGCCAAGCAAGCAGGAACACCCGTTCGCGGCGGTGCGGGGCGCCGATGTCGGCGGCGCGGACGCTACGCCAGAGCGCGTCATACCCCGCTTCGGCCAGGTCGCCGAGTACACGGTGGAGACCTCCCGCTTTCCAGCGAAGCGCGGCGACGTTCTCCAGCACGACGAGCGCGGGTCGTAGTAGGCGAAGGCCCGCCACGATGTCCGACCAGAGCCCACTGCGCGCTCCCTTCTCGATGCCCGCGCGTTTCCCGGCGGCGGAGATGTCCTGGCAGGGGAATCCCGCGACGAGCACGTCGACCGGCTCGACCCGCGCCCAGTCGATGTGCCGCAGGTCGCCGAGGTTCGGGACGTCCGGAAAGCGGGCGGCGAGGATCACCCGGATGTGCGGGTCCGGGTCGGCTACCCAGGTGATTCGACCGCCGCCGAAGGCTGCCAGCACTCCGAGGTCCAACCCGCCGTACCCGGTGCACAGCGACCCGATGATCGGGTCAGGCACCGGGGCCAGGTCGGTCTGCCGTCCCGGCTCCGGCATCGCCGTCGCGGTCGGGGCGGCGGCGAGCGGACGTGTCGCTCGCCGGTGCGGCGGGCAGGCTGCGTGGCCGGTCATGCCGCTCGTCCTTGCTCGGCCGCGTCATCCACGCTTCCGGCTCGTCTTGGGCGGTGTCCGAGCTCGACCGTGTCCGCCGCCAACCCCGCGGTTGCGGTGTTGTGCAGGGTGGTGCGGAAGACGAGGACGTCCTCGTGGGCGATCAGGTGCAGCGGCAGTCCGCGCTCGCGTTGTTTGCGGATGAAGTCGCGCTGGAAGAACGACCCGCGGGCGACGAGGTCGGTGGCGGCGGCGCGGGCGAGCAGGGCGACGTCGCGCTCGACGGGGATGAGTCCGGCGGCGCGGCCGCAGGCCAGGATCTGGGAGGGCAGGTCGATCAGCTCGGCGTGTTCGCGCCATGGGCGGATGGTGATGACGACGTGCCCGCCCGGCTTGAGGAAGGTCCGCACGCCGGCGAGGATGCGGGTGAACCCGGCCAGCAGGCGGTGGTGGCCGATGTTGGCGAGGTTGCCGCGGTCGAGGCTGTCGCCGTAGCGGTGGTGGTACTTCTGCACCCCCTCCCCCGGCACGACCGACACCTGCCCGTGCGTGGAGGGCCCGTAGGGCGGGGACGTCACAACCAGTGCCGCCTGACCGACGTACTCCGGGGCCAGCAGCGTCACCAGCTGGCGGGCGTCGCCCTGGATGACGCGGGCGTCGTGGTCGAAGCCGTCGTCGCGGGCGAGGTCCAGGTTCGCCCAGGCGACCTCGGCCCAGTGCGGCTCGTACTCCACACCGAGCGCGCGGCGACCCAGCCGCACCGCCTCGACCAGCGTGGTGCCGATCCCGCACATCGGGTCGAACACCAACTCGCCCGGCTGGGTGTAGTGCGCGACGGCGTGGCGCACGACCTCGGGCAGCATCTTGGCCGGATGCGCGGTCGACTCAGGCACGTAGGAGTTCTTGCGCTGCGTCGCCGGGGCAGCCTGCGCCGTCGCCCACACCGACACCGCATCCCCCGGCACGTCGGAGGCGTTGTCCACAGGCCTGTCCACACCGGCGCGTTGGGTCGTTTCGCTGGCGGCGTCCGTCGAAGCGTGGGGCGGTTCGCCGGTGGAGATGTGGTCGGGGTTCATCGGTGGCCTCCGCTGTTCGCGGCGGCGGCCGCGCGTCGCGCGGGTGGCGGTTGGTGGTCATGCGGTTGGACGAAGACGAGGACGTCGGAATGGATCCGGCGATGCGGCACGGGCAGCCCGCGCACCTGGGCGCGGTGCCGTGCCCGGGCCGCCTCCTCGGCCTCGCCGCCGCCCGCTGTGGGCGTGTGGGGGAGGTGGAAGCTGCCGTCGCGCACGGGGGCGTGGAGGGCGACGATGTGCTGCAGGTAGAGCAGGTCGGCGTTCTGCCCGGCGGCCACCACCGCACCGGTCGGGTCAGTCAACTCACCGCGCGTCCAGTCACAATGGGTGAGCACCGCGAGGATGCCGCCGATCCGCAACCGGCGAGCCGCGTGCAGCGCGACGAGGTCGACACTGCGGTCACCGCACAGCCAGGGCGGCAGGCTCGTCACGATCAGGTCCACCCCGTCGAAGCCCATGCTCGACAGGTCCGGCGCGACTTCCTCGGAGGCCGCTTCGGCGAGCGCCGGAATCGCGCCGCGGCCGGTGGACGGGTTGGTCCGGAAGGGGCGCGAGCCGGGCCCGGTCCCGACCGGATCGACCGGCACGTGCTCGACGCGCACGGCGCGGTCGAGCCGTTCGACAGCGGCCACGGCGTCGACCAGTTCGACGTCCTGCTCGGTGCCGGGTGCCCGATCGACAACGCCGTCGTCCCGAACGGCCCTGAGCGTGCGGTGGGTGTGCTCAGGGGTCGACGACCGGGCCAGCAGCACGACGCGCGCGGCGGGGTGGCTGAAGGAGGTGACGACCCGCTCGAGGAGCGCGGTGGGCCAGGTGGCGTCGAGGTCGATCGGATCGGCGCCCGCGGTCCACACGGTCGCCGGAGTCGGGGCCGAAGCCGCGCCGCTTGAGCGCGAGCGGTCCATGTCGGCGGCGGGCTTGGCGGGGCTGACTCGGGTGGTGGCCGGCGCGGTCGGCCACGGCCGCCGGTCCCCACCCCGGCGCCCGCCGGGACGAGCCGAGGCCGGACGGGAAAGGCAGGCACGCCGTCGCGGTGAGCGGCGGCCGGCGTGGTCGGGCTGGGTCACGAGTGTCCCCTTCGCCGAGGGTGGGCGCGCCCGTCGATGCGCGGCGCTGATGACACCCCTGAACTCCGAAATACAGACCCGACGGGGACACACTGTCGCCGAATTTCCTGGCGCCCGGATTTCGCGCCGACACCACTTGGGCGGGCACGCGAGCCCGAGACGAAAGTCGGACTACCGATGCTGGCGCGTTTCTCCGGCTGAAGACGGCTGACGCCATGACCCCGCGGGGCGGTTCGCGTCGCCGTCGCTTGCAGCTCTTACCGAACTGGTACCGCAACCACATAGCGCCAGGTAGAGGACCATTCCCAGCCAGTTGTTCCGATCTCGTCGGGGAGCCCGCGCCAAGCGCGCCGCTGCCTCCTCACTGAATCTTGTGGGCGCGGTCGAAGATCGCCGGTACCTCATCGGTGCCCGTGCGGTGCGTGTTTGGTCAGAGCTCGGTAACACCGGTTGTGGCGTCCTGGGCGAGTCGTTGTCCCGACTCGTTCACGGGAGTCATTCCATGAATTCGCGGCGCGCTATTCCACGCTCAGGTTTCGAGCGTGACTCGATGCCGTTGGACGCCGCCCGATCGGCGTTCGAGTGGCTGCTGACCGACCCGCACCCGCTGGCTGTCGACGGCCGGTTGTTCCCCGGGCTGCCGCCGCGGCGGGTGCCGCTCAACGAGCTGCGCGACCGGATGTTGCGCCGCAGCTGCCCGCAGGCTTCGCGGGACGCGGTGTGGGCGCACCTGGTCCTGCTCGCCCGCACGGAGGGCGAGGCGTGGACGGTCGGGTGCGTCGGTGTGGCGATGCCCGCGCTGACCTCCATCGCCGCCACCCTCTCGGCGCGCTTCGCCGGGGACCCGAGCGACATCCACGCCGCAGTGCTCGCCGGGTTCGTCGCCGAACTCGCCACCATCGATCTGCGGCGCCCGCGGATCATGCTCCGGTTGCGGTGGGCCGCCTACCGCGGCGGGCATGCGTGCCTGCGCGAGGCCCTGGACGCGCCGACCCCGACCGGGCGCGTGTTCAGCTCCGCCCTGCCGCCACCCCCGTGGGGACACCCGGACTTGGTCCTGGCCCGCGCGGTCGCCGAGGGCGCGGTCACCGCCGCGGAGGCCGAACTCATCGGCACCACCGCCTGGAGGGCGTCCCCCTGGCCGACGCCGCCGCCGAGCGTGGCCTGACCTACCAAGCGGTGAAGAAGGCGCGCCATCGCGCCGAGCGCCGCCTGGTCGCCTACCTGCTCGACACCACCACCGGCTCCCCGCACACCGACGACGTGGCCGCTCGGGCTGCCGACGCGATCACCATCAGCACCGCCGCCGGCCGCCGGAACGCCATCACCCCCACGTCACGCCCTGTCACTGAGTCGGCGGCGCGCGGGAAGAGGAAAGTCGGCGCTCGCGTGTCCCCGTCAGGCCGGTTTCCCGGAGTTCAGGGGTGCGGGAAGGAACCCGCGCACACCACCTGCTCGCCCACGCCGCCTCCCGGGTGCGCACAGCACCCGGCCCGGCGGTCGTCGGGCACGACCCCGGGAGTGCCGCGATGCGCCTGACCCCTAGCCTCGTCCGCCCTCGCCGCCACCGCCGCGGAGCCGTAGACCACCAGCCTCACCACAGCCCGGTCCCCTCGAGGGAGGGGGGACGTCGCGGCCGAAGTGCTGGTCGCCAGGCGCTGCTGGTGGCCGTGCTGGTCGCGGTGACGATGCTGGCCCCGGGCGCGGCCGCGCACGCCGGGGGCGCGGTGCTCGCGATCGCGGGCAGCGTCGATGAGGTCCTGACCAACATCCGCAACTGGTTGATGGGCATCCTCGCCGGGCTGGCGACGGTGTTCCTCACCATCGGCGGGGTGCGGCGGGTGTTCGGCGGCGGCGACCCGGGCGAGCAGGAGAAGGCCAAGGAGTGCTTCAAGGCTGCCGGGATCGGCTACGCCTTGGCCGCGCTCGCCCCGCTGGTCGTCACCGTGCTCAAGGGAATCGTGGGGGCCTGACGATGCGCCCGACATCCAACTCGCCGCGCAATGCCGCCCCAGCGGCGGGTGAGTCGTCGTCACCTGACAGCCCGCACCGCGGAGGCATCCGGTCGCCCTGTGGAGCACGCAACCGCGCGCTGCTGGTGTTGGCAGGGAGTCTGCTCGTCCTGCTCTCAAGCGGCCTCGCCGCTGCGGCCCTCTCTCCCAGCTCGGGCCCGCTGGTCGCGCTGACCGTCGCCGCGCAGCCGCTGCCGACAGTGGACCCGGACCCGTGCGGTCCTGGAGCGCCGCCGCTGCCGGTCTGCACCGTCCCGAGCACCACACCGGGGATGTCGGGGCTGCCGCTGCCCACCGGGTCTCCGACGCTGCCGCCGTGCGACCCGACCTTGCCGCTGCAGCCCTGCGTCCCCAGCACCCCAACAGCGTCGTCGACACCGTGTGCCGGGGAGGGCTGCATCCCCCAACCCGGCGCGTCCAGCGCGCCGCCCACCGCCCCTGGCGGCGGCCCACCGGCGCCGGGCGGCGAGCCTGAGGATGAGTGCGGGATCACCGACATCGGGGCGTGCATCACCGAGGCCATCAACGCCTTCTTCCGGGGCATCGTCACCGACGCGCTCAACCCTCTGCTGGATCTGCTCTCCCGCACCCTGCTGACCACCCCCATGCCCGGGGAACTGCCGCGGGTGGGTGAGCTGTGGGACAACTCCTGGCAGATCCTGCTGCTCTCCTACGGGCTGCTCGTGCTCATCGCCGGAGTCATCGCGATGGGCTACCAGAGCGTCCAGACCCGACACTCCATCAAGGAACTCGCCCCCCGGCTGGCGGTGGGGTTCGTGGCGGGGGCGCTGTCGTTGTGGGTGGCGACCAAGGGCATCCAGATCGCCAACGCTCTCGTCGCCGCCATCATGAGCGACGGCGTCGACGCCAACACCGCCGCCCAGACCCTGCGCAACCTGGTCCTCGGGTCGCTCAACGGCGGGATCTGGATCATCTTCGTCGGTATCTTCCTCGCCGGGATGCTCATCGCCCTGCTGGTGACCTACGTCGTGCGCGTCGCGCTCACCATCATCCTCATCGCCGGAGCCCCGCTGGCTCTGATGTTCCACGCGCTGCCGCAGACCGAGGGCATCGCCTACTGGTGGTGGAAAGCCTATGGCGGCTGCCTGGCCATCCAGGTCGGGCAGAGCATGACCCTCATCGTCGGGATGAACGTCTTCCTCGCCCCCGGCGGGTTCACCCTCTTCGGCCCCACCATGACCGGCCTGGTCAACCTCCTTGTCGCGCTCGCGCTGATGTACATCCTGTTCAAGATCCCGTTCTGGGTGCTGTCCTCCGTCCGCACCGGCAATGGCCGCAGCCTCATCGGCTCGCTCGTCAAAGGCTTCCTCGCCTACAAGACCTTCGGTCTCCTCGGCCGAGGCGGGCACGGAGGCAGAATGGGCGGCGGTCCCCGAACCTCTGGCGGTGGCCGAGGCGGGCACGGCAGCACAAGCACCAGCGGCAGCCCGCCCAACTCTCACGCCGCCCCACGTGCGCTCGCGAACGGACAGTACGTCCTGCCGTTGCCCGGCCTGCGCCGCACACGGTTCCTCCCGACAGGCAAGGCCGCTCTCGCCGCAGGTTCGGGCCCGAAAACGACCACGGCCGCCTGGCGGCAGCTGGCGCTGCCGTTGGGCGAGGACTGGCCGGAGAACAAGCCGATCCTGGGCCGCGACGGCCAGTACCGGCTCCCGCTGGCTGTCCACCGCACCCCACCACCCCCCGCCACACCCGACGCTGCCGGGCGGCGCCCCGGGCGCCCGAGCAACGGCGGGCAACTCGAACTGCCGTTCGACCCCTACCGCGGCAACCGCCCCACCCGCACCGGGCAATACCCACTCCCCCTCGACGGGATCCACCGAGCGCCACGCCCAGCGAGCCCGCCGCCGTCCATTCCTTCACCGTGCCCGCGCAGCCGAGCGGTCCAGCCGGAGCTGCCCTTCGACCCGTACAGGGGAAACCGCGCCACCCGCAGCCGCCAGTACGTGCTGCCGCTGGACGGCGTGCACCGCGTGCCCCCACCCCAACCAGCTCCCGCGCCGCCTGCTGCGCCCAGGCCGGTGCCGCCACGCCCCGGGCGGCAGCTGCGACTGCCGCTGGACCTGCCCAAGCCATCCACACCCCCGAAGCCGTCGACACCCGCCGGCACCCCGCCCTCGGCACCGCGCGGGGGCGGCGTGGGCTCGAAGCCCGGAGGTAGGACCTCATGACCACTCCCGTTCGCATCCCGGCCGACGTCGACATGCACGACCGTGTCCTCGGTCCGCTGACCGCACGCCAACTGGCCATCCTCGCCGCCGCCGCGGCGGTGCTCTACCTGCTCTGGCTCGCCACCCGCGCCCTCGTGCCGATCCCGGTGTTCCTGGCCGTCGCCGCCCCGGTCGCCGCCGCCTCGGCAATGCTCGCCCTCGGCAAGCGCGATGGGATGCCGATGGACAAGCTGCTCGTCGCCGCGATACGCCAACGGCTCACGCCCCGGCACCGCGTCGCCGCGCCCGAGGGCGTGCGCCCGGCACCTTCCTGGCTGACACCCCGCTCAAACCAGACCAGGGGCCGCCGCACGGATGGCGGGGGCGAGGAGGTGTCGCCAGCGGCGCTGCGGCTGCCAGCAGAGGCCGTCACCGAGACCGGGGTGGTCGACCTGGGCGCCGACGGCCTGGCCGCGGTCGCCGTGGCCTCAACGGTGAACTTCGCGTTGCGCACCCCGACCGAACAGGAGGCGCTGGTCGCCTCGTTCGGCCGGTACCTGCACTCGCTGACCGCGCCGGTGCAGGTGCTCGTGCGGACCCAACGGCTCGACCTGACCGCCCAGATCGCCGAGTTGCGCGAGCGCGCGGGCGGGCTGCCGCACCCGGCGCTGGAAGCCGCCGCCGTCGAACATGCCGACTACCTCGCCCACCTCGGCCGCCAGAACGACCTGTTGCGCCGCCAGGTGCTGCTCGTCCTGCGCGAGGGCCTGCGGTCAGGGGCGCCGACCGACGGCTTGGGTGGGCCTGGCGCGCTGGCGATGCTCGGGACGATGGCGGGCAAGCGCCGCAAACCACCGGGCCAGGTCGATGCCGGAGCCCGGCGGGCGGCGGAGTCACGGCTGGTCCGCCGCCTCGGCGAGGCGATCGTGCTGCTGGCCCCTGCCGGAATTCTCGTCACCCCGCTGGACGCCGGGCAAGCCACAGCGGTGCTGGCCTCGGCGTGCAACCCCGACAGCCTCCTGCCGCCCTCAGCCGAACTGGCCAGCGCAGACGAGGTCATCACCACCACCTTCGGCGCGGACCTGCCCGAAGACGGCGACACCCCCTTCTTCGCCCACACCACGCCATCCGGGCAAGCGGCGACTGCGCAGGGTGACGACGACTACGGGGACGATTGGGACTTCGAGGACGAGCGGGGGCGGTCCTGATGGCCTCCCGCATCCGCACGGCCCCCGGCGACCGCCACCCGATGGCGGGCTCGTCCCGGGCCGCGGCGTTCACCCCCGACGCTGTGGCCGTGGGTGCCCGGCACCTGGAGGTCGCCGGCGAGTGGGTCTCCTCCTTCGCGGTGGTCGGCTTCCCGCGCGAGGTGCACCCGGGCTGGCTGTCCCCGCTGGTGACTTACCCCGGGCGCCTAGACGTCTCGGTGCACGTCGAGCCGATCGACCCCGCCACAGCCGCGACCCGGCTCAAGAAGCAGCTGGCGCGGCTGGAGGCCGGGCGACGGCACACCGCCGAACACGGGCGCTTGTTCGACCCGCAGGTCGAAACCGCCACCGAGGACGCCCACGACTTGTCCTCCCGGGTCGCGCGCGGGGAGGGCAAGCTGTTCCGGGTCGGGCTGTACCTCACCATCCACGCCGGCAGCGAGAAGGAACTGGGCGACGAGGTGGCCGCGCTGCGGTCGCTGTGCGCGAGCCTGCTGCTCGACGCCAAGCACACCACCTACCGGTCGCTGCAGGGCTGGGTGTCGACGCTGCCGTTGGGGCTGGACCTCATCGGGATGCGCAGGACCTTCGACACCAGCGCGTTGGCGGCCGGGTTTCCGTTCACCAGCCCCGACCTCCCCGCCCCCGACCCCACCAGCGCGGCCGCGCCGTCCGGGGTGCTCTACGGCTACAACGTCGGCTCTCAAGGTCTGGTGCACTGGGACCGCTTCGGCGACGGCATGCACAACCACAACTCCGTGGTCCTCGGCCGGTCCGGGGCGGGCAAGTCCTACCTGGTGAAGCTGGAACTGCTGCGGTCGCTGTATCGGGGAATCGAGGTCGCCGTCGTCGACCCCGAGGACGAGTACGCCCGCTTGGCCGCCGCCGTCGGCGGCGCCTACGTCCACCTCGGCGCGCCCGGGATCCGGTTAAATCCCTTCGACCTGCCCATCCACACCCGCGCCGACGGACGCCGCACCGCCCCCAAGGACGCGCTCGTGCGGCGGAGCTTGTTCCTGCACACCGTCGTCGCCGTCCTCCTCGGCGGCGAACTCCACGCGGGGGAACGGGCCGCGCTGGACCGGGCTGTCGCCGCCACCTACCAGGGCGTGGGGATCACCGCCGACCCTCGCACCTGGACCCGTCCGTCCCCCACACTGCGGCATCTGCGGGACCGGCTCGCCTGCGCCGGGCAGTCCGGCGACCGGTCCGGAGGTGAACTCGCGGCGAGACTGCACCCGTTCGTCGAGGGCGCGTTCAAGCAACTCTTCGACGGACCCAGCAGCGCCAACCCCGAAGGCCACCTCGTGGTGTTCAGCCTGCGCGATCTGCCGGACGAACTCAAAGCCATCGGCACCCTGCTCACCCTGGACACGGTCTGGCGGCGGGTGTCCAACCCCGTCATCCGCCGCCCGCGCCTGGTCGTGGTGGACGAGGCGTGGCTGCTGATGAAAGAGAAGTCCGGGGCAGAGTTCCTGTTCCGCATGGCGAAAGCCAGCCGCAAGCACTGGGCCGGGCTGACCGTCGCGACCCAGGACACCGCCGACGTGCTCGGCAGCGAACTGGGCAAAGCGGTCGTGTCCAACGCCGCCACCCAGATCCTGCTGCGCCAGGCGTCCCAGGCCATCGACGAGATCACCCACACCTTCGACCTCTCCGCCGGAGAACGCGCGTTCCTGCTCTCCGCCGACCGAGGCCACGGCCTGCTCTCGGCGGGCACGCAGCGAGTGGCGTTCCAGGCCATCGCCTCCCCAACCGAGCACCACCTGGTCACCAGCGACCCCGCCGAACTCGCCGCCTACAGCGACACGGAAAGCCCTATCGACGACGCCGGGACCTACGTCGACCTCGGCTTCGACGGCGACGAGTTCGATGCCGACGACCAGACCCACCTCGACGCAGCCTGACCACCGCGCGTCTCCGCGCAGCTTCCCGGGGGCCTTCACATGTCGCTTCGAACAGATGCCGGGCTATCAGCTGCCCTGGACCAACGACTGGATCCGTTTCCCCTCGTCACAGCCCCACGGATCCGCTCGTCGGCCGCCGCGGCGGCGGGGTGGCTCGAGGACTACCTACGCGACCCCGGCGGCGCATTGCTAAAGCTGTTGGCCGGGTTACGCGACCTCGCGCTCGATTGGGGCCCTGTCGTCGGGCCGGTGCTCGTCGTGCTCGCCGCCGTGCTCGTGGCTGGGCGGCGGTGGTGGGCGCGACGCTGCCATGCACGCCTGCTCACCGGCGCCCGTCAGGTCACCGTCCTCGCCCCACCCACCGTGGACCCGGCGGGCGGCGCCGCGTTGTGGTCCAACCTCGTCGGCCTGCTGCGGCCCAACTGGCACCGGGCAGTCACCGGCCAGCCGCACTTGGCGGTGGAGTTCGGGTTCTCCGAGGCCGGGGTCGCGATTCGAATGTGGGTGCCCGGACCGGTCCCGCCTGGGCTCGTCGAGCGCGCGGTCGAGGCCGCTTGGCCCGGCTCCCACACCCGGGTCGAACCCGCGCGACCACCCCTGCCCACTCCCGGCACGGGACAGCGGCGCCTGGTCGTGGGCGGCGAGTTGCGCCTCGCGCGGCCCGAGGCGCTGCCCATCCGCACCACCTTCGACACCGACCCCGTCCGCGCCCTGATCGGCGCTCCGGTGGGCCTCGGGCGCGGCGAGCACGCCTGCCTGCAGGTACTGGCCCGCCCGGTCACCGGTCACCGCGTCCATCGCGCGCGACGCGCTGCCCGCCACCTCCACAACGGCACCTCCGCGCGCCCGGTCGGTCGCCTGCTCGACATCCTCACCACCGCCATCACCCCCGGCAGCGGCGGCCGTGCGCGGCGGCAGGCGGGGACGCGGACGGTGACCGGTGCCCTGCACAGCGATCCGCGGACCAATCTGGAGTACGCGGCGCAGAACCGGGCGATTGTCGGCAAGCAACGCGGCAGCCAGTTCGAGACCGTCGTGCGCTACGCCGTGGCCACCTTGCTCCCCGCCGGCACCGACGAAGCGGCGGTGAGCATGGCGCGGGAGGTCGCCCGCGGCCGCGCTCACGCGCTGGCAGCCAGCTTCGCCTCCTACACCGAGCACAACCACTACACCCGCCACCGTCTCCACCGGCCCGGCCGCGTCATCGACTCCCGCCGCCTCGGCCGCGGGGACCTGCTCTCAGTGCCGGAGCTGGCCGCGATCGCGCACCTGCCCACCGACGCGGCCATCCCCGGCCTGCACCGCGCCGGAGCCCGCGCCATCGCACCTCCACCCGGCATCGCCACACCCGGCCCGCAGGCCAAACCGATCGGCGTCGCCGACGCAGGCCACCCGCGCCCCGTCGCCCTGCGCGTCCCCGACGCCCGCCACCACCTGCACGTCATCGGCGCGACCGGCTCGGGCAAGAGCACGCTGCTCGGGAACATGATCTTGGCCGACGCCGAGGCCGGGCGGGGGGTCGTGCTGATCGACCCCAAGGGCGACCTCGTCACCGACATCCTGTCCCGTCTCCCCCGCTCCGCCGCCGAGCGGGTGGTCGTCTTCGATGCTGACAGCAAGTCTCGGCCGCCCTGCCTCAACCCGCTCGACGGCGGGGAGACCGACCTGACCGTCGACAACCTCGTCTCGGTGTTCCGCAGGGTCTACTCGGCGTTCTGGGGACCACGCACCGACGACGTCATGCGCGCCGCCTGCCTCACCCTCCGCGGCCAGCACCACGTCGCCACCCTCTCCGACCTGCCCAAGCTGCTCGCCGACCAGCCGTTCCGCGCCCGCGTCACAGCCCACGTCACCGACCCCGTGCTGCGCGGGTTCTGGGCCTGGTACGACGGACTCACCGACTCCAGCCGCAGCCAGGTCATCAGTCCGCTGATGAACAAACTCCGCGCCTTCCTGCTACGCCCGTTCGTTCGCGACGCCATCGCTAGCGGGCCCTCCACCGTGGACATGTCGCGGGTGTTGGACGGCGGAATCTGCCTCGTGCGCATCCCCAAAGGCTCGTTGGGCGAGGAGACCACCCGGCTGGTCGGCTCGCTGGTCGTCGCCCGCACCTGGCAAGCGACCACCGCCCGCGCCCGCACCCCGCAACGACACCGCCGCGACGCCAGCCTGGTCATCGACGAGTGCCACAACTTCCTCAACCTGCCCTATCCCATCGAGGACATGCTCGCCGAGGCCCGTGGCTTCCGGGTCGCCATCACCCTGGCCCACCAACACCTCGGCCAATTGCCCCGCGAACTCCGCGAAGGCATCTCCACCAACGCCCGCAGCAAGATCTTTTTCAACGCCTCTCCTGAGGATGCCCGTGACCTGGCCCGTCACACCGCACCCCGCCTCTCCGACCACGACCTCGCCCACCTCGGCGTCTACCACGTCGCCGCCCGCCTCGTCGTGAGCGGAGAAGAGGCCCAGCCCTTCACCCTGCTCACCCAACCCCTCCCACCAGCCATCCCCGGCAGAGCACGGGAAATCCGCGGCATCGCGCGCCGCACGGGGCAGGCCCGCGCGACCGAGATCGCCACCTACGCGCCACCGACCGTCGGTGCACGGCAGCCGCACGGCCCGTCGAGCCCGCCCCGAATTGCCAACCAGCACAAGCCAGCGACACGCCCACGAAGCGTCGATCCCCGCCGCACCAGCTGACCCAGCTCCGGCCGTGCACCTCGCACCCGTTGCCCCCGGGCGACATCCCCTCACCGACTAAGAGAGGCGCCATACGTGATCACGAACCCCACCCGTCAACGCGCCCTACGCGGCCACAAGCCCTCCCGCCCCACCCCGCGCGTGGCCACCAGCGCCGAACACCAAGCCGAGCTCGCGTGGCGACTGACCCCGCGCGACAAATGGATCGCCCGGATGCTCTGGGAACACCGCGTGCTCACTTCCCACCAGATCACCGCACTCGCGTTCCCCAGCTTCCGATCAGGCCGGATGCGCCTGCGGGAGCTCTACACCTGGGGAGTCGTCGACCGCTTCCAACCCTTCGTCACCCTCGGCACCGCGCCCATGCACTACGTCCTGGCGCCCGCGGGCGCGGCGGTGCTCGCCGCCGAGGACGGCCTCGACGTCAAAGACCTCGGCTACCGGCACGATCGGACCCTCGGCGTCGCCCACAGCCTGCGCCTCGCGCACACGGTCGGGGTGAACGACTGGTTCACCGCCCTGGTCGGCCACGCCCGCCACCCGGCCCCCGGCGAACAGGCCGCGCTCACGGCGTGGTGGTCGGAGACCCGCTGCGCCCGCCACTTCGGCGACCTGGTCAAACCCGACGGCTACGGCCGTTGGCGAACCGGCGACCGGCAGGTCGAGTGGTTCCTCGAGTTCGACTTCGGCACCGAGCCGCTGGGCAAGCTCGCGGGGAAGCTAGCCGGGTACGCCGCCCTCGCCGAGGCCACCGGCATCGCCACACCGGTGCTGGTGTGGCTGCCGTCCACCCGCCGTGAAGCCAGCGCCCGACGGCTCCTGGTACGGACATGGCGCGACCTCGACGACCGGCGCTGCGTGCCGGTCGCCACCGCGACCGCCGAGCTGCTCGACCCTGCGGCCGCCCACCCCAGCCCGGCCGACCAGGTCTGGCTCCCCCTGGATACCGCCACCGGAGGAACCAGACGCACCCTCACTGGGCTTCTCGACGCCTGGCCGCACCTCCAGTCACCCACCAGCTGCAACGGTGAAATCGCAGCCGGGCCGGACACCGCGCGCCCGCTGCTCCCGCCGCCCTCACCGATGCCGCCCGCGGCGGCGCCGCGCGGGCCAGGCCAGCCCGGGCGGCGGTGAGCCCGTGCTCGCCAGGGTCGCCGTCGCCACCTCCGCGGTGCTGCTGCTCATCCCCGTCCTGATCGGCCAGAGCGTGAACGCGGTCGTCGACGCGCTGTTCGGCAGCTCCCCCACCGTCGGCTGCGCGGAACCGATCGCCGACATCCCACCGGACTACTGCCTGCTCTACACCACCGCGGCCCCGCACTGCCCCGGCCTGGACTGGACCGTCCTCGCCGCCATCGGCAAGGTCGAGACCGACCACGGCCGCTCCACCCTGCCCGGCGTCCACCACGGCGAGAACTCCGCTGGTGCCGCCGGACCCATGCAATTCCTCGCCCCCACCTTCGCCGGCGTCATCGCCGCCCACCCCATCCCACCCGGCGGCGCCTCACCGCCCTCCCGATACAACCCCCACGACGCCATCCACGCCGCGGTCTTCCTCCTCTGCGACACAGGCGCACGACACGGCGACCTCCACGCCGCCCTCTACGCCTACAACCCCGCCGACTGGTACGTCGACAAAGTCCTCGCCCAAGCCACCCAGTACTCCCAATCCGCCACCAGTTCCGGAACCGGTGGCTGCGGCACCATCTACGCCCCCAACCCTGCCGCCCACGCAGCCATCACCTACGCCTGCAGGATGCTGGGCTTGCCCTACGTGTGGGGCGGCAACGGCCCAGACCACGGCCACACCGGCTTCGACTGCTCCGGACTCACCACCACCGCCTATGCCGCTGCCGGAATCACCCTGCCTCGCACAGCCCAAACCCAGTACGACACCGGCCCGCACCTCCTCGCCGAACAACCGCTCCTACCAGGCGACCTGGTCTTCTACGGAACTCCCCACCGCATCCACCACGTCGGCCTCTACCTCGGCAACGGCAAGATGATCAACGCTCCTGACTTCGGCCAACCAGTCCAGATCGACGACTACCGCTACCACGGCGACGACTACGCCGGTGCAACCCGCCCCACCATTGATCTGTAAGTCACACCCGGAACACTGCCCTGCGTAATGATTTACAAGGGCACCCTCTTCAAAGACCCTTGGCTCCGACCGTCACCGCTGCCGCCGACCGACGTAGGGCACGTTCGAGCGACTCATCGGGGCGAGTGGCCCACGAGCCGTAGCCGCGTGGCACTCACGCGGCTACAGCTCACGATTGATTCAGGTCAGGCAACGGCTCCGGTGGCGGCCGATTCGGGTTCAGGTCCCGAGTCGGATACGTGCATGGCCAGTAGCGGGTGCAGGCGCATGGTCGCCCGGTAGGAGCCGGTGGCGGTGCCAGCCTGGTCCATCCAGTTCTGGGCCTCGGCGGTGTCAGGGAACGGTCCGATCCATAGGAGCAGCCGCCGTGCGGGCGGGTCGACCAGCACCGACACCGCAACAGGTCCGGCGATGTCCGTGTCGAGGTCGGGTGTCCTGGCGGCGATCATCGCGTCGGCGAAGTGGTCGACCAGTTCGAGGACTGTGCCGGTCGCCTCGGCGGTGGCGCAGGTGGTGATCGGGTCGGCGTCCGGCGGGTACAGCGCGACCGTGCAGCCGAAGGCGTCGAGGTCGTCCGCGATCCGTCGGGATGCGAGGTCGGCGTCGTCCCGGTCGGTGAAGGGCCCATACAGCGTCGTTCCGTCGGCGCTGCGAAGCCGGAGCGCGGCGAACTGCGGTTCCATCTCTACCCCTGTCTGTTGCGGGCGAGCGTTAGTTGGTAGCCCGATAACGGTATGGACGCTCCACGCAGGTCGAGATGTCAAGCGCTGCACCAGGACGGGTGATGCTCCATAGGAGACGGACCTAGTTCTCCAATGCTGCTTGACTTCAGTAGCCGACAGAGCGTCCATGGTGGTGTCCCGGCCGCTAGCGAGTCGCCTGCGGCCGGAGCTTGACTGGCCGCAGAACAACGTCGAAACGAGGACCGCCATGACCACAACACCCTCCGCCCAGAAGACCCGTGCAGACATCGAGTCGGCGGACGCGGCCGGGGCAGCCCTGCAACCGGTTCCCGACGCCGCAGCACCGCGACGGACCGACGCCGAGGACAAGCTGTGGGCAGCACTGCACGCCCACCCGACCAGCACCGCCGCCGCCCTGTCCGCCGCCGCCGGGATCGGCAAGTCCACCGCGCAGAAGATCCTCTCTCGATGGGCCGTCGAGGGAGGCGTCAGCCGCACCGCAGGGATCGCCGAGAGTGGTCGCCGAGCCGCCGACCTGTGGGCGATCTCGGACGAAGCCGTCACCCCCTCAGACATCAACGCGCCCGACGACGACGATGCCGTCGAGAGCGCACCTGCCGTAACCGACACCTCGGAGCCCGCGCCAGCACCTTCAGTCGAGGCCAGCACCACCCCTGACGACGTGGTCTCAGGAACGGCGGGTCGGGATGTTTCTGGCACAGCTCACTCCGAAATCGCCGGTCCGCATGACGGAGTCGACACTGCCGAGCAGGCTGACGACCAGGAGGCGGCTGAAACCAGGGGAGACGCCAGCGAGGGGAAGGTGGAGCGGCTGGCTCCCGGCGCGTTGCGGGGGATGGTCGAAGACCACCTCCGCGACCACCCGGACCAGCAATGCAGCCCAGTCGAGATCGCCAGGTCCCTCGGAGGAAAGTCCACCGGCGCGGTGACCAACGCCTTGGACAAGCTCGTGGTTGACGGGGTCGCGGTCCGAACCCAGGACCGCCCGAAGCGCTACGCGCTCGCGCCTGCAGAAGTGACGACCGGATCCTCCTGATCGCCCAGCGTCAGCTCGGGTGTGCCCTATCGGCGGTGTTTCCGATAGGGCACAAACCGTTCGGTGCCGTTTGAGCAGAAGGGAGCAACGCTCCGACAGCCTACGGCTCATCACGCCCGAGCTACCGCCCACACGAGGCATGCGCAGCAGTTCCAGCTCCGCCACGGGCTAACTCGGCGACCTTTCTGCGGCCAGCTCGGCCGCGACGAGAGGCCCAACTCCCGGCACCCGCGGCAGCGGCCCCGAACGAGACCAAGCCAGCCTCCCCAGCTCGGAGAGGTCGGCCCGCCGCGAACCGACGATGCGGCGGGCCGAAGGATTCAAGCGTGCGCGTTCCAGGTTCGGTGTTCGGGGTTCCATACGCCTTCGGTGTAGAGGCGGTTGAGGTCGGGAAAGCCTGGTCCGTGCATCCAGCCGAGGCGTTCGCAGTCGGTGTGGCCGGGCCAGGTTCCGGTCCAGGTGTCGTGTCCGCAGTCGTGGTCGAGGTCGCACATCAGGCGTTGGTGTCCGGTGACGAGGCATCGCGCGATGTCGCAGCCGTTGTACTCGTCGGACAGGTGGGGTTCGCCCACTGCGACGTCGCAGTCTGGGCATTGTTCCCGGTAGTCCATCAGTCCGGACACCTCGGGAGGGGTCGTGGGGTCGTTGTCATCGCCCGTCATCGGTGGTTCTGACCTTTCTGGCGCGTGTCGTGGTCGGTGTCGGCTGGAGCGGTTGAAGGGTCCCCTCCGGGGCCGGGAGTGGCGGTTCAGGTAGCCAAAGGCTGAGTGAGGCCGGTGGAACCGGCTGGTGTCGGCTCCTCGTGGGGCTAGTGGAGGCAGCGGTCGCCGTAGGTCAGGCCGACCACCCGAGGGCGTCGGAGGCGATCGCGGGCAGGTGCCCGATCTGCTCACCGGTGCCGAGCCACACCACGGGCGGGTCGATTGGCCGGACGCACGACTGTGCGTCATCGGTGGTGCGTGCGCACTACCACCCTCGCGAGAAGGTGCTCCGTCGGGTCGGCGGCGGATTGGGCGGCGATGCGCAGCGGGGCGGCGGGGTCGTAGCCGGACAGGGCGGCGATCAGTTCGCCCACGGTCTTGGGTCGGGTGTTGGTCATGCGGGTCAGACCTCGTGGTCGTCGGGGTTGGTCCGGGGCGGCGGATTGCGCCCGGGGACCGGGCGGGTTCAGCGGGCGGCGCGCAGGGCGGTGGTGGCGGCGCGTCCGATGGCGTGGGCGGTTGCGGTGGGGCTGCTGAGCATGTGCACGGTCACGCCGTCGAAGGGGTTGTCGTCGTCGTCGGTAATCAGCCACAGCACGGCGCACCCGCAGGCGCGCAGCCGATCGACTTGTGCGCGGGCGGCGGCGCGTTCGGTGTGACCGTAGTGCCCGTCGGAAACGATGACGAGCAGCCGTGCCGCGCCGGGGTGGGAGAGCCCGAGCGCGCCGTCGAGGGCGGCGGCGGCGGTGGCGAGGTCGTGGGCGGCGTCGTTGGTCGCGAACTCGGTCACGTGGTCGGGCACGGTGTGGGGGTGGGTGATCGCCCGGACGTGTGCGCCGTAGATGACGGTGGCGGTGGTGACTTCGACGGTGGCGCGCGCCCCGGCGTGGGCGAGAATCCATGCGGTCGAGGCGACGGGTCGGCGTAGGTAGCCCATGGACGAGGACACGTCGCAGGCGATTCCCAGCCGCAGCGGCGGGGTGGGGGTGTGGAGTCGGGCGGTGCGGGTGAACGGTTCAGCGGTGACAGTCGCCCCGGCGGCACGTTGGGCGTCGGCGGCGAGCACACCGCGCATGCGCAGCCGCCCCGGGGGAATGGGCGAGGTGGCGGTGACGGCTGCCCGTTCGCGGACTCCGGCGGTGGACAACGCGCGGGCGAGGACGCGGGCGGCGGTGCGTTCGTCGGCGGTGGGCGGGCGGGTGCCGGCCGTGGCGGTGCTGCCCATACCGTGGGGGTTGTAGTGCGCGGCGGAGAACACCGTGCGCGCGATCTCCTCGTTGGCTTCGTCGTCAGCGTCGTGGGCGGCTCGGCGCGCGGCCGCGAGGGCGGCCGGATCCTGGGGCAGCGTTTCCTTCCCGACCGCCCGTGCGACGTTCGCCAGTGCTTGCGCGATGGCGGGAAGCAGCGGCGAAGGCGGGTCGGACAGATCGGGGTCACCCTGTGCGCCGTTGTTCGGGTTGGGGTCGTCAGGGTCGACGCCGAGGGCTTCACACCACCGCCTCCCGAGGTCGATCATCCCCTCGGCGTTGTCGTCGGCGGTGTTGAGCGCTTCGCGCCACAGTTCGCGTAGCTGCGCGAGCAGGTCCGCGCCGAGAATGGTCTCGATCACGGTGGCGGCCGGGGCGATCTCGGCGGCGGTGAGGATGCCGCCGTCCACCCGTGCCAGCAGCAGCGCGGCGGCGCGGGCGGCGTCCAGAGTCGTCATGGCGGGCGTGCCGCCGGTGGTGGTTGCGGCGTTGTAGTCGGCGAGGATGAGGTTGGCGGCGGAGGTGCGCAGCCAGTGCCGGTCGTCGGGTCGGCGGCGGATCTGCGCGGCTTCCATGCGCGGCTCTTCCAGCAGCATGGCGGCGTCGACCACGGCGGGCGGGGCGTTGTCGGGGGGTGTCCAGGCGGTGTGTTTGGCGTGCCCGCATTCGTGGGTGAGCAGCCCCCATGTGGTGGCGTAGCGGGTGCGGTCGGCGAGGTTGGAGGGGTCGACGGTGGTGGGGTCGACTCCGAGGTGGGCTCCGTCGACCTCGATCAGCGCGCGGGCAGGGTAGAAACAGGCGGGCGCGCCGCTGCCTGCGCCGGGAGCGATGGTGACGATCAGGTCCTCGCGGTCGGCGATGATTTCGACCTCGTCCACCAGCGCGGCGGAGAGGGTCAGCCATTCCGGACGTGTGGGGAATACGGCGGTGCCGGTGGCGTCGGGGTCGGCTACCAGGTGGGTGCTCATAGTGTCTGTCCTTTCACGACGAATTGGCGGGGTTGTCGGTGGGGACGGCGGATCGGCTCAGATGCGGGGACCCAATGCCAGGGGTGTCACTGTGACACCGAAGACGGCTTTGACGGTGGCGGCGACGACGTCGCGGTCCTCCTCGGGGGCGATGCCCACGAGGTTCCCAGCGGCGGCTTCCGCGCCGACCACGCCCGCGATCCTTTGGAAGGCGATCAGCTCCCGAAGTTGCGGTGCCCATCCGATTTCGCCTTTGGCTTGTCGGGTTGCGAGGTTGCGGGCGATCTTGACCGCGCGCTTGTCGATCTTGAGTTGTGCGGCGAGGTCGTAGTCGGTGATCACGTGGATGTGCGCGGAGAACCTCGACGCCAGGGCATCGGTGAGGATCGCTCCATGCACGCCGGGATTGTGCCCAGCGACCACATAGAACCCCGGGGCGGCGTCCACGACCTCGCCACCGTTGGCTTTGACCACGATCTGGCGTCGTCCGTCCATCGCTGGGTAGACCACCGCCAGTACCGTCGGGGCGATCAGGGTCGCGTCGTCGATGAACAGCGGCACCCCCTCGCGCATCGCGCGCACTAGCGGACCGTGCACGAACACGAACCGACCGTCGGCGGTTTGGGTGTACTCGCCCACGAAGTCGGCGACCGTGGTGTCCCCATCGCCCTGAACCGTCACCAGGTCCGGAAACGCCGCCTCCACCACCGAGGTCTTGCCCGTGCCCGGCGGACCGTAGAGCAGGGCAGCCACCCCCGCGTCCCGGAACCGTTGCAGCGCGGTCACATCCGGCATACCGGCGAGCATTCGTGGGTGGTAGGTCAGCCCGTTCGGGCGTTGCACCGGACCGGTGACCGCCCGCGCCGACCCGGCGGTGGTGGTGCCGCCGGTCGCGGGCGCGGCGACTGCTGGTGCCGGGGCGCACGGCTTCGCGCGCGGCGGGCGGGGCGGTCGTGTTGGGGCGGGGGTAATGGCGGGCGCGGCGGCGGATGCTGTGGTGCTGGTCGCCCGGTAGGTCAGCGGGGTGGTCGAGACGACCTCCGCCTCGCCCCTTCCAGCCAGTGCCTTGCAGGCGTTGCCGACCGCACCGGAGGACCGGGTCAGTGTCTGCGCGATCGTGCGCGGGCTCAGGGCGGTTCCGGGGTTGTCGGCGAGGACTTTCGCGACCATCGCGCGCAATTCGCCGTTGCGCAGTCGTGACGGGGTGAGCGCTGGGGCGGTGTTCGTGGTCGTGGTCATGATGGTTCTCCCCTGCGGGCTAGCGAGGCGTTGAGGGCGGCGGTGATGGTCGCGGTGATCGCTGCACCGGGCGCGCGGGTGAGCCGGGCGAACCACGCACCGGCGGGCGCGTGGATCGCGATGTCCACGGCGTCGGTGCCTGCAGCGTGGGGATTGTGGACCACGACCCGGGCACCGGTAGTGCGATGGCGGTGCACACGGTTGCCCGGCGAACTCGTGAACCCCTGTTCGCCCAGGTAGGCGAACACCGCGCTCACCGTCATCGATTGCGTCGACCTCATTGCCACTCCTCGTCCTCGGTGTCGGCGTTCCGCGCGGTGGCGTCGTCGACATCCCGCTGATGGATCATGGCTACGGTGAACGCAACCTCGGCGTCGGCGAGCAATTCCGACGACCACCCGCCCGAACACACCGCGAACGCCCCGCCGTCGACGAGAACCTCAACATCGACCTCATGGTCCGCGTCGTCGATATCACACATCATGCCAACCTCCTCGGACATGGCTCACGCCAAGCGTGGTGTTCGATGATTTAACCCCCCGGGCGTAGTTCCATTATTACTCGACACGGCGCGCGCCGCAATGTGGCTGCGCAGCTCATTTCAAGACTCTTTATTCACGGCGCCGCCCGCCATTCCGAAACAACGACGACCGACCACATGAGCAGCACATTCGATGCGTCCATGCGAAATAGAAACCGCAAGCAAGCGTCGGAATGAAGAGGTTCGACAGGCCATCGGCGAACTGACGGCCAATGGTTCCGACGGGTGTTGTCGACGGGTGTGCCAGGCGAGGAGCGGCTGGTGGTCTGCCCAGCCCTCAATCAGGGGCCTTGCGCCGAGGGAGCTGGCCCAACCAGGCCCCCGATGTCTTCACCGGCTTGAGGCCAAGCGAGTCTGGGACACCAGCGGATCCCTCCACGACCACCCCAAGCAGCGCCTTCACCGATCGGCGGGGATGGCGCTCTAACCGGATCCCCAATCTGATCCCCCATGTGACCCCCCGTATGAGCCCCCAACGGAAGGGGGCCGTACGCGCAGTCGATCTCCTCATCTGCTCCCCCGAAAGATCGTGCAAGGCCGTCGAACCGCCCGAGCGAAAGCCGCGGGCTCCGGTCAGCGGCACGCACCCGCCCCCTGAGGCTCCCGCACAGAGTCTTCTACGGCAAATCTCGCACTCCATTGACAAGAACTGGCTGAACAATCGCATCGACCTGCACAGTAGCATTGACCACAGGAATGCCTCCGTCGACATCGCGGCACCTGGTCTTTTCGGGTTGTTGTGCTTCATGCCGATTCTTCGCTGGTGGCATGTCGATGGCGTAGGCGCTCGGCCAGGTCGATGGCCTGACGGGAGGGGTGGTCGTCGACTTCGGCCAGTCGGGCGGTCAGCAGGGCGAGAGTGCGGGGGATGGCGTCGAGCTGGCCGAGGCGTTCCTGGAGTCGCATGATGTCGCGGTACACGGCCTCGTTGTGCGGGTCGAACGCGCGGGCGATCTCCAGCAGATCCAGCGTCTGCTGTGGATCATGGTCCACCAGGGCGCGGGCGAGCGCAGCCACGGCGTCGAGGGCGTCGCGGCGGACGGACTCGCGGGCGGTCTCGATCCACTCGGTGCTCAATCCGTCGGCCAAGGGGCCGGTGTAGCTGTCGACGACCCGCCGATACGCGGAGATCCGTTCGGCGTCGGTGGCTGCGAACCGGCGGTCGGTCATTGCCGCGGCGAAGCGGTGGAAGTCGACCTCCACCAGCTCGGGGTCCAGTCGGTAGCGGCCCTCGCCAATCACCACGAGGTCCGCCGCAGCGCCGTCTGTTGCCGCGGCAAGTGCGCGGCGCAGGCGGCTGAGGGTGGTGTTCAGTGCGTTGGTGATGCGTTCTGGTGGTCTGGTGGGCCAGAGCGCGGCGGTGAGCGCCTCGCGGCTGGCACCGTCGGGGTGCAACGCCAGGAACACCACCAGTTCGCGTAGGCGAGGCTGGAGCATCGCGGTCACCTCGCGGTCGACGCCTTCGTTGAGCCCGCTCGACTCCAGACACCACCACATCCGCGGCGGTCCCAGCACCCGGATCCGCAACCGTCCTGGCCCGGAGGGGTCGCGAGGTTCGTTGTCGGGGGTAGCAGCTGAGCTTGCGCGGGGTCGGGTTCGGGTTCGCCCCGTGCGGGGTTCGCTGTGCGTGCGGACGGCTCGTTCGGCAGGCAACCGCAGGTCGCGCGACGTTCCGGTTGCTGGGGTGCACTCAGTGTTCGCCAGGTCGCAGCTGCTTCGCCGATCGCCATCGCGGGCGGCGGCCAGCAGCTCCAGATCAACGAAGCCGGACGATTCCCTGGCTGGTGGTTCGGGGGCGGCGTGTTCGCCGCGTTCCGGCTCGATCTCGTCGCTCGGGAGGTGGCGCAGCATCGCAGAGGTGCGGGAACACGGTGCGGCCGTGGCATTCGGGTCAGCGCGGTGCAGCAACATCAGCAGATCGGCGAGGTGGTCCTCGCCCACGCTGAACACCCGCGTGCCGCGCAGTTGCTCGCCATGGCCCGGGCTGGTGGCAGAGATGGTGCCGTCACCGCGTACGTAGGCAGTTACGCCCGCGGCCCACTGGCCCAACAACAGTCCGACCACGCCGACCGGCGCCCCGTTGTCCAACATCGCCTGTAGGCGCCGCGACCGCCAAGCGGGCGTGGGAGCAACCAGCACCAGCGGCCCGCGCGAGTTGTCGGCAAGCGGGAGTTCGCCGAGGCGAACCAGGGTCTCGGCCTCCACGGCATCCAGGGCTGCGTCGAGATCGGCCGCAACCTGCAGGCCAGCCGGAAGCGGCCGTTCTGGACGCCGGCCCAGCAGCACGGCGAGGGCCTCCGCCACCACGATCACCTTGCCCGCGCCCTCCCCCATCGTCAGCGCGGTCACGAGCAGCGCCCGCACCGCACCGGCGGCCCCCGCGCCGAGCACACCCAGCCCCCTCGTCCCGGCCACGTCCAAGGCCATCTCGCGGCCGTCGCGCACCCCGATCGGCAGGATCGAGGCACGACTTCGGGGGGTGCCGTCGTGACCGAGCACCACCGACGTGGTCGGTACCCGCCGCAGTCGCTCGTCCGGCTGACCGAGCTCCACCCGCTCCTCGCCATCGACGTCTGGTTCCCTGTCGTCAGGGTCGGTGCGCAGGTGCGCCAGCCGCAGCTGATAGACCACAGGGGCGACCGGTAGATCGTCCCGCTCCCCGCTGCCCGGCCGGTAGCGGCGCCTGTCCCGGCGACGCACCACGGTCAAGGCAGCGCTGACCGCCGCGGCCAGGCCGAGACCGACGAACAGCTCCCCACCCCAGCTGAACGCGACCTCGGGAGTGGCCGCGCTCGGTGCCGGGTCGTCCGGCGGGTGGATGGGATGGGGATCCTGCGCGGGCGCGGGCACCTGGGACGGGGTAGTCGGCGCCATCGTCGGGCCACCAGGTGGCGGCGCGGCGATGGACGGGGGCGGTGTCACAGGCTCGGCCGGCAGCCGAGCAGGAGGCGTCCCACGCACGACCGCATCCTCGGGAAGGGCCATCACCTCACCGGGAAACACCAGGTCGGGATTGGTGAATGCACCGCCACCCGGTCGCGACTTGCCCTGATTGAGTCGATAGATCTCCGACCACCGACGACCATCGCCCAGAGTGCGCTCAGCCATCCGCCACAACGAGTCGTACACCCCTGTCCGCGAGTCAAACGGACGCACCACTGCCGACTTCGCGGGGGCAGCCCGCTCGACCAGGACAACGGGTACAGACCGGCGGACCTCGGTACCCGCCTGCTCGGTTTGGCTCCCCGTGGACGTGGCCGCCGCGAAGTTGCCCGGTCCGACCGCAGGTAGAGGCGGATGAGCCAGGCCGGCGCGCTGCCCCGAAACGGAGATCAGGACCGCGCCGACGAGCACCGCCGCAACCCGACGCACAGGCCCAGCCACCGACAGATCGGGCAGTCGAGCGTCATGAGCGACCTCCACCGCGCAGCGAGCGACATCGAGAGCGAAGAAGGCCCAGACGAGCCAGGTCAGGCAGGCGAGAAAGTCCATCAGGAAGGTCGTGGTCAGCGGACCGAGCACGACCGCCTCGACTTCGGTCCAGGAGGGCACGTGGTCCGGTAGAGGCCAGCCGACGACATGCGCCAACGCCCACGGCAGCCCGCCCAGCAGCGCGACCAAGAGAGCGGAAGCCAGCGACCCACGCACCAACCTCCCGAGCAATCCGAGCACCCGAGCGGCGCTCTGCCCCGAGCGGACTCGCTTTCGCGGCGACCAACGCGGCGAGTCAGAGCCGTTGCGGACCGCACCGCGGGTAGCACCCGAGGTGGGCATGGTCAGCTCGCATGGGCGACGGGCGGCACGGACTTGTCCCTCCGGACGGTTGTCGAACCCTCACCGGAGATGGGACGCTCGGACAGCGATGACGTCGGTCCGGAGTGGAAGCGGGCTCCACCCGACGCACCGGTCGCGGTCTTCTTGCGCTTGCCACGGCCGGGCTGGCGCCCCGCGGTCCACTCGGTGAGGTCGGATGATTTGAGGTCGGTGAAGGCGGCCAACTCCTCGACGCCGATGACGTCCTGGGCGTCGGCCACCACGTCGGCGAGCTCGCGGTCGACCTCCGCAAGTTGGGCGACGATCGCGGCTCGACGCCTAGCGAGCTCGCCGACCCGCTGGGCAGCCGCGGCCCTGCGAGCGCTGCGGACGCTGTCGGCCTCCTCGACCCGTTGGCGGATCTCCTCTGGCGTTGCCATGCTGCTGCCTCCTTCTCCATGTCACGGTCACGGCGGGGATGCGGTCATGGGTCGATCGCGATCACCCCGCGCTGCGGGTGCGCAGTGCCCTGCCCATGCACCTGGAACGAGCCGATGCCGACCAGCCCGAGCAGCTGGGTGGTGTGCGTGGCGGTCACGGTGACCGTGACGGTGTCGCCAGAGACGGTCACCGTGCCGAAGGCGCCTTCGGCGGCCAGGTGCGCCTGGGCATTGGCGACCGCCTGGGCAGGTACAAGCTGCAGGGTGCCGTTGCCGCGGTAGATGGTGAGGTCGAGGGCTTGGGCGCCGGCGCGGGCTGCGGCCTCGGCCTGGCCGTTGGCCCGCACCTTGGCGGCCAGTGCGAGGCCACCGTCGAGGGCCAGGCCGGCCACAGCCAGGATGGCGACGGTCAGCACCAGGACGAACGCGGTCACCCGCCCCTCGTCCGCACTCCACCAGCATCGATGTGTGCGCCACCAGGTCGACCACCAGTTGCGCCGCGGGTGGCGGTCTCCGGTCATGGCTGGCCCCCGGTGCTCGAGGTCGAGCGCCAGAGGTCTACGGGTTCCACTGAGGTGGCCGACAGGTCCTTGACGCCGGGCACGCCGAGGATGAGCGCGTCGCCGAAGTCGACGGCACAGGACACGGTAACGCTGACGGTAGCGCCGGGACGCAGGCCGCCGGTCGACGTGCTCACCGACAACGACGCGCACACCACTCCCGCCGAGGACAACGCGCTCGCGGCGGTCGCCTCGGCCGCTGCGACCGCGGCCGTCGGGGTGCGTTCCATGCTGGCGGCGCGAGCCGCTTGGTGGGCGGCGTCGTCGATGCGGATCCGCGCGTCCACCCCTCGGTGGATTACCACGCCGACGAACACCAACAGCATGATCAGGAACGGCGCGGCGACGGTGACCTCCGCGGCCACCGAACCGTCATCGGCACGCCACCAGGCCGACCACCCCCGCCGACCGGGGCGCACGCGGCCGTGACGCCGTTCGGGGGACGTAACGGACGCGAGGGATGGCGTCGTCCGCGAAGGCATCGTCTGCGGTGCCATCGCGAATCACCCGCTCACCAGGTCGGGAACGAAGCGTTCGACGGGCCCACCGGCCTCGGCGTGCACAGGCAGGCGCAAGAACGGCACAACCGAGGTCGCGGTCCCGCTGACCCGAACCCAAGCCGATGCCGCTGTCCGCCCGGAGGTGACGGCGGAGGCGGTGAGCGGGCCGCTGGCGAGCTGGTCGAGCAGTTGCTGCGCGGTGGATGTGCCATCGGCGGCGGTCCCGGTCTGGGACCGCGCGGCCGCGAGGCCCTGTGAAGCGGCGGCTTGGGCGATGTGGGTGGCGTGCGACCAGAGCGCGAACTGCACGATGGCCAGCAGCATCAGCAGCAGCAGCGGGGTCGCGATGACCAGCTCCGCGCTGACCGCGCCACGATCACCACTCAGCGCTCGGCGAACTCGACTCCATCGGGCGCGGGTTCTTGGTGACCACTTGCTGCGCCTCTGGCCCATCGGGACTACATGGTGATGCCGTTGGCCTTCTCGGTGACTTTCGCGACGATGATCGCGATCACCGCGAGAGCGGCTACCACGAGCAGCGCGGTCACCAGGACGGTTTCGGTCGAGTACCCGGCCTCCGGCTGGCGCCGCAGTTCCTCCCACCGTGCTCGTACCACTGTCCACAACGCCTCCACCTGTGTGCGCATGATTCCTCTTTCGTTGTCACGTTCAGTTGTCCGCGCGGTCGTCATAGTCCGATGAGGACTTGGGTGAGCGCGGGGTAGGCGATGAAGGCGAGGAACCCGAGAAACAACGCCATCACCGGCATGCTCATGCGCTCGGTGGCGGCCTGGGCGTCGCCTTCTGCTTCCGTGATGTGGTGAGTCCGCAGCGCTGCGGCCTTGGCGGCAAGGGAGATGCGGACCTTGGCGCCCTCGGTGCCCGCCAGGCTGATCGAGGCGGACAACTCGGCGAGCTCGGTCACGTCCAGTTCCTCGCCGAGCCGGCGCAGCGTGGCCCATGGGGTGGTGCGGGTGAGGCGGGCGGTGTCCAGGGCGCGGCGGATCTGCTCGAACGCCCACCCTCGCCCGATGGTGGCCGAGTCGCCCAGGGCGCTGTCGATCCCGGCTCCCCCGGCCAGGGTGATCCACACCAGGTCCAGGTAGGCCGAGAGCGCGTGGCGGAACCCGGCGCGCAGCTTCGCGGCCTCTGAGCGTACCTGCAGATCCGGCACCACGAATCCCACGGCCGACAGGACGATGCCAGCGATGATCGGGAACTCGAAGCCCGGGCCGAGTCCGGCCACGGTGAGGACCACGGTCAGCAGGGCGGGCAGCAACAGCCCGGCGACGGCGAGCGCGGCCTTCTCCGCCAAGTGGATCGAGATCGAGCGACCGATGACCGCCAGGTCCTTGGCCATGCGTGGGCCGGGGAGTCCGAGCGCGCTCAAGGGGGTGACGGCGGGGCGGCCGAGGCGTGCGGCCCAGCCGGTGTCGTCGGTGACGAGGATGGGCGCTGAATCGGGTGGGGCGCTGGCGTGGGCCAAGACCTTGCCGAGTGCCGGTCGTGGCGGGAACAGGTAGACCGCCAGGGCCCACAGGCCGATCCCGGATCCGATGCCCAGGGCGATGTAGGCGATCATGCTGTTTGCTCCTGCCTCGCGGTGACGAGGTCCGCTGCCGGCCTGGTCACCTGGTCCTGGTAGGCGGTGGAGAGGAAGCGGTTGGGCTGGGCGATGCGGGCGGTGCGGTGGAGCCAGGCGAACCCGCCGGCGAAGAGGGCTCCGATGCCCAGAAGCACGATCTGACCGGCGGCGCTGTCGTAGGCATCCATGTAGTCGCGGTTGAGCAGCACAACAGCGACGGCGAAGGTCAGGGTGGTGCCGACGATGACGCGCACCGAGGTACGGGTGCGGGCCCGTCCGGCCTCCACCCGCATCCGCATCGAGGCTTGCCCGCGCGCGGCATCGGCCAGCGACCCAAGCAGGTCGGCGAGCTGGCGGGTCTGCTGTTCGGCAGCCAGCAGCAGAGCGGCGATCACCAGGTCGCCCACCGGGTCGTCCAGGCGCTCACCCAGGCGACGCAGGGCGGGTGCGAGCCGGTCGCCGTTCGCGATCCCGGCAGCGAGCTCACCGACCTCGCCGCGGATGGCCGTCGGCGCCAGCGGCGCCGTGGCGAGGACAGCCTGCTCGAGCCCCGCCGCGGCTGAGAGGGTGTCGCGGAGCATCTCGGTCCAGGTGGCGACGGCCTCGATCCGCGCGACTCGACGGGCGTGCTCGGGGTCGCGGCCCAGCACCCGCGGAAGCGCCCAGACGGCGAGCCCGGCCAGCACGGCGCCGACGACCCAGCCGGTGAGCAGACCGGTCGCCACCCCGGCGGTCACGGCGAGGGCGATCCGCAGGCCGCGGTGCTGGTCGACGGTCCGGGCTGCGCGGGTCCGGGTGCGGTGCGGACGCCGGGGGCCCGTTCCGCGCCAGCCGAGGACCACCAGCAGCAGGCCGAGCCCCGTGCCGACACCGAGCAGCGCTGCGACGGCCGTGGTGGGGCTGAGGGTGACGTTCACGGACCCCACCAGCCCTCGGGGTTCTCCAGCACGCCGGGGTCGAAGCCGGCGTCGGCCAGGTCGTCGAGGGTGTCGCTGCGAAGCGCGCCGGCCACGGGGCGGGCTCGGCGGTCGGGACCGGGGCGGTAAACCTCGTTGGAGATCACCTGCGGGCCGTCGGCGCCGACGACCTCGCGGATGGAGGACACGACACGGGTGCGTCGGTCCTCGGCGCGGGCCAGGTGCACCACGAAGTGCACAGCGGAGGCGACGAGCAGGTTGGTGGCCTCCAACGGCAGCCGTTCGGCCCCCTGGGCGGCGTAGGAGGCCAGCCGGGTGAACGCGATCCGGGAGCTTGAGGCGTGCAGGGTGGCCATCGAGCCGTCGTTGCCCTGGGACATGGCATTGCACATCGGGATGACCTCGGGACCGCGGATCTCACCGACGATCACCCGATCCGGCGACATGCGCAGTCCCCATCGGACGAGTTCGGCCTGGCTGATCGCGCCTTCGCCTTCGACGTTGGCTTCGCGGGCCTGAAAGGCGGTCACGTCGGCGTGGACGTCCGGGTCGTGGTCCAAGCCGAGTTCGAAGGCGTCCTCGATAGTGACGATGCGCTCCAGCGGGTCCATCTCACTCGCTAGCGCCCGCAGCAGGGTGGTCTTTCCCGCGCCGGTGCCGCCGGTGATCAGGATGTTCTTGCGGGCGTTGACCAGCGCCCGCAGGAACGCCTCCAAGCCGGGGTCCAGGGTGCCTCGGCGGCGCAGCTCCGGGAGGGTGACGGTGAGGTAGCCGTGACGGCGGATCGACAGTGCCGTCACCCCGCCCGCGGTCAACCCCATCACGGCGAACAACCGCTCCCCGCCGGGGAGTTGGAGGTTGACCGCCGGGGCCCCCTGGTCGAACCGCCGCTCCTGGCTGCTCGCGCGGGCGGCGAGCAACCGGACCAGGTCGGTCAGCTCCTCGTTCGAGCTCGCGATCGGGGAGGCCGGGGCGCGGCGGCCGTCGTTGTACTGGACGAAGACCTGGTCGTAGCGATTGACGTTGATCGTTTCCACGGTCGGGTCGTCCAGTAGCGGCTGGAGCCCGGCCATGCCAAACAGCTCGTTGACGACCTCCCCGACGACCAGCTGCTCAACCTCCTGGGGCAGCAGTTGCCGACCCGCGGCCAGCTCATTCTCGGTGTGCTCGCGCAGCGCCTCGTCAAGGACGCCGCGCGCCAGCTCGCGGCGAGCCTCGCGGGTGGCGGTCATCCCGGTGCGGTCCCGCTGATCGGCAACCCGCTGCGGAAGCTCCGCGTTCACCCGTTCCCGCAGGTACTGGCGCAGCTCGGACTTGGCTACCACTACATGCGGGTGGTACCCGCGGGTACCCCCCACATGTAGTGGGTTGGAAGGCACCCTTGATGTTCTTGCTCTTTGCGGCTCGATCGAGTGGGTCATCGGTTCCACATCGCGGTTGCTCAGGTGAGTCATGACGCCTGCCCTTCGTGCCGGTCGCGGAGATCGGTCGCAGGGGTTGGTGCGACGCGCACGCTGTTTGACGAGACCGTGCAAGCCAGCGCACCTGGAACCGGGCCCGGGACCTGCGTCAACGGCTCAGCGGGCCACTGAGTTCGGCTGACTGATGTGCGCTCGCGGGTGGCGAGTTCGATGGCGACCCGATGGGCGAAGCGGCCGAGCGCCGAACGCGCGGGGTCGCTGCGCCCCCAGCGCAGCTTGTTGGGCCGCCCGCACAGCACAGCCGCGCCGCTCGGATCGTCGGGCACTCGTCCCAGCGGCGGCACACCCAGTTCGCGGGCGACCTCGGCGGTGGAGTAGCCCTCCCCCACCAGCAGCAGCACCGGGTTCGGACTCCAGCGGCCGACGGTGGGCAGCTGGCGGGGAAGGTGCGCGAGGTCGTCGGCGTGCGCTCGCGAGAGCAGCACGACCGCGTCGGAGGCGCGCACGATCGGCAGCGCGGGCGAGCCGGGATCCACGCGCCCGCAGTCGACGATGACCACCGTGCCCGGCTGGTTGGCCGTCGCGCGCAGCACACCGATCCCGCTGGTCGGAACCGGCGCAAAGGCGGACAGCGCCGCGCGGGCCTGGTCTGCATCAGGCGGGGCAGCGATCACCGGCAGGCCGCCGGGAAGCTGCTGGGAGTGCCGCCACACCAGGTCGTATTCACCGCCGCGGCGCGCCGCAGCGGCCAGGCTCACCAAACCAGGCGTCGAGGGAAGGGAGAAGCGCACGGCCAGGTCACCCCCAGACGGGTCGGCCTCCGCGACCAGGGCACGGGCAGGAGCGAGCCAGCGGGCGGCCAAAGCCACAGCGAACGTCGTCACGCCCGGCGAACCCTTCAATGACAGAACCGAGACCAACATCAGCGGCCCCCTGCGGAAAGCATCACGATCGACAGCTGCCCGGTGGGCACCGCAGCGACCTGGCGAGCGGCGACCTCGGTCAACTGCACCGAGACCACCATCGCCTGCTCATTGGGCGAAGCGGTCACGCTGGTCACCACAGCGGGCCAGACGGGGGCGACGTCGGCGGTCGGACCGGTCGCCGCGCCCGTCTGCCCCGGCACCAACACCACCGACACCCGCGCACCTGCAGCCACCTCGGTCGGAAACTGGCCCGGCTTGAGCGCGAGCGCGGCCAAGGCTTGGCCGTCCGGAACGGCGGCGGCGCCGACCGAGTCCGGCGTGAGCAGCGCGCCAGCTGACAGACTGCTGGACATCGGCCTGCCCAGTATCCTGCCCGCTTGATAGGCACTGACCAGGGCCACACCGGAGTCGGCCGCGATGTTGACCTGTCGCAGATCCTGCATGGCGAGGACGTGGCCGACCGACACGTCGCGGGCCAGCGCGAGAACTGTCTGTCGATCGCTGGAGTTGCGTGAGATCAGAACGAACGCACCCACGCAGGCGAGTACCAGAAGGACGCCGAGCAGCAGGTAGGGCAGGCTGCGCCGTCGGGTGTGGATGCGAAGGCGGGAGGTCGTCGGCCTCTTGCCATCGCCCAGCCAGGATCCGTCTGCCGGCCTGGCTGGACGATCAGGCCGAGTCGTCGTGTTGGTGGTCATGCGGTACCTCCAGAAGGCATGGGGGTAGTGCGCCGCGTGTCGACGAAGGTGAACGCGCGGGAAGGCTTCCGATGAGTCCTTGTTAGCCGCGGGTGGTGTTCAACCCGTGTGACTCGGCGACACGGAGCCGGACGGTGCTCGTCGTCGCCATTTCCGGGAAGGTCCCGGCTGCGCCTGCGCCAGCCCAGGCCACCGTCCAGTGCACGGTGGCGGTCACCTTGAAGGCCGTCCCCGGCTGGCTTGCTGAGGACCGGCGGTAGACATGCCCGCAGTCAGGCGAGGCAGCTTCAGGTTCAGTGGTCTCGGTGTAGGGCGTGCCCGCCCCGGTGCATGTGACGTTCGTGCCGTCGCCCATCGACCAGGTGACCGAAGTCGGCGTAGCGGTGGCGGTCACCGACACTCCCGGAACGGAGGCGGTAGCCGTGACCGTTCGCCAGCCGCCCTCCAACCACATCCACGTCGGCAAGTTGACCAACTGATCCCGGAGCGGACTCGTGGAGATGGCCGGGAACGGCAACGCCAAACGACGTCGTGCTGCGGCCGCGACCTCAGCTGGTGAGAACACGATGCCCGGGGCGTTGAGGGACCCTGTCGCGACGTTCGTGCCGCCGCAGATGAAGTCCCGCCATGCTTGTTGATCTGCAGGATCAGCCAGCCCCTGGGGAATCACCGGTTCGCACGCTTCTGGCTGACCCGCGGACTGGCCTTGGGGTTTCTCCCCCGGCACTTGGACCGGACGGTTCGGCTGGTTCCCCGTCGCCCCGGTTCCCACTTCCAGGTCACAGGCAGGTTGGCCGCTTTGTCCACAAGTGACCTCCCCAAACCAATCGTCCGCACGCGCGGGCAACGGGGCCGCGATGAGCAGGGCGGCGAACACACCGATAGTCCTCGACTTTCCTACGGGCATGATCCGATCTCCTGGACGATGAAGCGGCTAACCTTCCACTCGCCGCCAGCTGACAAGATCACCTCGGCGGTGATGGATCGACGGCCGCCTGGGGTTTCGTCGGCCAGCTGGCCGTTGTCGGCGCGGAACTTGAGCCATCCCGTGCTGTCCGCACAGTCGACGACGACCGCGGTAGTTTCCGTGGCGGCCTGGTCGGGGGACAGTTTGGCTGTGTGGGTTGGTTGCCCCTTGGCCACAAGTCCCTTGTCGTGGTCGTTGCGAAGCGCGTCGGTGATGGCCGCGAGCGCAGTGCCGCTCGCGTGGTCGTCGAGCTGAGGTCCGCGCCAGTCCGAGGTGGCGGACGCCGCAGCGACATCGCGCCACATCGCCAGGTACGCCTCGACCGCAGGGTGCGCCGCCGCGGCTGGCGGCGGCGCTGCAGTAGACGAAGAACCGGGCTCCGTCTCCTGGCTCACGTCACAGCTCGTCACTCCGAGCATAGTTACCGCAATAACCAGCGGCAGGCCCGGTCGACTGCTCCCAAAATGCTGTCATCCTCGCCTCATCTCGCTCGCTGTCATTCGAGTAGATGCTCCTCTGGGCAGGAAGCACTTCGCGAGGAACACCGAGCGGCAGTACCCGAATGCGCTACAACGATGCGGTCGAGCACGTCCTACCGTGCAGGCGAAGGCTCGGGGATGCGCGGGCTTGTTCTCCATCTGCCCTGTTTACAGCTGCCGTGCCGACTAACCGCAACACGCGGAAGTTCCTACTTTGAGGTTCGATTGGTTCTCACGCCGCAGCATCCACCCGTTCGCATCCGCCCGTTGGGGCGGTTTGCACCAGCGGAGCCAGACTCGTTCCTGGCCACAACCTGATCCGGGGAGGAGCAGTCGCATGAACACGGCACCAGGTTTCGTTGCTTTGTGGGCACTTCTCGGCGTCGTTCTAGGCGTCGGCTTCGGGACCCACGTGGTCAGGCGGTCCTCGACGTCACCCATCTGCAGGTGGGAAGGTGTGGCGCTGGCAGCGTCGACCGCGCTGGGCTTCGCGGGCATGGCTTGGAGGTTTGATCTCGGCGTCGACCTGATCGTCTACAGCTACCTGGCGGCGGTTGCGGTGCCACTGGCTGCCATCGATCTGGCTGAGCAGAGGCTTCCGAACACCCTGGTGGCACCCAGTTATGCCGTGACCGGGGGGCTGATGGTGCTATCGGGTCATGGCGGCTGGCACCTCCTTCGGGCCGCCGCTGGTATGGCCGTGGTCGGGTTGTTCCTACTCGTCCTCGCGCTCTTGTCGGGCGGGCTCGGAGCCGGTGATGTGAAGCTCGGCGGGCTACTCGGGATGGCCACGGGATGGATCGGCTGGACAACGCTGCTCGCCGGGGTCCTGCTTGGCTGGTTCCTGGCATTGCTCGTCCTGCTGCCCCCTTGCCGGTGCCCCCTGGCGCGGGCTGCGCCAATCCCGCTAGGACCGCCACTCCTACTGGGGGCTTTCCTGGCTCTCGCCGCTCCGACGGGTTGACCGTCGAACTAGAGGTTCTCCTCACTCTTTCGGGGGAAAGGCTCCCGAATTGTCCCGACTTCCACACCCACCTCCTGCGATGCTGCCTCCGTGCGGGAAGCAGGGGGCAGGGTTGATGCGGCAGGCGAATCCAGGAGCGGGATCCTCCCCGTTCGGCGGGAGTTGAGACGACGCCGTGAGGAGCGCGGTCTGTCCTTGAGCGGGCTCGCGTCCCTTCTGCACTACTCCCGCGGCTACATCGGCAAGATCGAAACCGGGGACAAGCCGCCGACCACCGCGTTCGCCCGGCGTTGTGATGAGGCGTTGGCGGCAGACGGAGAACTGCTGAGCCTCGTCGGTGACGGCGGCATCCCCCGATGCGCTCAGTTGCCCGCGGCCGCCGCGACCTTCGTCGGGAGACGGGAGCAACTCAGCCAACTGAGTCAGGCGCTGGCCGAACCCCAGCAATCCGGAGCGCCGCGAGTCGTAGCGATCGATGGTCCTCCTGGCATGGGGAAGACAGCGCTCGCCCTTCGACTTGCGCATCACGTGAAGGACCGCTTCCCAGACGGCCAGCTTTACGTGAACCTGCGTGGTTACTCCCAGGAGGGGATACCCGCTCGTCCCGCAATCGTGCTCGAGGACTTCTTGGTGTCCCTGGGAGTGCAAGCAGGACGCATCCCGACGAATGTCGACCAGCGTGCAGCGTTCTACCGTTCTCTCCTTGATGGACGGCAGGTGCTCGTCGTCCTCGACAACGCGCGCGATCTCCAGCAGATCAACCCGCTCCTTCCCGCCGCGGACAGCTGCGGCGTGATCATCACCAGCCGCACCCGGATCACCGGCCTGGAGATCGCCGAGGCTCAACGCTCGACACTCGGCCCCATGTCCGACGACGAGTCGATCTCCCTGCTGCGCGGCATCATCGGCACCCGGGACGGCGATCGACCCGGCGTGATCGGGACTCTGGCAGAGCGGTGTGGACATATGCCGCTGGCACTTCGAATCGCTGCCGAGCTCGTGGCCATGCACCCCCACCACGCCGTTCACGACCTCGTCAGCGAACTTGGCGACGAACAGGACCGCCTCGAGGCGCTGGCCACCGGTGACACCCACCAGATCCGCACCGTCTTCTCGTGGTCCTATCGGGACCTTGACGACGCGACTCGCCGCTTGTTCCGCCTACTTGGTATGCACCAAGGGCCCGACATCAGCATCGACGGAGCCGCAGCGTTGACTGGGCTTCGCCCTTCGGTTGCCCGGCGGCTCCTCGACCGACTGGTGTCGATGCACTTGGTGGAAGGTGTCGCTGGTGTCCGCTACCAGATGCACGACCTGCTGCGCGTCTACGCGACCGAACGAGCCGTCGCCGAGGAACCACCCGAGGACCTCAGAGTCGCGGTGCAGCGGCTGGTCGACTTCTACCTGCACGCCTCCTACCACGCGAACGGCATCCTCGCTCCGCAGCGTCCGAACCCCGAACTGCCCGCACCGCGCTTCGATCTCGCGCTTCCCCAGTTCACCGAGTACGACGAGGCGCTGACCTGGTGCGAGCAGGAGCTCGCGAATCTGGTCGGCGCCACCCGCCTGGCCCTCGATATCGGCGAGTACGAGGCGGCGTGGAAGCTGCCAGTCGGCTTGTGGAACTTCCTGTATCTGCGCAAGCGGTGGAGTTCTTGGATTGCTTGCCACCAGATGGGCCTGGAAGCGGCCCGCGAGTGCGAGGACCGCTTCGGCGAGGCGTGGGTCCTCAACAACCTTGCGATGGCGTTCCGAGAGCTACGGCGCTTCGACGAGGCGCGCAACGCCCTTGACCGTGCGCTTGAGGTCAGGCGCGGGGTCGGCGACCGTATCGGAGAAGCGTGGACGCTGACCTCGCTCGGCTTCCTCGAAAGCGACGAAGGGCACTACGAGGAGGCGGCACACCGCTTCCAGCAGGCGTTGGGACTGCGTTCCAGTCTCACGGAGACCGATCGGGACAGGGTTAGCGAGGTCGGCAATCTCCACGGGCAGAGCATCGCGCTGGCGTACCTCGGGGTCGTGCTCAGCGAGTTGCGTCGGTACGACGAAGCACACGACTGCCTCCAGCAGGCCCTCGCGATCGCCCGCCACATCGACGATCGCCACGGAGAGAGCTACACCCTGATCAAGGTCAGCGATACCTATCGCAAGCAACGAAGTATTCCCGCGGCGCTGAACGCCTCAGTCGAAGCACTTAGGATTCGCCGCGAGATCGGAGACCGCTGGGGTGAGGCCGAGGTCCTGCACCACCAGGGCCACATTTTGCTTGACGACGGCCAGACAGTCCGGACGGCCCGAGCGTGGGTCAAAGCCGAGGCCATCTTCGATGAACTTGGCGACCCGCGCGCCAACGATGTCCGGTCGGACCTCGCCCAGCTCGCCCGCGCTCAGGGCGTAACCGGGTAGACAGGCTTGGTCAGCGCGACGAAGAGCCTGTCGAGGAACGCCTGGGCGTCGACGGTCATGGCGACGGACACCGGAGGTCGGCCCCCTGCGAGGCTGCTGGCGATATGGACGTCACTGGACAAACGCCGCAGATCGGTCAGGGTCTGACCCCGGGTGTGCACGCCGGCGAGTTCGACACCGACCACCATCTGCTCATAGGTCCCCAAGCTGGGATCCACGGTCATGGCGGCGGCGAGCGGGTCGTGCAAGGTGGCGACCCGGATGCCGAACATGTTCGTGTAGAAGGCGGCGTAGTGGGCCAGCACCGCGGTCGAGAACTGGGCGCGAGGCTCGTCGGAGGCGCTGAGCGCGTCAAGCCATGCACCGTCGGCACGTGCGGCCTCGGTGACGTTGAGCCCGATCAACGTCATCGCGAACCCGGCGCCGAGGACCAGGTCGGCGGCTTCCGGGTCGTGGTAGAAGTTCGCGTCCGCGTGTGCGGTGAGGTTGCCGGGCACCCCGATCGCCCCGCCCAGGACCACGACGGCCCGCAGAAGGCGGGGCAGGTCTGGCTCCAGCAGCAGGGCCAGTGCGACGTTGGTGAGCGGGCCCAGTGCGAGCAACGTCAACTCGCCTGGGTTCGCCCTGGCCAAGCGGACCAGCTGCTCGGCGGCGGACTCGCCCTGGGCGCCTGGGCTGATCGGCGCGCCGTGCCCGCCCAGCGCGTCCGGGCCGTGAACGAACTCGGCGGTCTCCAGCGGCTGCGCCAGCGGCCGCCAGGCGCCCACGGCCACCGGCACGTCGGGCAGCCCTGCGAGGGCGAGGACGTGCTTGGCGTTCGCCGCGGTCTGGGCTGCAGGACCATTGCCGTGGATGCTGCCCACCGCAACGATCTCCAACTCCGGCTGCGCCGCGAGGTAGAGCAGGGCGAGCGCGTCATCAATCCCCGGATCGGCGTCAACGATCAACCGCACACGAGCCTCCTGGCCAAGGTCGAACAGCCGCGGACAGCGACGGTGTCTCCTTCAAGAGGCGACAAGGCGCACCATCCACCGCCGCCCGTCACGATCCATGATGAGTCACATGCAGAAGGTAGCGGACTCCAACGGAGTCCTCTGCCCGACGACCGGCGATGCCCGGTCGCCACCTGTCAAGGTCGAACACGACCCTCATCAGCTCGAAGGGGGAGCACGATGAACCAACTGAACACCTCACCCGTGAACCAGCCGCCCACGGGCGCCGTTCGCCCGAGCGGCCACTACTGGCGGGGACTCCACGAGTTGACCCACATCCTCGACGGTGAATGGGTGCCCGCCATCCTCGCCACCCTGGCCCGCGGCCCGCGGCACTTCACCGAGATCCTGACCGCGATCCAAACCACCGGCATCGGCCAACCAGACCCCAAGCGATGGCTGCACGACAGCATCCTCGGTCGAACTCTCCGACGCATGGAAGACAACGGCTTGGTCAACCGACACGAGGTCGCCGCGACCTTCCCGAAGTCCACGACCTACGAACTCACGCCCTGGACCATCGACCTGCTGTCGGCGCTCATGCCCGCGGTCTACTGGACCATCAGGCGTGCTGGAACACCCCTGCCCCGCTCGCTCGCCGCTGTATGACCGTGCGGTGGGCAAGCACTCCGCGATGCCATCAGGCGCGGTTCTGGGAACCGCGCCTGATGGCATGCTTACTCAGCGTTCGCCGATCCGGCCGGTCTTGGCAGCGTTAACCAGGTCCCTCAGATCGGTGATGACCAGCATGCCGCCCCTGGGGTTCTTGCTGTCCCGGACGGCACCGATGGCCGCGACCTCCACGCAGTCACCACCGTTACCGCCGCTGAAGCTGCTCTTCCGCCAGCTGATGTGGGATAGGTCCGGCATCTCCGGCGCCTCCCTTTCTCGTGCTCACAGTTCCCGCCTCACAGTATGGATCAGGGCCGCCGACGCCTTCGGCGACAGCGCCGCCGCGACGAGGTGCTCCCACACGTGGACGTACTGCTGTCGGTTCGGGTCGTCGGCCTTGTCCAGGTAGCTCGCGCTCGTCAGGTCCTCCTGGTAGACGACGTCGACACCGACGGAGTCCGCGAAGCGCAGCAGGACGAAGCCGAACCCGGTCGCGGCGTGCGCGCCAGCGGAGAACGGGGTGACCTGGACTGTGATGTTCGGCCGCTCCGCGAGATCGAGGATGTGGCCGAGCTGCGCCTGGAGAACATCTCGACCACCCACCTGGGTGCGGAGGACACCCTCCGACATGATCGTCCAGAAGTGCGGCGCGTCGTCGTCCTGCAGCCGCCCCTGTCGCGCCACCCGTGCACGCACAAGTTGGTCCACCTCCGCGATCCCGTGGAGCGGGCTGGCCAGGGTCACAGCGCGTGCGTAATCCTCAGTCTGCAGCAGCCCGGGGACCAACTCGTTGTCGTACCTCCTGATCTCGGTCGCCACCTGCTCCAAGTCCCGGTATCGGCGGAACCAATCGGGGACCGACTTCCCGTAGGTGGTGCGTGGACGGCGCTTCCGGGTGTCGCGGGCCATCTGCTCCAGTTCGGCAGCCTGCTTGGCGTCGACCTTGAACATGGCGATCAGTTCCCTGATCTCCAGGGCTTGCACGCCGACCAAGCCGTTCTCGATCCTGCCGACTTTCGAGACCGAGCAGCCCAGCCGGTCGGCGACCTCATCCCGGGTGACTTTCGCATCCTCGCGCAGCTGCTGGAGCGCCCTGCCGAGCTGCCGCTTCGGCACGGTCGCGTTGCTCTCCGCCATCCCAACTCCTCAACGCACGCTGTCGCGCGATTGCACCATCAGGGTGAACTCTAACAGGACCGGCCCGTCCGCTAGCTAACTTGCATGTGCAGCTCTACATTACATCTGCCGGTTAGGTTACGCCGGTGGCCCGTCCCGCGGCCCTTCACAGTTCCCAGCCGCGGGACGGGTCGAGAAACGCAAGGTTCGGAAGGGTGAGGGCAGATGCTCCTAGCGCTCAGACCGGCGTCGTGTCGACTGCCGCTCGCCGTGCTGGCCAACGTCCTCCACGCACCCGAACTCGACACCGCAGGCCCCGCATGCGCGGCCGCAGAGCGGTTGCGCACCCGCCATGCGCCCATGCGGCCGGGTGTCTTCCTGGCCGGTCCGTGCGCCGGTGCCCCCGCTGTCCCAGCCCTACCCGGGACAGGCTGCGCACGGACCGGCCTTTCAATGACTGCCCGGCGGCCGGAGACGGCACCCCAGCCATCCGCCCGTCGGGCCCGCCAACCGGACACCGAGTCGTTCGTACGGTCGCCCATCACTTCCTCCCGCACCGTGGTGCGCCTGGGCGACTCGGTGTCCGCCTCCAATGGGTTCGTGCCATCCCATCGCATCTCTTCGCTGGCGCGACGCCCGCTGCAGAACGAAGGGATAGGACCGTGAGGCGACGAAGGACGCGGATCTCCATCCTCCTCATGCGGTGGGGCTGGACCCGCAACCCGGATTCGTGGCGTATTCAGTGCCGAAACGAGCTGGGCAAGCGCACGTATGTCCTGGTCGAACTGGGCGACGACGGAGTCGTGCTGCGCCCAGCGCAGCCCGGCCCACTCAACATCGGCCTCCTGAATGTCGGTCGCCTGCGCATCGCTCTGCGCGAAGCCGTCACCACCTACTCGAAAGTCCGCGGTCTGGACGCTCCCGAGGAGGTGGATGACCTCGGCCAGCACGCAGCATGAGAACCGGCCGACGATCACCGAGTTCCACGACTACCGATCACTGGGATGGACCCCTGCGGAGTTCGACGGCCAACTCGTCGCCCCGGCCGGGACGTGGTTCGACATGGTGGCGATGCCAGCGGTGATCGCCGACTCGGTCCTCGTGGAACTGGCGATCGCCATGATGCCCGCCGCCGCGATTCACGACTACGACCAAAGGCGGACTGGGGTGTTGACGGCTCCCTGCCTGCGAAGGCCACTGGCGGTGCCCAACGACCTCAGGGCGGCGAAGATCGAGCCCGTTCCGTCGAATGCGCCGGTCCCGCTGCCCGACCCGAGGTCACGTCGGTACCGCTGGCTCCGTTCCCCCGATCAGATCCGGCAGCCGCCGCTCTGGACCACGGTCGTCGCCATCACGCGGCGAGTCCTCCACGCCGCGCAGCCATGACGATCGACGGAATCAGCCGCACCCTTGTGTGGACCCTCACCCTACGCCGCACCGCCCGTGGCGGACTGACGCTGCACAGCGGCAACTACGTCAGCGACTACGGCTTCCCCGTTCCCAGCTGCATAGCCAGCGGAGCGCTTGAGCTGCTCGACGCCGACTTGATTCGCCCCGGGGCTGACACCCACGGCTGGCATCAGCGTCGCCTGCACCTGACACCTTCCGGCCAGGATGCCCTGATGGCGCTGATCCAGTTGCATCCGCGGGTCAAGCTCGATCCTCCGCAAGCTGTGGCTGAACGCATCATCACCGGCCTGCGAAACCTCCCGAGGTCACTATGACAGACTCCCTCCTCGGACTGGGCTGGGCCGTCAGCGGCTACTACCGACACCGAGCACATCTCGTCCATAGAGGACAGAGCTTCGCACTTTGCGGCATGGCCGTCCATTGGCACCTGGCCACCAGACCCCACGGCCCCCTCATCTGCCCGGAGTGCGCGATCTTCCTCACCGGCTCGCTGTTTCCCGTTGACGAGCGCGCTCACTGAGCCGACTCTCGACAGGAAGGAAAGACCTCCTCATCTAGGAAGATCCCGCCTGCAGGTTCCGATCATCTTCATGGACCGCGTCGGAGAAAGGGCCGCTGCGACGACTTGCTCCCACACCCGAACGTAGTGCTGACGATTCGGATCACCAGGCTTGTCGAGGTAGCTGGCGCTGGTCAGATTCTCCACGTAGACCACATCCACCCCGACAGCATCGGCGAAGTTCAGCAACACGAAGTTGAACCCCGTAGCCGCGTGCGCACCCGCAGCGAACGGCATCACCTGGATCGTGACGTTCGGGAGTTCGACCATAGCGAGCAGGTGGTCGAGTTGGCCCCGCAGCACGTCACAGCCACCGACGCGCGTCCGCAAGGCCGCCTCCCCGATGATCGCCCACAGTCTGATCGGATCCTCAGCCACGAGTCGCCGCTGCCGCGCCAACCGAGCTTGCACCAGGCTCTCCACCCCGGTGGCCCCGTCCCGCGAACCTGCGACGACGAGCGCGCGGACGTAGTCCTCGGTCTGCAGCAGCCCTGGAACCAAGTCCGCCGCATAGCAGCGCCGTTCCGATGCCGTCTCTTCCAAGTCCCGATAGCGGCGAAACCACCCCGGCAGCGCCTTGCTGTAGGTCGTGCGGCGACGCCGCTTCCGCGCGTCCCGCGCAAGCCGTTCCAACTCGACCTGCCGCTTCGGTTCCACGCCGAAGGCCTCGACCAGAACCCTCAACTGCGCCGCCGGTACGCCGACCAGGCCGTTCTCCATTCGACTGACCTTCGAAACAGAGCACGCGAGCAGTGCGGAGACGTCCTCACGCGACATGCCAGCAGCCTTGCGCAACTCGTGGAGGGCGCGGCCGAGATGCCGCTTGGGAACGATCGAGTTCCTCGCCTCAGCCATCGCACTTCCCGTCCCCACGTCATCGGATAGCCCGCATGTCGATTTGCATCTTACTCAACCTTGTCATCAGCTAGCTAACTAGCGTGTGCAGGTTTAGGCTGCACGTGTTCGACGATCGCGGTCGCAAGACCTCTGGCTCGTAGCTGATGGGTAACGGATGAAGAACATGGATCGCAGGGCCTCATACGCGCGGAACCGGATGTTGGGTGCTCAGCTGAGGGCTGTCCGGCTCGGACACACGCGGCTGACATTGGAGCAGGCGGCGGAGCTGGCCCGGATGTCGTTGTCGTCGTTGAGTCGAACAGAGAACGGCAGGCGGCGAATCACCAGCGAGGAGGTCGCTGGACTGCTGGCGTTGTACGGCGTGTCGGCGCAACTTCGCGAAGCGATCCTCACCCTGGCGCGGATCGATGAGCGGGCGGGGTGGTGGCAACCGAAGCTCGAGGGCGACCTTGCGGCCGCGGATGCCTTGGCCAGCTATGAGCGCGACGCCCACGTCATCACCGAGTGGGTGATCACCGTCGCCCCGAAACTCCTGCAAACCGAGGCCTACGCCCTCGCCCGGATGCGCGCCGAGGGCATCAGTGGGGATGATGCGGCTGCTCACTGGGAGGGCCTGCGGCAGAAGCAGCAGCTTCTCCAAAGGGTGGACTACACGGTGTTCATCCACGAGTTCGCCCTCCGCACCCCGTTCGGCGGCGCGGCCGGTTTCAAGGAGCAGCTTCTACGTCTGATCGACGCCTCGCACCGGGGGGTGGGGGTGCGGTTGGTTCGCACTGGCGCGCCGTTGCGCGCCCTGGCCCACTCGTGGCTGATGCTCGAGTTCCCGAGGGATCCCGCGCTCGTCTACTTGGAGCTGCAGGGCAGCAGTGTCTTCCTGCACGAGCCCGCGTCGGTGGTGTACGCGGATGTGCGTGAGGAGCTTCGCCGGAACGCCTGTTCGGTTGCCGCTACCCGCACCGCGTTGACAAGGTTCGTCAACCGATTCTGAGCGCACCACGTACCCAACTGGACAACAACCTCTGGCTGCAAGTGCGGCGTTGTCCACGACCCTCCGGCCAAGGTGGGCACCTCAAGGTGGTGTCGACCAGCGGACGGCTACGACAGTGGCTAGGGCACGCCGATGCTCATCGGAAGCGTAGGAGCGGTACGTCGTGGAGGTCGGGTTGGCGTTCGCGGCGCATGGCCGGGTGGGTGACCTCGATGACGAGCATCTCGGTGAGGAAGAGGACCTCGGCGCGCAGGAGGTGACTGGTGTAGCCGGTGGCGGCCCGTTCCTTGAGGCCGACAGCGACGTGGATGTGCGGGTGCACCTGGCCGGTGTCGGCGTCGTAGGCCAGGGTGCCGCCGCCGAAGGCCTCGACGTTGGTCAGGTGGACCTTCGTCCAGACGGGGGCGGCGGGATCGTCGAGCTTGTCGCAAGTGCCGACGATGTCGACCTCGGCGAATCCCGCGATGAACGAGGGGATGTAGCCGTGGCGGACGTCGTTGACGCGGCAGAACTCCGAGAGCGCGGTGAAGAAGTCCTCGCCGTGGTCGAAGGTGACGCCGAAGGTGCGTCCGAGGGTGAGGTCGTGGCTGCGCACGGTCAGGGCTCCTGGTTGTCTGCCTCGGCGGTCCAAGGCCACGTGTTCGAGTGGGCGTGCCCACCTGCGGCGTCGAAGGCGGTCGTGATGGTGGCGCGGTCGGCTCCGACGGTGAGCAGGGTGTGGAGCAGGATCCGGGACTTCAGCGGGTCGAGGAACCCGGCGCCGATGAGGCCGTGGGCGATCAGGTCGCTCTCACTGCCGGTGAAGGCGTAGGTCGATCGCAGGGTGGACCCGGCACCGGTGCGGGAGGCGAGGACCACCGGTATCCGTTCGGCGATCTTCGCGAGCAGGGGCACGAGGTCGGTGGGGACGTGGCCGACGCCGAACGCGGCCACGACAAGCCCGTCGAGACGGTTGGCGGCGGCGTCGATGAGGGTCCCGTCGTCTCCGAGGGCGATGGTGGCCAGACCGACCCGCATGCCGGGCAGCCGCGGTTCGGTGGGGATGACGGTGCGGTGGCTGAGCCGGTTGTGCAGGCGGGGTCGGCCCTCGAGGACCACGCCGAGTGGGCCGCCGTTGAGTGACTGGAAGGTCGCGCCGCTGGTGGAGTGGGTCTTACGGACTCGGCGTGCGGCGTGGATCTCGTCGGCGAGCACGACCACACAGCCCTGTCCGCGCAGCTCCGGGCTGGCGGCGGTCCGGACCGCGGCGAGGATGTTCGCCGGTCCGTCGGCTCCGGCGAGGGTGGGGTTGCGCATCGCGCCGGTCACCACCAACGGCTGAGGGCGGTGGTGGAGCAGGTCGAGCAGGTAGGCGGTCTCCTCGATGGTGTCGGTGCCTTGGGTGATCACCACGCCGTCCACGTCCCCGCGATCGAGCCGGGCGGCGATCGTGTCGGTGAGGTCTGCCAGGTCGTGGAAACTCAGGGAGGCACCGGGCTTGCGGCGGAAGTCGACGACGTCGACGGTGACGCTGGCGGCGGCGAGACCGGGGACGGCGGCGACAAGTTGTTCGGCCGACAACGCGGGGACGACTCCCCCGGTGTCGTCGCTGGTCATGGCGATGGTGCCGCCCAGACCGAACACGACGACCCGACGGCTGGCTGGCTGGGCGTCAGGCACCCTGGTCCTCCCGGGCCACGCGCGGACAGTGATCGGCAGCCTACTGCCCGCCGTGCTGGCCGCTGAGGGCACCGACGAAGCGGCAAGCCTTGTCCAGCCCCGCGGTGGACAGCAGCCTGCTTCGCGGCTGGGTCAGGCCAGCGGTGCCGTAGTCGCCGATGTCGGCGCAGCGGCGAGTGAGCCATGCCCAGTCCACGTCGAGGTAGTCGGCCAGCGCCCGCAGTCGGGCGGGCGGAGTCGCCCCGGCGATCACCGAGTGGGCGTTGGAGTAGCCGTGGGCGTCGGCGAACTCGCGGAGGACGGGCCGGGCGTCGGTGACGTCGACCTGCCAGATGCTGTCGTGGCCGACCCAGTTGGCCACGATCGCGCGGCGCCGCTGATCGAGGGCGAACCCGGCGACCGAGCTGTACTCCGGTTCAGCACACACCTGCACCTCGATGCCGAAGGACTCCATGAGCGCGACCGCGAGCAGCAGCAGGATCCGTTCCCGGTGCGGAGAGTCGGCGACGGTCCGCGGCGGGATGCAGAAGGTGCGGGTGGGGTTCGTGTCCGTGCCGGCGAAGTGGGCAGCGGTGCTGGCCAGGTAGCTGTACTTGTGGGCGAACAGCAGCCAGGTGCTGGCTTCCTCTCCGCGTTGCTCGCGCGTCCAGAAGGCGGGTGCGTCCCACAGGGCATGGGCATGCTGCAGGATGTGGCGGGCGCAGAAGTCCGATCCCAGCCACATCCGCGACACCGCGCCCAGGCCAGCGTCCAGATCATGCCCGCCGGTCGAGCGGGTCGTGCCGTCGAGACCGCGCAGGCGCGCCTCGACGGCGGCCAGGGCGCTGTCGTCGTCCAGCAGGGCTTCGTCAAGGTTTGCCACGGCCCATAGCACGCCCAGGGTCAGGTCATCGAGTTCGTAGGCGCCGGGGATAAGCAAGGGCGCACCTTCGACGGCCTTCGCCAAGCGGAGGCGGGCAGTGCGATTGTCGACCGCGAACAGCCGCGGACCTGCGGCGTCGTCGACCGAGCCGACGACCAGGGTTCGGCCTGGGCGGCTTAGCACCGCGGTGTCGGTGCGCCTGGTGGGGACGCGCACGACGATGCGTCCGTCGTCGACCGCCGGGTAGCTGGCGGCGGTGATGGTCGACCCCGCGAAGAACCGACCCGCAGGGGCGGCGATGCCGAACCGGTTGCCCTCTTCCCACCCCGTTGTCGGGGAGGCAAGGGGGTCGGCGGAGGCAAATCCCGACAGTCGGGCTGGAGCTGACGCGGCGGGTACAGCCTGCCGCAACGCCCGCTGCATGGCTCGCGCCTGCTCACGCAGGACGAGCAGTCCTCCGCCCGCCCCGAGGCGGGCGTCGAGCGCGCGGACCAGCTCCAGCGACGGCAGGTTGGCACCGACGCGCTCGGCCAGGGACACGTACTGGCGGGTGTAGCCCACCTGGGCGGCGAGCTGGTTCTGGCTCAGACCTGCGGCCTTGCGCAGCCGCCGGATCTCGGCGGCCAGCGCGGCGGTGAATCCGCCGGAGTCGGCCGGGTTGTCCTCGGTCACGGTGGCTCCCGCTCACCTCGTGCCAGTGAACACGGCAGGGCGGCAAACACCTGCTGTAGCCGACTTGCCTCGTTCCGCGATCGTAGCGGGTCCTGGTCCTCTGGTCGGGTACCACCGACCGCTCATGATCGGGAGGATCCGTGACCACGACGGCTGACGAAGCGCCCGCGACGCTCTCCTCGCTCAAGACGCCCCGCCGGTCTCTGCCGCTGCTCGGCGTGGATCAGCGGGGCAAGGTCCGGCCGGAGCTGCTGGACGTGATCGAGTATCGCAAGTCCGGGTTGAGTGTGAACTGGATCATCGGTTGCCCGCTGGACTGCGGCTACTGCGTGCGGCACCTGTTCGACAACTTCGACATGAAGATCCCGCGCAGGCTCCTGAGCGAGGCGCAAGCGGCGGAGATGTTGGTCGGGCACCAGTACTTCGTCCCGCACATGACCCCGATCCAGCTGCTGAACCGGGCCACCGACCCGATGCTGCCCGCGGTCAAGCCCCACACCCTCGCGATGTTGCGCGAGCTCGACGAGCGAGGTCTGACCAACCACGTTCTGGTGATCACCCGTTGGCGTATCGAGCCCGAGGACTGCGCGGTCTTGAATACGTTCACCAACATCAAGCTCACGATCCTGGTCACGCACTCCGGCATCGACGACGCTCGCGTCGAACCCGTCAACTCGACCATCGCCGCAGCCTCGCTGCGCACCGCCTACGAGCACGCCGAGAACTACCGGGTGGTGCTGTACTGGCGGCCCATCGTGCCCGGGCTCAACGACACCGACACCCACATCGCCCGAGCGATCGAACTGAGCCACCACGCCCACGCCACGGTGTTCACCGGCCTGTTCTTCAAGGACCAGATCCGCGACTACTACCAGGCCCACGGCCTGCCCGAACCCTACGCGGACGGCGCCCGCCGCAAGTTCTTCCCCCACGACCTGGAGCAGCGGATCCTCGCCCACACCGCGCGCCACCCAGCGGGGTCACCGCTGTTCCGCAAGACCTCCTGCGGGGTCACCTACGCCCACCGGGTGGCCGACTACAACGGCCACTACGGCATCCGCGAACTGTGCGACATCTGCCCGTCCCGGCAGGTGCAACGCTGCGCGAAGGCGTGGAACCGGCCCGACGAACGGCGGGTCGCCACCACGGCAGAACGGCTCGGCGGCAGGCTGGTCGAGGTCAACGACCGTGCCGTCGTGGTCGCTGGCCTCGACGAGCAGCCCCGCTACCTCATGCAGCACGCCTTGGGCTACCAGGTCCACGACGTCACCAAGCCCCACCACCGCAACCAACACGGCCGCGCCGCCACCCCGACCGCCACGGAGGACCCACGATGACCGCCCCAACCCCCGAGCTGCCCGCGGCCCTGCGCGGGCGGCGCTTGGTCGTGGTCGACGTCGAAGGAAACGGCCGACAGCCACCGGAGATCATCGAACTCGCCGCTCTGCCCGTCGACGACACCCACCGCGGCCTCGAAGCCGACATGCGGACATGGCTCATCCGCCCCCGCACCCCGATCAACCCCCTGGTCACCCGCAAAATCCACGGCATCAGCAACACCGACGTCGCCGACAGCCCCGCCTGGGCCGACGTCTCCGACGAGATCGCCGCACTGCTGCACGACCGGGTCCTGGTGGCGCACAACGCCAGCGTCGAGTTCACGGTGATCACGGCGCACCTGCCGCACTGGCGGCCGCCGATGGTGCTCGACACCCTCAAACTCGCCAAACACCTCTGGCCCGATCTCCGCGGATACGGCCTGGACAAGCTCGCCGCCCACACCGGGATCGACCCGGCCGGGTTCGCCGCGTCCGGCCACCACCGCGCCGCCTACGACACCTGGTGCGCCTGGCGCCTGCTCCTGCACCTAATCGACGACGGCCAACTGGACTGGACCGGGCTGCTCAAGACCGCCGCACTCCCCGCCTTCGCCCCACCACCGGAACCCGAGGGCGGGCTGTGGTGACCACCCCCGAGGTCGAGAAGCCGGTCACCATCGCCGTGCTCGGCGCCCACTCCACCGGCAAATCCACCTTCCTCGCCCGCCTCGCCCACGACCTACGCCGCCACCACATCACCGTCGCCACCGTCGCCGACCTCGGCCAAGCAGCACAACGCATCGGCCTGCCCATCCTGACCAACCACACCTGGGCCTCCACACTCTGGATCATCACCCGCGGCATCAGCGAAGAACTGCAAGCCTGGCCGCACTCCGACGTCGTACTCATCGACCGCCCCGCCCCCGACGCCCTCGGCTACTACCGCGCCGCCCTCGACTACCGCCAAGATCAACCCGACCCCACACAGACCGCCAAACTCGAAACCCTCGTCCACAACCACAGCGACCACTACGACCTGCTCTTCCGCACCACCCTCGACCCCACAATCCCACTCGGCGACAACAAGACCCGCGACAACGACACCAAATTCCGCCTCCTCGCCGACAAACACCTCGGACACGTCCTCCACGACCTGCACCTACCACACGAACTGCTACCCGCCGACGGCCACGACACGGCGCTGGACAAGGCCATCAACCTCGTCACCACCCAGCTCACCACCGGCAACTGATCACGAACCGGACCGACGCCACGCCGACACTCGGCCCCGCTCCGCCCCGCTCCGCTCCGCTGCCCAGCGTCGGGAACCTGGACCACCACGATCCCGACCCGGGCAACCCCACGTCCGACTGACGGACCGTCAGGCCCTTTCGCCTGGCCAGACAGGGGCTGCCTCCTCCGTATGGTCGACGGGCCGCGGGTGGGGCTCTGCGACTAGCAGCGCCGCGGGCACACTTAACGCCAAGCCCCCCATGGGCCAACTTCCGCGCTCCCTCAGGCTCCTCCGAGGCGCCGATCGTGCGGGTCAACGGCGCGAACAGCGGCTTCGAGCAGGCTGATGGACTCGGTGATGAGGACCTCCAGCGACGGGCGGGCGGCCAGGTCCATGCGCGCAGGGCCGCAGGTCGAGGACGCCGGACACGGGTAAGACGGGAACACAACATCGTGATGGAGACCGACCGACCACTGGCCTTAGGCGATCCCATGGAGCTGGTCGGCAAAGCGGCGCGGCGGAAGGTCTCCGATCCGCGCGACATTGCTGGGGTGGCGTGGCGCGGTGTTTCCCGACATGCGGCTGTTCGGCAGCGTGGTTGCGGTCGTGGCCGTGCTCGACGACGAGGTGCATGCTCAGCGCTGCGCGAGCGGTTGGGGCCTGTAGTCGATCGGACAGAGATCGCCATGTGGTCGTGGCCGGAGAACCGGTCGTCGGCGCCGTCACCCGCAGTTCACATCGCGGGTGTGCTGGTCCATGGGGACCGGTGGCGACAGGCGATCAGGACAGCGGCGGGGTTCGGGGGCTTCGGTTCGACCGGCGTCATAGTCGACAGCGCGCGGCAGTCGACCGGTTATGATCGGCTCCCAGGCTCCGACATCGAGAGTGCCCGCAGGCGCTGCCGGACGGTGCACGAGATCATCTACCATGCCTAACGTCAGCAGCCGTTGGTGAAGAGCAGAAACATCGTGTAGATGGATCCGCCGCGCAGGGAGTTCACATGCCATTTGGCCCCCGCAAGAGACCCTCACCTGGATCACGCAGACCTTTTGTACAGTTTTTCACAGCCATTGCCGCGATCATAGCGACCGCATATGCATTCATACGGTGGCGCGCCGATAACACTCACGGGGGTAAGTCGAGCTTACATGCGCCTGTAGGCAACAAGCCCTCTGTAGATGATCAAAGATTCTACGCTTTCGATGAGTATAAGATGTACTACGAAACCACAGAAAAGGTAACTGAGCATCGTCAGACAACCAACCGTTGGAACTATTCAGTAGCCATTGCACTACTAGTAGCGATCGCTTTAATGTTCAAGTGGGCTGCCGACAAGCCCGGAAATTTGATCGTTGGCCTCATCGGGGTCGTATCTCTATGCACATTGGCAGTGATTTTCTGCTTTCTCTGGCTCAATGAGATCGAATCCTTCAAGTCTTTGAATGGCGCGAAGTTTGAAGTGCTCAACGACATGGCACCTAACGTACGATTTGAAGACGTCGAAGCTACATCCTACGAGCCGTTCCGCAGGGAGTGGGAAAGGTTGACGAAATCGAAAGGCGCGAAGTCGATTAAACTTTTCGGCGGACGAGTAGCATTGAAATCGTCTGGACCTGAATTGTTCTTTCCTCGCGCCTTCGCAGTCCTCTTCATGGCGATCGGCGCCGTGATGGTGACTGCGGTAACACTCGGGTGGGGGCAGGGCTCTCGGCCGTTCTCCCCATTCGCGACCACTCCTCCATCATCCTCCGTGACGGTCAATCCTACCCCTGGCCCGCCGTCCACCTCTATCGTGCCCAGTAGTTCACCGGTCAGCCCAACGCCGTGAGGTTTACCAAAATGGAACGTAGCGTATATTTGATAGCCCCTGTCGGATCTGATCCGACATATCGGAACAAACGGGCTATTGTGGAAAGGCTGGCAGATAAGCAGGGGGTATCCGTCCACTTCCCGATGGATGGAGTACCCGCAACTTCCGACAGTCAGTCAACGTTGCCAACAGCTGAAATGGTTGAACTATTCAGGAAGGCGGGTCGAATTATCGCCGATCTATCCTTTGAACGTCCCAGTTGTTACTATGAGTTGGGTGTTGCCCAGACTGTGCGCCGCGATGTAGTGCTGGTCGCTGAAGTCGGCACCAATCTGCATCAAGCTGAAGGCAGATCAGAAGCCTTCTTCTATCACGACTTGAAGCAATATGCCGACTTCCTGGACCAAGTGATCCGGCAAGTTAACAGTTACGGTCATGGTTGAGCCGAGCGGGTCACCTTAGTGCGGCATTCGACGGCGTACCACCACCGGCAAACGTCTTGATCTGTCTCGCGGCCACCTCATAACAGAGCCGGTTCACCCTGGAACCGTTCGCGCCGAGTGCGGACTGATGATCGCGCCTACACATTTCCAAATCGGATGATCCGGAGCAGGCCACGATTGCGCATCGGCTTGTCCAGGTACATCGCGTAGAGCACCGGGGCGTCGTAGCCTGTCAGGAGCTTGTCGGTGACGATGAGGATCTTGGGCTCTTGGTCCGCCTTCTTGAACAGCTTGCGGACCCCTCCTCGCGCGTCTCGGCGATCTGGAGCTTGGCCACGGCCGGGCGGTCGACGATGTCGTTGACGTTCTTGGAGTAGATGACCTTCGGCCACTCGGGCGGCAGGTCGACCCCTATGGCCTGTGGAAACACTGTTGACCACAAATATTATCGAACGTCCGTTCCATGTCCGCTCGACACGCTCGTCGAGTATCGGACCGTTCAGCAGTGCCGATGTGGACGCCGTCTTGGCCGACGTCAAGGAAGAGGAGATCGAACGCTGATCCCCACGGGCCAAGCTCCGAGTCCGGTTGGGTGCCGGTCGGATGATGTCCTGAAGCCCGGTATTGGGAGTGTGAGTTCTGCAGTTCTGAAGTGAGTTGATGTTCGGTAGTGGGTTGGTCTAGGACGTAGCAAGAGATCTGGTCTGCCACGTGGCTGGGGGTTGCCGCTGCGGAACGAGTTGGTTGGGTTGCGCGATGATCTACGGGTGACGAGTTCCCAGGTTCCGCAGCCCGAGCGGCCGCCCGCCCGATGAAGCCGCCCTCCAAACGGGCGGTCACTGCCGCGGTGGGCGGGGTCGTGGTGGTGGTCGGCGGGCTGCTGACCCTGCTGTGGCTGCTGACCCTGCTGTGGCTGCTGGTCGACGGCGGCTCCCCGCAGGCGCCCACCCAGCTGGAGCTGGTGCGCGTCGGGCTGACCATCCTGCTGGGCACCGGCGGCCTATACGGCCTCTACCTGGCATCACGACGGCAACGCTCCACCGAGATCGCCCTAGCCCAGAAACAGCAGGACCAAGCCGACGTCGCCCGCGCCTACGAGCTGCAGCGCGAGACCGCCGAGGCCACCCAGGGCGATGCCGAGGCCCGCCGGATCACCGACCTCTACACCAAAGCTGCCGACCAACTCGGCTCTGACAAAGCTCCCGTCCGCCTCGCCCGTCCATGAGCGATCACACCCACGGAGACCAGTCCCCATCCCATCGGTCGGCCGGAGCCAAGCTCGTCCGCTCCGCCAGGGAGGCGATGGAGAACCTCGAGCAGGCCGGGTCGGCGGAGGCCGCGGCGAGCGAGGTGGCCCGGGCGACGACCAACCTGCTCCAAGCGCTCTACTTCAAGCTGCGGCACGGACACGACCAGGCCGCGAAGCTCGCGCAGGCCGCGGCCGCGCGGACGCTGAAGCAGACCAAGGCGCTGCAGGACCTGGCCGATGTGCTGGACCGGGTGGCCCGGCATCTGGGCGACCGGTGAGCACCGAGACGGTGGCGCTGGCGCCGCTGGCCTCGGCGGCGCTGGTCGCGGTGGCCGGGTCGGCGGCGGTGGCGCACGAGCTGGTCGAGCGCGCGGCGGGGGAGTTCCCCGCGGTCCTGGAGCTGGGGGAGCGGGAGCGGCTGCTGGTCGCGGCCTGGCTGTCGAGCCTGCGCTCGCCGCGCACCCGCCGCTCGTACCTGCAGGACGTGCGGGCGTGGCTGGCCTGGTGCGAGGAACGCTGCGTCGACGTGCTGACGGCAGGCCGGGTGCACGTGGACCTGTGGGTCGGGGGCCTGGCCGATGCGGGGGCGGAGGCCTCGACGACCTGCCGCCGCCTGTCCGGGGTCAGCTCGTTCTACCGCTACCTGGCCAAGCACAACCTCGGCCCCGGCAACCCCACCATCGGCGTCGAGCGGCCGACCGTGGACCCGGACCACACCTCCACCGTCGGCCTGGACCGCGAGGAGGCCCGCGCCCTGGTCGCGGCGGCCGACGCCGACACCGGGCCGCAGCGGCTGCGCACCCGCGTGGTGATCCGGCTGCTCGTCTACAACGGGTTGCGCGTCGACGAGCTCGCTGGCGCCCAGCGTCTGCGCGGCGCTCGAGGACTACCTCACCGACCGCGCCACCCACGCCGGGATGCCCGTCGACGAGCTCGCGGGGCCGTTGGTGGCCACCCGCAACGGCGGCCGCATGACCCAGGGCCAGCTGTGGGAACTCGTGCGACGCCTGGCCAAGGCCGCGGGCATCCCATCCTGGGAGCAACTGTCCCCACACAGCCTGCGCCACACCGCCATCACCGCCGCCCTCGACGCCGGCGTCCCGCTGCGCGACACCCAGGACTACGCCCGCCACCGCGACCCCCGCACCACCCGCCGCTACGACCACAGCAGGCACAGCCTGGACCGCTCCGCGGCCTACACCGTCGCCGCCTACCTGGCCGAATAGGTGTAGACGGCTGCAGTCATCACCTTGCTAGGGGCGCGCGATCCAGGCCGATGGGCCCAAGATGCAGGGCGTCGATGCCGAGCGTCAGGACGATGCCGACCAGGAGGGCAAGAAGCACGACGACGACGGCCAACAGTCGAGTAATACTCGACCAGTCGCGGGTGAGCCGGTGGAACAGGCCGGGCCAGGTGGCCGGGTCGGGCTCTGGACTGGGGTGACCTGTGCTTGGGGGCCGCGCGGGCTCGCGCGAGGTCCTATCGTTCACGGAGGCGGACATCCCTTGTCTGGTGGCTGCCGGTTTGGTTGTTCGTTCTCTCGGTGGTCTCCGTTGCCGCGGGTGATCACCGACTTGGTTGCGACGAGCGGACTCGTCTCCGCGCCGCATAGCGCATACCTATCTTGACCTGCGGGTTTGGCTGCCATTGATCGACGAGACGACTGTCGACTTCGCCGTGATCTTGCGTTGGCCACGCCAGTTAACGGCGTGGCTTCAGCGGGCGGCCAAGTGGAATCGCTAGCCTTCCGGAGAGCTACAGAGGGGGATTGCGATGCCTCGCCCGTTCACCAAGCCGCAGAACGTCCTCGACGAACGTCAACCGCTCGTCGACATCCTCTGGCGCTTCTACATCGCGGCCGGTCGCCCCTCCATGGCCCGCATCGCTGAAGCCATCGAAGAACTCGATGACAGCGTCCGGACGGGGACCGCGAATCACGAGACGGTACGACGCACCCTGCGCGGTACCGCTCTCGGAGCCTGGCAGACCGTCGAGGTGATCTTCCTGGCGTTGTGCGAACTCGCCGACGTCGACCCGGACGACAAAGAACACAACCGATGGAGCTCGCCGATGTCGCACCGAGCGCGGCTACGGGCCGCCTGGAACGAAGCACGCGACGGGGAAGAAATTCCTGACCTTCCCCTCACTCGAACTGAACGGGCCCGCATCAAGGCCACTCAGCCTCAGGGGCCCCCGACGACCCGTGGGGACCGGCACCCGCACGGAGCGGCGGCTTCAACGACGAGCCACCGTTCTAGCGGCGCTGGCTTCATGCTGTGCCAGCAGCACCTCGTCGTCCGACCCGGCCTCCAGGTGACTGATCACGGCAAGTTCAGCGAAGTCAGGCGACTGACCGGCGCAGCCGCTCGCTTCGTCACCAGTGCCATCCACTGCCCTGGCAGGTCTCACACAGTTCGCCGGTTCGTTCGTCACGGCCTTCGTCGCAGTCCTGCGCGCAGACTCTGGCGTCGGGTGGAAGCTCCATCTCGTTCATGCCGACGACGATGGGGGGCCAGTGTTACCCGACCTTGGCGGCGCGGCGGGCGGTGGCCTGCGCACGGTAAGGGTCGGTGGGTGAGTGGACGCCGAGTCGTCGTTTGCGGTGGTAGCGGCTGCCGCGCCACAGCCTGGACCGATCAGCGGCCTACACCGTGGCCAGCTACGTGGGGTTGACCTGGGGAAACAGAACTGGAGAAAGTTCGTGGAAATCATGACGGGAGGCCCGCCCCCACTGGGGCGGGCCTCCCGTCATGTACCTCGGCTACGCCGTGCGCTGGGGCAGGCGGTGAACGTTGGCGGGGCCGGTCTGCTTGGCCGTCGCGGGGTGGGGCGCGGTCCACTCGTCGACCAGCCCGCTGAACCACCTCGGCCGGACCGCGAGGGCGAAGGTGCCTGCGTTGAAGAGCCAAGCCAGCGTCAGTCTGTCGCCCTTGGCAGCCAGCACCGCACTCGCCAGCAGGGTCACGCCGGTCAGTAGCACGGCCTTGTCGCCGGTCGAGAGCGGTCGAGCGGATGTGCTCCGCGCGGGGGTGGTGGGCTTCCCGCTGCGTAGGTCGCGCCAGGACTTGACCCACATGGCGGCCTCGTTGCCCGCCTCACAAGCTCGGACGAAGGCCCGGATCTGCTCATGGCGGCTGCAGAGCTTGTCGCTGCTGACCATGCGGCTGATCGTGGACTTCGACAGCTCGTTGCCGTGGGCCTTGTCGTGGCGCAGCACGTCGCCCTGCGTCTTGCCCGCGGAGATCATCAGCATGCGCAGCGCCTCGTTGAACGCCTTGGGGGTGCGGGCCTTCCTCGCCGCCGCCAGGGCGCGGGAGACGGACACGGTCTCACCGCTGTCGGAGTCGACCAGGGCCAGCGCGGGTTCCCCTCGAAGCAGCGCCTGTTCGGCGAGCACCAGCGCGATAATCTCCTCGGGCACCCGGTACTCGTGCAGCACCGCCTCCAGCTTGGCCGGGGCCAGCAAGACCACCGAGACCACGCGCACGTACTGGCGCAGGCTCAGCATGTGCAGCAGGCTCCGCAGGTCCTGCGGATGGCTCGGCTCGGCGGCCACGGCACCGGTGATGACGTCGTTCACCCCGTCACCGCCCCAGCGGTGGCGGCTCCAGCCAGACCGGTCAGGACCTTGAATGCGGCGCCCAGCTTGCCGGAGGCGGTCACCGCTACGCGGCCCATGACCAGCATCGCCAGCCCGCACACGACCGCGAGCACCAGCAGCGACTGCTCCACCGGCGGGCCGATGAGCAGCAGCACCACCTCGAGGGTGGCGATGGCGAGGAGGGTGGCCAGCCGCGCCCACGCCGGCGGGCAGCCAGGGGTGAGCAGCATGGCGTTCCAAGGGGACAGCAGGTTCATGCTCTTGATCGACTCTCGTCTCGTTGGGAGTCCGGATGTGAGGCGGACCTGGTGTGGCTGCCTGTCAGGCCTGCGGGACGAGGGGCTGCAACCCCTGCCCCGGCTGCCGTGCGCGCCGTTGCTGACCATGATGCCCCGCGGAGACGCGCATGGGGGCCTGGCTTCGCCCCCCGGGTGTCCCAATCTCCAAGCGACCGTCCCGATCGGCCGCGGCCCCTCCATGGAGAACCCCCCGGTAGAAGCCGTGCTGAGCGACTGTTCCTGCAGGCCATGGGTGTCCCAGACTGCTTCCAACCCCTGGCCACAGGGGGTGTGACAGCTCTACATAGCTAGACTTGGCTTGACGCGCCGAGCTAACTCGGAGCGTCTCTCCGAGGGAGTCCCTTGTGAGGCGGACCATCGGAACTTCACCGGGGGCCTGAGCTGCAACTCAGGCCCCCGGCCCCACTCCCCCTTGGGCGCGAACTCGCCGTAATGCCCTCCACCCCACCGGGCGCGACGCGAGGAGCTGCGGTTTCCGGGCCCGGCGGGTCGGTCGCCCGGCCGCGGAGTCGACGGCGGCCTGCTGGGCACAAGCGCCCAGGGCCAGCCCGCTCTCGGCGGCCACCGCGTTGATCAACGCCCACTCCTCGTCGGTGTAGCGCAGGGCCCCCGACGCTGCCGCGTGTCCCCACATGCGGCCGATAGCTGCGGCCGTCCGGCGTGGCATGGCTGGTCATCGCACCCCCTGACGTCGTAGAGGCAGCGTCCGGTGTTGTTCTGGATACGGGCCCCGCAACGGACCGCCCCGCGGAACGAGCTGGCGAAACACGCCGACCAACGAAACGCGCGCGAGCGTCGAAGTGTTCCGATGGTCGATCCGCAACCGGAGCACCTTCCTGAGGTGCCGGTGGGCGCCGGAAGTCGTTGGTGATCCACAGTTGGGGGGTGAGTGACTCGCAGACGCCGCCGGTCCTGGACAGCCTCAGCCCACTGGAGGAAGCGGTCATCGACGCCGCCCGCCGAGGGACCTGGATATTGCCCGACAGCCAGTTGACGCCCGAACAATTGACCGACACCGAAGACCCTCAACTGCGAGTGCGGGCGGAGTTGATCCGGGAACTGATGATGGGCCGCCGCGGCGAACTCGACCCACGCGGCGTGCTCATCGAGGGTGTGCGGGTGTTCGGAGAGCTGGACTTGAACCACGTCAGCGCGGTCACCGACCTCGCACTCGTCGCCTGCGCGCTGCCGGAGGGCATCACGTGCATGCATGCTCGACTCCACCAGGTGAACCTGCGCCACAGCGCGCTCACCACCTTCCACGGCGACGGCGTCCGCATCGACGGCAACCTGTTCCTGCGCGACGCGCACCTCGCCAGCACCGACGAAAGCGGCGCGTTGCGGCTGGTCGGCGCCCACATCGGCGGCCAACTCGACCTCGACCGCACCACCATCACCAACACCACCGGCCCCGCCCTATACGCCGACCGCATCCGCACCGACGGCCGTCTTGGTCTGGAAGACGCGCACCTCACCGGCACCAGCGAAAGCGGCGCGTTGCGGCTGCTCGGTGCCCACATCGGCGGCCAACTCGACCTCGACCGCACCACCATCACCAACACCACGGGCCCTGCCCTATACGCCGACACCCTCCGCACCGACAGCGCCCTGTTCCTGAGCGACGCGAGCATCAGCGGCACCGGCGAAAACGGGGCTTTGCGGCTGCTCGGTGCCCACATCGGCGGCCAACTCGACCTCGACCGCACCACCATCACCAACACCTCCGGTCCCGCCCTGGACGCCGACGCCATCCGCATCGACAGCGCCCTGTTCCTGTGCGACGCGAGCATCACCGGTGCTGGCGAAAACGGGGCGTTGCGGCTGATCGGCGCCCACATCGGCGGCCAAGCGCACCTGACCGGAACGCACTTGGTCAATGGGTCCGGCCTGCTGCTGACGTTGACAGAGGCCCAGGTAGGCGCGGCGTTGTTCCTGCCGGTCACTCTGATTTGCCCACAGGCTGGCCTGACATCAGGCACTCGCCCCTGTCCGGACAGCGCCCGCGGAATGGACGTGAGCGGGCTGGTGTTCCCGCAGCTCCGGGACGTCTTGTGGCGGCAGTGGCTGCACCTGCTCGTGCATCACACCCCCGGCTACCTGCCCCAGCCTTACCAGCAGTTGGCCGCGGTCGAGCGCGCTGCCGGGCACGACAACAACGCCCGCCACGTCCTCATCGCCCAGCAGGACGACTTACGCCGCCGCACCCCCGAGGCTTTGGGCGGGTGGCTGGCCCGGCGGCGGCATTGGCTGTGGGGGTGGCTGGGCCGCTACGGCTACCGCGCCCACCGCCTCGTCACCGCCCTGCTCACCGTCCTGCTCCTGGCTGGAGCCACCGGCTTCGCCGCCGGGCAGGTCACCACCCGAGCAGGGCACCACGCCGCCGAACGCGTCCCCCCACCCGCCACCCCCGCCACCGCAGCGGGCATCCCCTGCTCCACCGCCGAACTCATCGGCCTCGGTATCGACCGCGGCCTGCCGGTGGGCGCCACCGGCCTGCGGGCTCGCTGCGACCTCGACACCACCACCCGCTGGGGCCAGGCGTTCACCTACCTGCTCTGGGTGCTCCAAGCCCTCGTCTGGGCCTTGGCCACCCTCACCATCGCCGCCTACACCGGCCTCATCCGCAAAACCGCCTGACTACCAGACACACCCAAGGGCGCTTCGGGATCAGTGACGTCACCTCCCGCGCACCACAGACATCCAACTGGCGTTCAACAAGATGATCTGCTTCTGGTCCTTCTCGATCTGCTCCTCGGCCTGGGCGATGACCGGCGTCCACGGCGAGGATGCCTGCACCTCGCGCGTGATCCGACCGACCTCGGTGTTGTTCGACTGCGCAACCATCGCCGCGAGGTCATTCCGGTAGATGAACAGGATGGTGGAGTGGGACACGATGACGCCCACGCCGATCGAGAGCAGACCGCGGATGGCGATGACCTTGAACCGCCCCCAGGCGGACTCGCTCTTCAGCGGAACCACGGTGATGATCACATCGATCGCGAAGACGATCGCGGCCAGGAGCAACGCCCCAATGACGGAGACGACCCAGGGGCCCTGGAAGTTGCTGCGAAAGGCCAGCAGCGATGCGAGGAACGCCCACAGCGCGATGGCGATCATCAGCACCCCGACCGCGACGTGCCTGCCCTTGTGGTGGGGGTCCAGTGCGTCGTCGGGATCAGCGCCCCCGACAACCGCCACGGATCGAAGTAGTCCCATCGCCCGCCCACCCCTTGTTGCCAAACCCGACTGTGTGCACCGTCTACGGATTCGTCCGCGCCCACCTTTGTGTCGCGAAAGCGCACACTTCTTAACACTAATGTGATGCAGATCGCCACCACGTGGATCTTCACCATGCTGCATTCCCAGTTCGACCAAGAATGACGATTACGTCCACATAGGACATCCAACCATCGTGAGCCTCACTCGGTTCTCGACTGGATCGTCGAGCAGGCGGCCCGTCGTCGGGAGTGCCACCGACCCTCGCCAGCTCGGCCGGGGAAGAGCCGCGGTGGAACAGTCAAGCCCGGTTCTGCACTCGTCGACAGCAGGCGCGTTCATCCTGGCAACCCGGCAGACTGGTCCGACGGCGGTTGATGTACGTGTCGACGAGGGACAGCATCACGTCATGGGGCGCCGCCGATTGAGCCCTTTCAGTAGTGTTCGGTTCGACGCGGCGGAGCGTCGGAGTTCGATGGCTGCTCGGCGGCCACTACGTGTATCCGCGCGCTTTCGGCTCTGACCGGCTCGGCGGCAGTCAGCTATGAGACCTGTCCGTTGCCTGCTGCTCGCCCAGCAGGCGGGACAGCTTGTCGCGCACCGATTTCGCGTCCGGATGCGCGAGGTCCTCGAGGAGCCCGAGGGCTGTTCTCCAGGTGCTCTCGGCGTTGGCGAGATCGTCGAGGGCCAGGTAGGTGTCGCCCATGCGCGACCAGGTGGTGGCTTCGGTATACCGGTCGCCGAGTTGTTGGGTGATAGCGATGGATTGCTCGTAGAGGTCAAGAGCCTGGGAATGACAGCCGAGGTGGTGGTGTATGTACCCGAGGCTGTCGAGGGTGTCCCCGAGTCCGGGGCGATGGTCGAGGTCTGTGAACAGGACCAGCGCCTGCTGGCAGTTGTGGAGGGCTTCAGGGAGGTCGCCGAGCAGTGCCTGCTCCCAGCCGAGTTGGTCGAGAGCACGTGCCTGTCCGGCGCGGTGGCCCGCGGTGCGGAAGAGGTCCAGGGCCTGGGCTGCGTGGTCCACCGCTTCGGCGTAGCGTTCCTGGAGTTCGCGCACCCAGCTGAACACGATATGGGTGCGCGCCTGGTCGAGGCGCTTGTCCATCTCGCGGTAGATGTCCAGCGCGTGTCGCAGGTGCGTCGCGGCCTCCTCGTGGCGGCCCAACCGGATGGCGGCACGGCTGAACAACCGGTGCGCGCGCGCTTTCGCGGCTCGGTCGGCCAGCCGCGTGGTGGCCGTGATGGCCGCCTGTTGAGTGGTGATCCAGTCGTACCAGTGGCCGTGACGCTCGAAGTAGGTGGCGAGGGTCCATGCGAGCTGCCAGGCATGGGCATCGAACCGGTGCTGGAGGGCGTGGTCGATGGCGGCCATCAGGGTCTGGTGTTCGTTGACGAACCACTCCAACGCCTGCTGGTCGCCGCTGATCTCGCCCGGGCGCACCTCCGATGTCGCCGATTCGAGGCCGACGCGGCCCCGCTGCGGGGCGATGAGCCGGTCCGCGGTGGCGCTGGTGTGCAGGTAGAAGTCCAGGACGCGGCCGACGGCGGCGCGGCGCTGCGCCTCCGGCTCCACCTCCGCGGCCAACCCGGCCGCGTAGCTGCGGAGCAGGTCGTGGAACTGGTATCGCCCTGGCGAGGGCTCTTCGAGCAGGTGGGCCCGGATCTTCAGGCCCCGGGGCAGGGCGGCGGGGGCTTGCCCCGGGGCCTCTCGGATGTCCCGCGGTCCTCGGACCCGCAACGGCCTCGAATCCGCGCCCGACAGGGACGCTCCTGCGGCCGATCCCGCGTGGTCGACGCCGACAAACACCGCGCGGTCCTGGCCCGCCCGGCCGAAGGTCAGTTTCGTGAGGCGACAACCGGCTCACCTGGGTTCCCTCCCCGAAGCCCGACGACCAAGGGCGTTCACCGGCAGGGTGGCACACCCGCTCCGACAGCCATACCCCTGTCGATCAGTGTCGGCCAGGATCGGAAACAACGGCGGCCTGGCCGGGCCGGCTCAACCCCCAGTGCATCGACGCCTGGGCGAGCTTGGCAGGTGCCGTGCTGGTCACGAGCTGCTGGTACCACCATTGGGCGGTCAGACCGGGCGGAAGCCTGCGGGCGGCGGCAATCTCGGCCCACGACGCGCCGCGCTCCAACGCCACCTCGATCAGCTGACGCTCGCCGAAGTCGAGCCATGCCCGTTTCTCGGCGACGTCGGGCTTGCTGAGAAAGTCGGCGGCGTGGTGTCCCCGATGGCTCTGATTTCCGGAGTTCAGGGATGCCTGCACGTCTCTCGAGGTGGCGTGCTACCCGCAGTGAGGAGAGCTGCTCGTGCCCGTACCTGGCCCCTGCCTCGGCGCTTGCCTCAGACTTGACTGGCCGGTCGTCCAAGTCGATGGTTGGAGGCTCCACAGCCCGTCTCTCGTCATCGTCAGTTCCGCTGCTGACGAGCAGCGCGGCGGCCTTGGCGGCGAAGGGCGGGCCGGTGACGCGAAACCGCTGAACAGGTGGCGTGCGGGGCGGCCAACGATCGAACCACGGCCGTTCGTGGGTGAACACAATTGTTGCATTCTCCTGCGATCGGAGCGTGGATATCGCTGTGCCTGACGCGCGGCACAGCCGCCCAATTCGGAAGGATGTTGAACATTGGCCTGGGTGGAGGAACGCAAAGACGGTTTCCGTGTCCGGTACCGGCTCGAGGATGGGACGGTGTTCTCCGAGAACGGGTTCACCACCCGTCAAGCGGCGCTGGCCCGCGCGGCGGACGTGGAGTCCGATCAACGGCGTCAGCGGTTTGTCGATCCCCGCCTGGCCAAGACGACGATCGACGAGTGGATCCGAGCGTGGACGGCCGCGCGCGCTGTCAGCGCGGTGACCGCGGCCACCTACGACTCCCACATCCGCAACCACATCCTGCCCCGCTGGTCCGGGACCGCGCTCGGCGCCATCACCCGGATCGCGGTCAAGGGATGGGTGAACAAGACCCTCAAGGCCGCCCTGGCGGACAAATCGGCCAAGGACGTCCTCGTCCTGTTCTCCATGATCCTCGGCGAGGCCGTCGACGAGGAGCTGATCGCCGCCAATCCCTGCCGCAGGCTTCGGATCACCTTCGCCGACCGCCCCGAACGACCTCACGCCAGCACCGACGAGGTCGACGCCCTGGCCGGGCGCATGCCCCCCGACAGCGGGCTGATGACCGTCACCGCCGCCTACACCGGCCTGCGCTGGGGCGAACTGGCCGGCCTGCAATGGACCAACACCCACCTCGACACCGACCCGCGCATCCAGGTCGACCCCGCCACCGGAGCCCTCCACGAGATCAACGGCCGCCTCGAACTCGGCCCACCCAAGACACCCGCCAGCATCCGCACCGTGCACCTACCACCGTTCCTCGCACGACACCTACGCGAACACCACGAACGCAACCCCGACACCCGCTTCGTCTTCACCGGCGCCCACGGCGGCCTCTGGCGACGCTCCAACTTCCGCCACCGCGTCTGGCTCCCCGCCCTCGCCGGAAACCCCGAAGCAGGCTGGGCCCCGCTACACCCGGGCATGCACTTCCACGACCTGCGCCACACCCACCAAACCTGGCTCATCGAAGACGGCGTCCCCCGCATCCTGCGCCTGTCCCGACTCGGCCACCGACGCAAAGACATCGACGACGTCTACTCCCACGTCACCGACACCATGATCGAGAAAATGCTCAACGCCCTGCAGACCCGATGGGAGAACGACGGCGGCTGGACCTGGACCACCAACCCCGCGGCCGCCGCCTGACCACTTCAGGTTCCGCGAAGGTGTTCAGATCACCCTGCTCCCCAACCGCTCCCCAAAACGATCAGCGCCCCGCCAACAAGATCCGTTGACAGGGCGCTGACCAGCACATATAACCCGTGGGCGATACTGGGATCGAACCAGTGACCCCTTCGGTGTGAACGAAGTGCTCTCCCGCTGAGCTAATCGCCCGGGTCTGGCGCCCCCGCGGGGGCGACGGGGAGAACACTACATCAAGTCGGCCGCTAGCCGAAAACCGGGGACCTCAACCACGGCCACTCCGCTCCCACCCAGCCGCCGACCAGCGCAAACACGCCCAGCAGCCACAGCGTCGCGAGGACGACCAGGCAGGTGAAGGACAGGACCAGGACGCGGATGGTCCAGTGCTGGCGCTTGAGCCAGGCGAGCCAGGCGTCGTAGCGGGCGCGGGCGAAGTCGAGGAGGCGGCGGGCCCAGGGGAACTCGACGGCGAGGATGGCCAGGCCCGCGAAGACGACCAGCCAACCCGGACCGGGGTACGGGATCATCAGGGCGCCCGCGGCTAGCACAGCGGCACCGATCACCGCCACACCCACGCGCCACACCAGTCGGGTGGTCTTGCTGCGATCGGCCCAGTCCGGACGGACGCTCTTGTGCTCGGGCGCATCACCCGCCACAGGCGCACCTCCGTCCAGTTCAGCCAGGGGGACATTGTGCCGCCACGCCTTCCCCCGGGCATCCGGAGTGCTCTTGACCTGCAGGAACGTGGTCATTGCCACATCAATCGGCGACTCGCAGGTCAGCGCGGATTTTGCGATCGGACAACAGCCACCCGGGTCGGGATTCGCACTTCAGGCGCTACCAACCAACCGGAAAACCGGCCAGTATGGGGAGGCTGCCCGGAGCCCTGTGGTGACTCTGCGCAGTGCGGCGAGCGCCCAGCGCGGCGAGCGGTGGCCCGTCCGGGTGACATCAACCGGAATCGCGACCGATTCGTTGCGCAGAGGCGTCACATGTAAGGGGCTCAGTCGTTTTGACTGGGAAGGGAGCAGAAGGGTAGCGACGATGCGAAACGATCACGTGACGCTGCGGTCGACCGCGGTGTTCGACCTCCTGGCGCCGAGGACCCCAGCGGTGCCGGTGAAGGTGGAGCTGCGCTACGACACGCGCGACCCGTACGCGGTCGTCGCCGCCTTCCGCACCGGGCGCACCGGATGGGTCGAGTGGGTCTTCGCGCGCGACCTGCTGGCCGACGGCCTCATCGCCGAGGCGGGCGACGGCGACGTCCGCATCCGCCCGGCAGGCGACGACCCCGAGGTCGTGGTCATCGAGCTGAGCAGCCCGTCGGGCCACGCGGTCTTCGAGGCCGCCGCCCAGGAGCTCGCCGACTTCCTCGACCGCACCTACGACGTCGTGGTGCCCGGCAACGAGCACCTCTGGGTCGACGTGGACGAGGCGCTCACCCAGCTGATCTCCACCGACCTGACCTGAGGAGATCGGCGAAGGGGACCCCGATTTGGACCCCTTGGGGGGCCTCGGATAGAGTTCACTCGCACCACGCCGGAGGGACCACCACGGACCACCCGGAAGGCGTGCGGACGTAGCGCAGTTGGTAGCGCATCACCTTGCCAAGGTGAGGGTCGCGGGTTCGAATCCCGTCGTCCGCTCGGAAGCGGTTCGGCCTCTGCGCCGGCCCCCCGGAGGTCCCCTTCGGGATACGGCGGAGTGGCCGAGTGGCTTAGGCAAGGGCCTGCAAAGCCCTGTACGCGGGTTCGATTCCCGCCTCCGCCTCGGGCGATTAGCTCAGTGGGAGAGCACTACCTTGACACGGTAGGGGTCACTGGTTCAATCCCAGTATCGCCCACCATGCGTTCAACGCTGGTGAGAAGCCCTGTCCCTTCACGAAGGGACAGGGCTTCTGTCGTCTCAACGGAGAACCGTCTGGGTGTGTCCCTCGTCATGGCGGATCGATGAGGCGACGGGGGCGTGCAGGGTCGGCGGATTCGGTCACACCGCAGGCGCGTCGGGCGGGACCGAGCAGGAGGGCCGCCGTCCGCGACGAATCCCGAGCCTGTGATGAACGAGGCGTCGGGTGCGGTGAGGTCGAGGACCAGCGGGGTGATGTCGGCCGGGGTGCCGATCCGGGGATGGCGTACGGCTCGGGCGAGTAGAAGTCGGCGATGGGCGGCTGGCCTGCGATCGGTTGGTTGATCAACGGGGTGGAGACGACGCCGGGGTGGACGGAGTTGACCCGGATGCCGTCTCGACCCAGCTCCAGCGCGGCGGTCCTGGTGAGCCCGCGCAACGCCCACTTGCTGGCGACGTACGGCGCGTAGAGCGACGTGCCGACGTGGGCCGCCGTGGAAGCGATGTTGACGATCACTCCCCCGCCGTTGCGGCGCAGTGACGGGGTCGCGGTCTTGATGCCGAGAAACGCGCCGATGAGGTTGACGTCGAGGATGCGGCGCCAGACCGCTGCTCGGTGGCCTCGATCGGTGCCGCGGGGTTCTGGACGGCCGCGGTTGTTGACCAGAACCGCGATCGGGCCGAACCGGTGGTCGGCCTCGACGGCCGCCGCCGCCCAGGCGTCTTCGTCGATGACGTCCAGGCGGACGAACAGGACCCGATCGCCGAGTTCGGCGGCGAGTTCCAGAAGCGGGCAGCGACCATCGAGGCTGCCACCCGGCTGTTTCTCGACGCCGGGTACGCTGGCACGCCAATGGCCGAGGTGGCCGGGGAAGCCAGATACGGCGTGGCGAGCAACACCGACTGAAGCGGTAGGCCGCCGTGTGGCCAGGGTCAATGACAGCGGGATGGTCAGGCGCGCTTGGCCAGGGCTGCTTCGATCATGCGGACGGTGTGGTCGGGGTTGTCGACTTCGATGATGAGGCGTTTGTATTCGGGGTTGTCCAGGGAGATCACGATGCTCTTGGTGGGGTCGGCGACGTCCCAGAAGACTCGGTCGCCGTCTTGGGTGAAGGTGCCGCCCAGGTAGTGGCCGTAGGCGTCGGTGCCGATGCGCTTCACGCCGGGCCATTCGCGGAGCTTCCTGAGGCCCGGCCAGCCCGTCGACAGCTCGGGGTCGACGGTGGCGCCGCGCACGTCGCCGAGGGGGATGGTCAGCTCGCTCTTCATCGCGCCGAGCTTGCGGATCCCCTTGACCGTGACGACGAGGTCGTCCCCGACGATGGTCACTTCTGCCATGTCCTGATCCTTCCGTTGCCGATCGGCGTGCTCAGGCCATGCCTGCGCGAGCTGTGAGCCGTCGGTAGATGTGCTCGGCGGGTGGGGTGCCGGTCGCGTCGAGGGTGGTGATGACGGCGCGGGCGGTGTTGACCACATCGGGGTCGACCGCGGCCCGTTCGCGCAGGGCCACGGTCAGCAGGTCGACGACGAGGTCGCGGTCCTCGGACTGCTGCACGGCGGCCGCGAAGGCCAGCCGGAAGAGGCCCGCCTTGCTGCCGAACGCGCCGTAGAGGCTCCCGCGCAGCAAGCCCGTGGCCTCGACCAGCCGGCTCACCGACGCGCCCTCGTAGCCGCGCGCAGCGAACTCCCGGGCCGCGTTCAGCAGGACCTCAGCGCGGTCGAACTTCGGGACACCCACCATGCCCCGAGACTAAGCATGTATGAACGGTTAGTCAAGAATCGGCTGGCGTCTGCGTCCGCCGGTCACCCGACGTCGGGTCGAGGGGCCAGGCGCGGCGTGGCGGGCAGCTCGGCGGGTGGGGCGAGGGCGCCCAGGAGCAGGGGCTCGGTCGGCGCGGCCGGGAGTTGCTTGCCCAGCGGCCAGGGGCGTCTTGGGGGTCGAGGTTTGTGGTCTGTCTCGTGAGGACGGTCACGGGATGTCTGCCCGGGGCGGCAGCGTCGGTGTTTGGGGGTCACCCGGTGGTGGTACTGATCGCAGCGTCGTCGCGAGGTTGGAGGTTTGTGTGACTGTCACCGGCATCATCACTGCGATCGTCATCGGTCTCATCGTGGGTGTGTTGGCTAGGTTGCTGCTGCCCGGGAGGCAGAGCATCCCGCTGTGGCTGACGATCGTGGTCGGCATCGTGGCCGCGCTGATCGGAACGGCGCTGGCCAGGGCCTTGGGCATCCCCACCGCGACATCGGGGATCGACTGGCTCGAACTGGTCGTGCAGGTCATCGTCGCCATGGTGGGTGTGTCGCTGGTCTCGGGGTTCTACGGCAGAAGGCACGTCCGGTCCTGACCACGCGGAATGGATGCCTCGGCCCGATCGGGTCGGGGCATCCTGCTTGCTTGCAGAGAGAGGAGCGCGGGCGATGGACAGGCCCACGTTGGGGGTTGAGGAGGAGTTCGTCCTGGTCGACGGGGACGGGCGCCTCGTGCAGGAGGGGCCGGAGACGCTGGCCGAGACCGCGGAGCCCGAGGCCGACCTCAAGGCCGAGCTGCTGCGCTGCCAGGTCGAGTCCGCCACCGGGGTGCACTCGGAGGTCGACGCCCTGCGCGCGGACATCGCGCGGTCGCGGGCGGCGCTGATCGAGGCCGCGGCGGGCCGGGGTTTGCGGCTGCTGGCGTCCGGCACGCCCGTGCTGGCCGAGGAGTTCGACGCCCTTCTCGGGCCGGACACCCGCTACCGGCGCATCCACTCCCGCTTCGGGTCGATGGTGTTCAGCGGGCTCACCTGCGGGTCGCACGTGCACGTGGAGGTCGCCGACCGCGAGGTCGCCGTCCAGGTCGTCAACCACCTGCGGCCGTGGCTGCCGGTGCTGCTGGCCATCTCGGCGAACTCGCCCTTCAACGACGGCCGCGACACCGACTACGCCAGCTCCCGGCACCTGCTGTGGACGCGCTGGCCCACCGCCGTCCCCCCGCCGTACCTCGACGACGCCGCCGACTACGACACCCGCGTCCAGGAGCTGGTCGACACCACGGCCGCGATGGACCTGAAGATGGTCTACTGGGACGTCCGGATCTCCGACCACCTGCCCACCATCGAGGTCCGCGTCGCCGACGTGCTGCCCACCGCGGACGAGGCCGCGCTGTTCGGCATCCTCGTGCGGGCGCTGGTGACCGAGTTCATCGGCCTAGTCGGCCGGGCGTTGCGCGCCCAGCCCATCCCGCAGGACGTGCTGCGCGGCAGGCTGTGGCGGGCCGCCCGCGACGGCCTGACCGGCCAGTGCGCCGACCCGATCACCGGCCACCTCCGCCCGGCCCTCGACATCGTGGACGACCTCATCGCCCGCCTCCACGACCCCGCCGAGCGCGCGCTGGCCGCCGAGGTCCGCGACCGCTGGCACGCCACCGGCGGCGGCGCCGACCGCCAACGCCACGCCTACGCCCGCGCGAACTCCCTCACCGACGTGATCGACCACATCGTCACCGAGACCGCTCGCGGCACCGGCGTCGAGGGAGCCCGCCGCGAGTCCTGACGGCGGGAGAACCGATTTCAGCGGTGGCCCCGCGCGGGGATCAGGCGCACGGACGCCGGCCTCAGCTGGTCGTGGGTTTGAGGTTGGCGGTGCCGTCGCGCCAGGCCAGGGCGATGGGGACGAGGAGGGCGACGTAGACGGCAGCGGGGATGATCGTCCAGGCGTGGAGGTGGTGGGCGGCCTTGGTGAGCATCAGGGCGATGAAGGCGAGGTAGATCAGGCCGACGCCGCCGTAGGCGATGATGAGGGCGGCGCGCTGGGCCGGGCGGGCGGTGTGGATGTTGGTGGCGTGCTCGCTCGCGGTGACGCCGATGCGGGTGGGGTCGAGGTCGGGGCCGGTGTTGGGGGCGGTCGCCAGCAGGAGGGCCTGTTCGAGGGCCAGGATGCTGGTCGCGCGCACGGCGGCGAGGTTGATCAGGACCGCGTGGAAGGCCGCGATGCAGATCATGGGGAACGGGAGCAGGGCGATCACCCAGCCCAGGGTGTCGAGCTTGTCGTAGAAGGCGATGGTGCCGACCAGGTAGGTGACCGCGGCGCCCATCGTGGCGAGGCTGACGGTGAAGGCGGTCGAGCGGTCGGCGCGGTCGGATTGGTAGATCGCGGTGAGGGCCTGCTGGCGGTTGGACAAGGCTCCCCCGGGGGCAGCGGCGTCGGTTACGCCCTCAGGGTCGGTTGATCAAATCCGGGTGTTACGGCGAGCGAGGGTCAGCGGGTGGGCGCGTTCCCGATCACACCTGTTCGGCCCTGCGGGCTTCCTCGGATGCCGCTCCCCCGGCGCGGGCAGCAAGATTTCAACCGAATCCGGGGCCGGGAAATCGATCCTCCAATATTCGGCCGACCGCGTGGGATTTATCCGCGGGGGACGATCACGCCTGGTAGGCGGCCTGGCACCACCGGCGCAGTTAATCTCTCGACCATCGAACGGAAATCGTTCCCAGGGCGGCGATCCGGGGGCGACTATGGACACCGACCGGATGGCGTCACGATAATTGCGGAATGTGGAACATTTCTTTGCCATCGAGGAAATCCAGGTCCCAGAGTTTGGTGATCGCGATGGTTACCAGCGTCGCCGTGACGGTCGCGGCGGCGCTCGTGGTGGCGGGCAACGGGGCGGCGTCGGCCGCCCAGTCCGCCGCCCTCGTACCCTGCGCCGCCCCCGCCTGGGCTGAAGGCAAGACCTATACCGCAGGCACCGACGTGACGTACTCGGGCAGGCTCTACGACGCCAAGGTCACCCACACCGCGTGGCCCGGGACCGGGTGGAACCCGGCCTCGACGCCGACGCTGTGGGCCGACCTCGGCGCGTGCGACAACGTGCCGCCCACGACGACCACCACCGTCACGACCGTGCCGACCACGGACCCGACGACGAGCGAGCCGACGACCACCGAGCCCACGACCACCGAGCCGACGACCCAGCCCCCCGGCGACGAGACCTGCCCGGTCAAGTCGAAGCCGAGCGGCAAGGTCCTCGTCGGGTACTGGGAGAACTGGGACGGCGCGTCCAACGGGGTGCACCCGCCGTTCGGCTGGACGCCGATCGACAACCCGGTGATCCGCCAGCACGGCTACAACGTGCTCAACGCCGCCTTCCCGGTCATCCGCGGCGACGGGACCGTGCTGTGGGAGGACGGCATGGACGCCACCGTCAAGGTCTCCACCCCCGCCGAGATGTGCCGGGCCAAGGCCGCGGGCCAGACGATCCTGATGTCGATCGGCGGCGCGGCCGCGGGCATCGACCTCAGCTCCCGCGCGGTGGCCGACCGGTTCATCCAGACCATCGTGCCGATCCTCAAGCGGTACAACTTCGACGGTCTCGACGTCGACATCGAGACCGGCCTCACCGGCAGCGGCAACATCAACCAGCTGTCGCCGTCGCAGGCCAACCTGATCCACATCATCGACGGCGTGCTGGCCCAGATGCCGTCGAACTTCGGGCTCACCATGGCCCCCGAGACCGCGTACGTGACCGGCGGCAGCGTCGTCTACGGCTCGATCTGGGGCGCCTACCTGCCGATCATCAAGAAGTACGCCGACAACGGCAGGCTGTGGTGGCTGAACATGCAGTACTACAACGGCAGCATGTACGGCTGCTCGGGTGACTCCTACTCGGCGGGCACCGTGCAGGGCTTCGTGAAGCAGACCGAGTGCCTGAACCAGGGCCTGGTCATCCAGGGCACGACGATCCGCGTGCCCTACGACAAGCAGGTCCCGGGCCTGCCCGCCCAGCCGGGCGCGGGCGGCGGCCACATGTCGCCCGCCCTGGTCTCGCAGGCGTGGAACAGCTTCAACGGCAACCTGAAGGGCCTGATGACCTGGTCGCTGAACTGGGACGGCTCGCGGAGCTGGACCTTCGGCAACAACGTCAAGGCGCTGCAGGGCCGCTGACCCCGTGAAGCCCGTTCGGCCGCCTTGAGGGGGCGGCCGAACGGGCTTCTTCATGCGGGCACGGGTTCGGCGGCGCGAGGCGCGGTGGGGTCGGAGCTGCTGCGCCCAGGTGCTCGATCTCTTGCCGCAGCGGGCGTCCCGGGCGGTGGGTGTGAGCGGGCGGCGGGGTTCTGCGGTAATCGGTAAGGGTGGTGAAGGTGGGGGTTGGGTGGCCTCGGGGGTTGGGGGCAATACCGTTAAAGTGCGGGTGGATACGCGGGATTGCTTGGGTGGGTACGGATTGCTTGCGTTCTCCGGGTGGTCGCAGACTCCGTGGTGTCCTCGCCCCTTGGGGTGGTGGGAATTCGCGGAAACCCTGCTGATCGCGGAGGAATGCGTTATGAGACTGGTCAAGGTGTTGGTGGCGGCTGCGTTGGCGGCGGTGTCGGTGGTGGGGGTGGCGCAGGGGGCTGCGGCCGCGCCGCCGGATGCTGGGGTGCAGATCATTGATGGGGGGTACTACAACCAGGCGGCGCCGTGGGCGGCGAGGTTGTTCCTCAACGGGACCGAGAACTGCAGTGCGACGATCATCGCGCCGCGGTATGTGCTCACCGCGCGGCACTGCGTTGGGGGGTCGTTGTCGTTCCGGATCGGGAGTCTGGACCAGTACTCCGGGGGGACGGTCGCCTACGGGGCGAGGACGACGGTGCATCCCAGCGCGGATCTGGCGGTCGTGCAGTTGGATCGGGCGGTGAGCACGACCTACTCGCCGTTGGGGACCTCCTCCGATGTGTGGGTCGGGCAGACGACCACGATCCTGGGGTGGGGGGCGACCGGGCGGTGCAGTCCTGAGTTGCAGTGCCAGTCGCGGTACCTGAAGTACGCCAACGTGCGGGTGTCGACCGTCAACGGGCGGGACTACCACGGCGGTGTGGGCATCGGGGCGTACTACGGCAACGGCATCGCCGCGGGTGGGGACTCCGGGGGGCCCATGTTCGGCAACGGCAGGCAGGTCGGCGTCGCGTCGACCAGCAACCGGTCGGACTACACCACCTACACCAACATCACCCGCTACCGCTCCTGGATCCAGTCCATCGCGGGCGTCTGACCCGCCTCGGGGGGTGGTGGGCGCCCGCCCGCCACCCCACCGGCGATTTATGGCAACGGCTATTCCCGGCGGTACCCCTTTCGGCGTTACGGTCAGAAACACCGGTTGCGCAACACGGCATCCCCGGAGATCCCGCGGCTCTCCGCCCTGCTCGAAGCCCGTCCCGGCTTCCCCGAAAGGTGCCACGCGAATGGCAATCCGAACATCCGTCCCCGTTCTGCTCCTCACCGCTGCAATGGCCTTCTCCGCCGCCTCCGCCGTCGCCGCGGAGGCCCCCGTCGCCCCCGCAGGTCCCCCGCCGCTCGGCTTGGCCAGCAGCGGCCTCGACGACGGGCACGTCGGCGAGGGGCGGCTCCCGGTCGCCGAGCGGCCGCCGCTGCCCGCCACCGACGACGCCCTGCGCGCCGACTACGACCTCCCCGAACCGCAGGCCCCACGCGCGCTGGCGGCGTGCGCCATCGTCGGGCTGACCGGCCCCGCGCTGGCCGACCGGGTGGCGACCTCCGACCCGGCCTGCGTGAACGCGCTGTTCTCGCTGACCGGCGACGACGCCCGCCGCACGTTCAGCGAGGCGCAGATGGTCACCGTCGCCGACCGGATGCGGTCGGTCTCCAGCGCCTACCCGGGCAATGACTCCACCGGCGCGGGCAGGCTGGCGCTGTTCCTGCGCGCAGGCTTCTACGTGCAGTGGTACAACCCGGAAGTCGGCGACTACGGACCCGCCCTGACCGCCGCCGTCCGGTCCGCTTTGGACACCCACTTCGCCGCCCCGCGCGCCTTCGAGGTCACCGCGGCCAACGGCGAGGTGCTCTCGGAGGCCGTCGTCCTCATCGACAGCGCCAACCTGGGCGACCGGTACCTCGGCGTCGTCAGCCGCCTGCTCAACGCCTACAACTCCGCGTACGACCAGTTCCCCAGCATGCTGAACGCGGTCAACTCCGTCTACACCGTGCTCTTCCGCGGCCACTACCGGCCGGAGTTCGTCACCGCGGTGGGCAACGACCGCGCGGTGCTGACGACGCTGCGGGACTTCGCGCGGCGGCACGTCGGCCTGCTCGGCGGCAGGCAGTCCTACCTCGCCTCGAACGCGGGCCGGGAGCTGGCGCGGTTCCTGCAGCACGAACCGCTGCGCGCGACCGTGCGGCCGTACGTGCGCGAGTTGCTGGGCATCTCCAGCATCCGCGGCGCCACCGCGCCCTTGTGGGTGGGCATGGCGGAGATGACCGACGCCTACGACAAGCCCAACTGCGCCTACTACAACACCTGCGACCTGCCTGCCCGGCTGGCCGCCGAGGTGCTGCCCATCACCCACACCTGCGCGTCGACGCTGCGCATCCGCGCCCAGCAGCTGACCGCGGCGCAGCTGTCGCAGACCTGCTCCAGCCTGCTGGCCCAGGATGCGTTCTTCCACGGCATCGCCCGCGACTCCGGCCCGGTCGCCGGGGACCGCAACACCTCCCTGGAGGTCGTGGTCTACGACTCCAGCACGGACTACCAGACCTACGCCGGGGCCATGTGGGGCATCGACACCAACAACGGCGGGATCTACCTGGAGGGCAACCCGTCCGCGACGGGCAACCAGGCCCGGTTCATCGCCTACGAGGCCGAGTGGCTGCTGCCGACCTTCGCCATCTGGAACCTCAACCACGAGTACACCCACTACCTCGACGGCCGCTTCAACATGCACGGCGACTTCGGCTCGAACGTCTCCACGCCCACCATCTGGTGGATCGAGGGCTTCGCCGAGTACGTCTCCTACACCTACCGCGACCTCCCCTACACGGAGGCGATCGCGGAAGCAGGCAGGCGCACCTATGCGCTGAGCACGCTGTTCAGCACGACCTACAGCCACGACACCACCCGCATCTACCGGTGGGGCTACTTGGCGGTGCGGTACATGCTCCAGTCGCACCGCGCTGATGTCGACACGGTGCTCGGCAACTACCGCCGAGGCGACTGGGCGGGCGCGCGATCGTTCCTCACCGGCATCGGCAGCCGCTACGACGCCGATTGGGACGCCTGGCTGTCCCGCTGCGCCGCGGGGTCCTGCGGGGGCGGGGCCAACAACCAGCCGCCCGCGGCCGACTTCAGCAGCGCGGTCTCCGGCCGCACGGTGGCCTTCACCGACCGCTCCACCGACCCGGACGGATCGGTCGTCGAGCGCCGGTGGGACTTCGGCGACGGCAGCACCGCCACCGCGGCGGCGCCCAGCCACACCTACGCCGCCGACGGCGTCTACACCGTCACGCTGCGGGTGACCGACAACGGCGGGCTGACCGGGACGGTCACGAAGACGGTGTCGGTGGGCAGCTCGGGGGCGGAGTGCACCGGCAGCGACACGCGCATGCTGGGCAACGGCTGCGTGCGGTCCAACCGCTCGGTGAGCGGTTCCGGGTACGACTACCTGTACGTGCTGCTGCCCGCAGGGACGGCGCAGCTGCGGCTCACCGCCTCCGGCGGCACGGGCAACTGCGACCTGTACTACAGCGGGAGCACGTGGGCCACGGCGGCGACGGCGACCCACCGCTCCACCGCGGCGGGCAACGCGGAGTCCATCACCGTGGCCGCGCCGCCGTCCGGCTACGTGTTCGTCAGCCTCGGCGGCAACCCGGCCTGCTCCGGCGTGGCGGTCAGCGCGCGGTACTGAGCCGTTGTTCGGCGAGCCCGGCGGGGGCACCCCCCGCCGGGCTCGTCAGCGCGCGGCGCGCAGCAGGTCGAAGTGGGCGGAGTGCTCGCGGACGAACGCCCAGTACGCCTCGCGGGCGTGGTCGACCAGCGCGGGCAGCCGCTTGGCCAGCGGGCCGCCGCGCGGGCAGAGCATGACGTGCCGCTGGGACACCGGGTTGCCCGCGATCGGCCGCACGACCACGCGGTCGTCGGCGAAGTACACCGGCTGGCACGGGGCCACGGCCCGGCCCGCGGCGACCAGCGCGCGGATCGAGTCGGCGTTGGTCGTGGTGAAGCGGACGTCCGGGGTGAACCCGTGGTGCGCGCAGGCCAGCTGGAAGCAGTCCGGCCAGCCCGCGCCGTCCGGCGGGGTGATGGCCCAGCTGTGGTCGGCCAGCTCGCCCAAGGCGATCTCGTCCTGCCCGGCCAGCGGGTCGGTGCTGGGCAGCACGACGAACACCGGCTCTTCCTCGATGACCTCGCAGTGCAGGGATTCGTGGGCTGGGGTCTCGAAACCGGGGTAGTCCACGGTCGTCACCAGGTCCAGCCTGCCCGCGAGGACCAGGTCGCGCAGCAGCAGCGGCGAGTACTCCATGGTGATGCGCACGTCGGCGGCGGGCAGGCTCGCGCTCATCCGCTCGGCCAGCCCCAGCAGCACCGAGCCCGCCGAGCCGCCGACGGTGACCACCGGCTTGGCCCGCTCGGCGAAGCGGGCCGCGCCCCGGCGCAGCTCGGCCACCGCGGCGAGGATCGCGCGGGCCCGCAGCAGCACGTACTCCCCGACCGCGGTCGGCTCGACGCCCGCCGGGCTGCGGGTGAACAGCGGCGCGCCGATCTCCTCCTCCATGCGCTTGAGCCGGACCGAAAGCGCGGGCTGGGACAGGCCGAGGACCATCGACGCCTTGGTCAGGCTGCCCGTCTCGGCGATCACCGCGACCGTGCGCAGGTGCCGCACCTCCAGTTCCATCAGCGAAGTGTAGGTCGGCCGCCGAGCGTCCACCAAGAATTCGGCGATCGGGAAAGGGGCCATAGATTTCTCCATCAATCCCGTTGATGCCCCATCACCGCGATCAATCGCAGAATGCATTACCCGATCCCGTTCGCAGGCGGCGACACTCGCCGGTGATCGCCGATCGCGCACGGGGAGGGCCCAGGGGGATGGACACGCAGCGGAGCATGCCGAGGCTGGCCGACGCGGACGGCTTCCGCGCCTGGATGCGTGAGGGCTGGGAACCGCGCGAGGACCCGGCCCCGTGCGGACCGGAGGCGGCCGGGGCCGCGGCAGCGCACCGCGAGCGGTTGTCCGAAGCGTTGCCCGGCAAGCGCATCGCCGTGGCCGCGGGCAGGCCGTCGGTCCGCTCGAACGACACCTTCCACGGCTTCCGCGCCGACTCCGACTTCGTCTGGCTGACCGGGTGCCAGGCGCCGGGGGCGGTGCTGGTCATGACGCCGTTCCCAGGCGGCCACGACGCCGTGCTCTTCCTGCCCGAGCCAGCGGGGGCCGACGAGGTGGACTTCTTCGCCGATGTGGACCGCAGCCGGTTCTGGGTGGGGCGGGAGGCGGGCCTGCCTGCGTGGGAGCGGGCGCTGGGCCTGCCCTGCCGCCCGCTCGACGAGCTGCCCGCCGGGCTGCGCGGGCGCCACCCCGGGGTGCTGGCCGCGCGCGGGGTCGACCCGTGGCTGGACGCGCTGGTGCCCGCGCACAGCGCGGAGTTGCGCACCACGCTCGCCGAGCTGCGCCGGATCAAGGACGACTGGGAGATCGGGCAGCTGCGCGGCGCGGTCGCGGCCACCGTCGCCGGTTTCGCCGACGTGGCCGCCGCGCTGGACGACGCCGTGCGCGGCGGCGGGGAGCGCTGGCTGCAGGGCACCTTCGACCGCCGCGCCCGCGCCGCGGGCAACGGCCCTGGCTACGCCTCGATCGTCGCCGCGGGCCCCAACTCCCCCGTGCTGCACTGGTCGCGCTGCGACAGCCCGGTCGCCGAGGACGCGCTGCTCCTGCTGGACGCGGGGGTGGAGGCGCATTCGCTCTACACCGCCGACATCACCCGCACCTTCCCGGTTTCCGGCGCCTTCACCGACGCCGAGGCCCGCGTCTACGACCTGGTCCACCAAGCCCACGCCGCCGCGCTGGCCGAGGTCCGCCCGGGCCGGGTGTTCCTGGACTTCCACGACGCGGCGATGGCCGTGCTGGCCCGGGGGCTGCACGACTGGGGCCTGCTGCCGGTATCGGTGGACGAGGCCCTGTCGGCGGCGGGCCAGCACCACCGCCGCTACATCGTCTGCGGGATCGGCCACCACCTCGGCCTCGACCTGCACGACTGCGCGGCCGCCCGGCCCAGCGCCTACCACGGGGCGGCGCTGGAGCCGGGCATGGTGCTCGCCGTCGAGCCGGGCCTCTACTTCCACCCCGACGACCGGACGGTCCCACCGGAGCTGCGCGGCGTCGGCATCCGCATCGAGGACGACGTGGTGGTCACCGCGGACGGGGCCGACGTGCTGACCACCGCGCTGCCCACCACCGCCGACGGGATCGCCGCGTGGCTCGAACGCCACCGCTGACCGGGGTCAGACCTCGGTGAAGGAGCCGCCGCCGTCGTTGCGGAAGTGGCGGACGGAGAGCACGCCCTCGCTCGTGCGCGCGATCAGGCCGACGTCGGGGATGCCGTCGTTGAGGAGGTCGGTGACGAAGACCTCGTGGGTCGTGCTGTCGGGGAAGCGGGCGAACTGCACGGGCGGGCGGCCGCTGCCGAAGTGCAGCTCGACGAAGTTCGCGCCGCGGGGGCAGCGGCGGGACAGGAGCATGTCCTGCCCGCCGTCGCCGTCGAAGTCGGCGAAGGCGTGCTGCGGGATGGGCCTGCCGCTGCACAGGTTGATCGGCCCGGGCACGAGCGTGCCCGAGGGGGTGTTGAGGTAGGAGACGAGCTGCTCGCTCTGGTCGGTGGACTGCCAGATGTCCACCAGGCCGTCGCCGTTGAAGTCGACCTTGCGCAGGGTGCTGGGGAAGTTGAGCCCGGGGAGCGGGGCGATCGGGATGAAGTCGCGCAGCACGATCAGCTGCGTGCTCGCCGAAGAATGCTGGAAGGCCGTCAGGACGAGTTCGGGGACGCCGTCGCCGCCGAGGTCGACCACCTCGCCCATGTCCGGGCAGTACGGGCGGGTCCGGTAGTGCGAGGTGTAGGTGTGCGTGATCGGCGGGGCGAAGGTGCCGTCGGCGTTGCGGTGCTCGACCTGCAGCGAGCACGTCGGGGTGACCGCGTTGTCCGGCCCCAGGACGACGCGGTCGGCTCGGCCGTCGCCGTTGAGGTCCCCCAGCAGCGGTTGCCGGAAGTTGCCCGCCGAGGCGGTTCCGGGCGCCAGCAGCGCGAGCAGCGCGGCGACCGCGGCCACTGCCGTTCTTCGCATGGTCTCTCCTCCTCCTGCGGGTGATCTGCCGATGGGATGATCGTTTCAGCGGCCCGGTTGGCTACCGATCGGCGGCAGGAGGTGACCTTGTTCCCGATTCCCGAGTACCTGTCAGGTTGTTCTGCTGAGCCAGGGCGTCCACAGAGGACGTTTGCGCTCAGCTCCCGGCCGACTGGCGGCGGACCATCTCGGCGATCCAGGTCGGGGCGTACGGGGAGGTGCAGTTGGGTGGCGTGGGGTAGTCCTTGAGGACGCCCAGGCGCTCGCCGATGGTGATGGCGCGGGCGCGGTGCTCGGGGTGGGCGATGCCGATCTGGGCCAGGCAGGTGTTCATCGCCCACTGGAGGCGCTCAGGCGCGGCTTTCATCTCGGCCTCGATCGTGTCCAGCAGGGCGGGCAGGTCGAGGGCGCCCGCGTCCTTGGCCGCGCGGTCGGCGGTCAGGCTCCAGCCCGCGCTGGCGACGGCGGGGTCGGGGTCGGCGAGCCAGGCCAGGCGCAGGGGCTCGGCGTGCGGGCTCTTCTTGACCACGTTGCCGAGGAGCCAGTCGTGGACCTTCGGGGTGCGGGCCTGGCGCAGCATGGCGTCGAGGTCGTCGCGGGTGAAGGTCTTGGGGCGGCAGATCAGGGTGGACAGGAGCCGGGCCGCGCTGTCGCCGGTCGCCCACAGCTCGCAGGACAGCTCGTGCCGGGTCTTCAAGCGCTTGGCCAGCGCGCGGAGCTTGCCGAGGTTGACCCCGTGGTCGTCGCCGTGGCGCTGGTTGACCGCGCGGGCGCGCGGGTCGTCCAGCGCGGCCAGCTCCGCCATGACCCCGGCCACCGTCGTCTCGCCCACCTCGGCCTCCCATCCCGCCGGGGCCAGCCTACGAGCCGATCCCGGCGGTGTCGCACGGGCTCAGAACAGGACCGGGGCGCTGGGCGGGGTCGTCGGGGTGATGGCGGCGTTGCGGGCGTCGGCCAGCTTGCGGGCCGTCGCGCCGCCGATGAGCGAGGGCAGGTAGCGGTCCGGGGGCCAGACCTGGATGGGGGTCGCGCCCAGCACGTCGGGGATGAGCAGTTCGATGGGCTGGGCGGAGCGGGCCTGCGGGATGGCGTGCCCGGCCGCCTGCTCGGTGCGCAGGGCGGTCCAGCGCGGGCCGTGGAAGGTCCACGGCGTGTCCTGCTCCCAGCGCGGGGGCTGGAAGACGTGGCGGCGGGCGCCGCGCACGGTGACCGCCGTCGCGCTGGTCGACCACTGGCCGGAGCGGCCGCGGCGCGGGGGCGGGGCGCCGCGGTGGTAGAAGACGGTCTTGCGCAGCCGGTGGTGGAAGGCCACCTCGTGGAAGCGCTGGCCGTGCGGGGTGTGGTGGACGAACCGCAGCGCGGTGCCGCGGCGGTACAGGGCCGCCTGGGCGGCCGCGGCGGCCTCGGGGAACGCCTGGGTCAGGGGTCGGCCCTGGTGGTCGCCGAACTCGCTGAGCACCACCACCGGGATGTCGTGGGAATCAGACTCGTACGCGCGGGCGTGCACCACGGTGTCCTGGCCGGTCTTGCCGTACGGGATCACCGCGTCGTGCACAAGTCGCCAACTGCTGTCCATGCTCCTCCTTCCCGTCGCTCTCGACCATACGTTCGACCACCGACAATCCCCGGCGCGCCGACCAGCGTCAAGATCGGAGTGGGCGGATCATGGGTCCATTCGAGTGATCACGTGGCGCGACGGTCCGGGTTCGGAACGTGACGACAGCGCGGGCGGGTGGGCGGACCGGCAGGGGCAGGCGCCGAAAGTGCCTGCGAACCGCCGGGCGCCACCGCCCCACCGGCCCAATTGGACTGGACCATTGCGGCCGATCGGCGGCTTCCCCGGCCACGCGCGATCGCAGATCCTGTGGCCAGACAACGCAAGGAGACCCGATGCGCATCATCAGCGCCGCCGTCGCCACCACCATCGCCGTCGCCATCGCGGGAACGCCCGCCCAGGCGTCCACCTGGATCCCGGTTGGCCCCTACCCGACCGAGCAGTCCTGCTTGGCCGACAAGCAGCGCTACCACAACCTCAACCCCACCTGGGGCTGCTACCTGCAGGGCGGCGGGTGGTACTTCCAGTACAACCGCGGCTACTGACGTCCACACCGGACGGACCGATTGTGCCGGTGCAGTGCCGGGTGATGGCCCGAGCGGCGTAGCCGCAGGCACTTCGGCACAGCTGTCCACTGAGGATCAGATACGACGTATGGGCCGTTCGTTCCTTCGGCGGATCGACGCCCAATCCGGGCCGTGCCTATGCTCGCGCCACCGATCCGCACTGTGCGGGCAGGAGGTGATCGATCATGGGCGGCGTCGTGGAGCGCAGCGTGCGCGACCTCTGATCCATCCCGGGGGCGTGGCCGCGCGACCCGCGGCCACGTCCCCTCCACCGCCCCCATGGAGCCACCGAATGCCCCTGGACCCGCAGGTCAGCCTGATGCGCGACCGACGAGCGCGCGCCGCAGCCGTGCCGCTGTACGAGATGACCCTCGCCGAGGCGCGGGCCGCCGACCTGCGGTCCATCCAGGACGACGCGGGGACGCCCGAGCCGGTCGCCGACGTGGCCGAGCACGAGATCCCCGGCCCGGAGTCGCCGCTGCGGGTGCGGATCTTCCGCCCCAGCACCGAACCCGGGCTGCCGGTGCTGGTCTACTTCTTCGGCGGCGGCTGGACGCTGGGCACGATCGACACCGCCGACCCGGTCGCCCGGCGGCTGGCGGTCGCGGCGGGCTGCGCGACCGCGCTGGTGGGCTACCGGCTGGCCCCCGAGCACAAGTTCCCCGCCGCCGTGCACGACTGCCACGCAGGCGTGCGGTGGATCGCCGAGCACGCAGGCGAGCTCGGCCTCGACGGCGGCCGCATCGCCGTCGGCGGGGACAGCGCGGGCGGCAACCTGGCCGCCGCGGTGACCCTGCTGGCCCGCGAGCGCGGCCCGGCCATCGTCCACCAGCTGCTGGTGTACCCGAACACCGACCACGCCGCCGACACCCCGTCGATGCGGGAGAACACCGACCGGTACCTGTTCAACCGGACCTCGGTGGAGTGGTACTGGGGCAACTACCTGGCCCGTCCGGAGGACGGGGCGGACCCGCTGGCCTCTCCGCTGCGCGCCGACCTGACGGGATTGCCGCCCGCCACCGTGCTGACCGCCGAGTTCGACCCGCTGCGCGACGAGGGCGAGCGGTACGCCGAGCGGCTGGCCGCGGCGGGCGTGCCGACCGAGCTCATCCGCTACCCCGGGATGGCGCACGGGTTCTTCGCCATGTTCGGCACCGTCGACACCGCGGCGGCGGCGGTCGCCGACGCCGCGGCCCGGCTGCGCGCGGCGTTCGGATGATCGACGGCCTGCACCAGAGCCTCGCCGACCCGGTGCTCTCGGCGATGATGTTCCTCAACGAGGTCACCGCCCGCTTCCCCGAGGCGATCTCCTTCGCCCCCGGGCGGCCGCACGACGGGCACTTCGACCCGGACCTGATCCCCGAGTACCTGCGCGCCTACCGCGAGCACCTGCGCCAGGAGGGCGTGGACGACCGCGCGGCGCTGTTCCAGTACGGCCGCACGAACGGCCAGATCCACGACCTCATCGCCCGCGCGGTCGCCAACGACGAGGGCATCCACGTCCCGCCCGAGGCGGTGGTGGTGACCGTCGGCGCGCAGGAGGGCCTGCTCATCGTGCTGCGCGCCCTCTTCGGCCACCCCGACGACGTGCTCATGGTCTGCTCCCCCGGCTACGTCGGGATCACCGGCGCGGCGCGGCTGCTCGACATCGAGGTGGTCGCGGTCCCCGAGGGGCCGGACGGGCTGGCCGCGGCCGAGGTCGCCGCGGCCGCGGCCGCCGCCCGGCGGCGGGGCAAGCGACCGCGCGCGCTGTACGTCGTGCCGGACTTCGCCAACCCCTCGGGCGCGAGCATGGCCGTCGAGGAGCGCGAGCGGCTGCTGGCGGTGTGCGCGGCCGAGGGCGTCCTCGTCATCGAGGACAACCCGTACGGCTTCTTCACCGCCGAGGACGTGCCTGCGCCCACCCTCAAGTCGCTCGACACCCGCCGCGGGGTCGTCTACGTCGGCTCCTTCGCCAAGACCTGCTTCCCCGGCGCCCGCCTCGGCTACGTCCTGGCCGACCAGCGCGTGCGCGGCGGGCTGCTGGCCGACGAGCTGGCCAAGGTCAAGAGCATGACGACGGTGAACACCCCGTCGCTGAGCCAGGCGGTGATCGGCGGGCTGCTGGTGCGGGCCGGGTGCAAGCTGCGCGCGGCCAACGCGGGCGCGATCGCCTTCTACCGGGCCAATCTGCGGCTGATGCTCGACGAGCTCGCCCGGCGCTTCCCGCCCGGGTCCGGGGTCACCTGGAACACCCCCGCAGGCGGCTTCTTCGTGGTGGTGGCGGTGCCGTTCCGCGCGGACAACGCCGCGCTGGAGCGGTCCGCCCGCGACCACGGGGTGCTGTGGACGCCGATGAGCGCCTTCCACCTCGACGGCGGCGGGCAGCACCAGCTGCGGCTGTCGTGCAGCTACGTCGAACCCGACCGGCTGGTGGCGGGGGTGGCGCGGCTGGCCGCGTTCGTCACCGCGGAGAGGGCCTGATCATCGACCCGTCCACCGCCCCCAGGGCCGGCCTGCCGCACAGCGCCAGGCACTCGGCCAGCTCCGCGCGCAGCAGGCCGAGCACCGCGGCAGCTCCATCCGCCCCGCTGTGGGCCAGCCCCCACAGCACCGGTCGCCCGACCAGCACGGTGGCCGCGCCGAGCGCGATCGCCTTGGCGACGTCCGCGCCGCTGCGCACGCCGCCGTCGAGCAGGACCGGGATGCGGCCCGCGACCCGCTCGGCGATCTCGGGCAGGACGTCGAGGGTGGCGGGGGCGGCGTCGAGCTGCCTGCCGCCGTGGTTGGACACGACGATGGCGTCGACGCCGTTGGCGACGGCCAGCTCGGCGTCCTCGGCGGTGAGGATCCCCTTGAGCACCAGCGGCAGCCGGGTGCGCGAGCGCAGCCACGCCAGGTCCGCCCAGGTGATCGTCGGGTCGAACTGCTCGCGGGAGTGGCGTTCGATGGCGGAGGTGCCCGCCTCGGCGCGGTGGCTGGCGGCCATCACCGCGGCGTCGAGGTTCACCGCGCGGATCCCCTCGGGGACGGTGAAGCCGTTGCGCACGTCGCGCGGGCGGCGGGCGACGCGCGGGGCGTCGACGGTCAGGACCAGGGCGCCGTAGCCCGCGTCCTCCACCCGGGCCACCAGGTCGAGCAAGGCGGCGCGCTGGCGCAGCCAGTACAGCTGCATCCAGAGTGGACCGGTCGCCGCCTTGGCGATCTCGGCGACATCGGCGCTGGCGAAGATGCTGACGACGAACAGCAGCCCGTCCGCGGCCGCCGCGGTGGCCAGCTCGCCCTCCGGGGTGAGCAGGCGGTGGTAGGCCATCGGGGCGATGCCGATGGGGGCGGGCAGCTCGGCCCCCAGCAGGCTGGTCCCGGTGTCGCACGCCGAGGCGTCGACCAGCACCCGCGGCCGCAGGGTCAGGCGCTGGAATGCCGCCTCGTTGGCCCGCAGCGCCCATTCACAGCCCGCTCCGCCGCTGATGTAGTCCCACACGTGTTGATTAAGCGCGCTTTGCGCGCTGGCGGCGAAGTCTGCCAATTCCATGCGATAGTCCGTTCGGTGGCACGAGCGGACCCGATCGGGCCCGATCGACGATTTCCCTGAATTGATCTCCCCGGGGCGGCCAAGCCCTGCTCCAAGCGCGTCCGCACCAGCGCCGCTAGTCCTTTCGGCTGACATTGACTCCGCTGCCCACCTGTGTAAGTGTTCCCTCCTACCAGCGTAGATGCCCGCTGCGGCAGCTCCGCGGCAATCGATCGAGCCAAGGTCGAGGTCTGCATGAAAAATGCCGGTTCATTACATCCACTTATCGGAGAATGGGTGGACGACGTCCTTCTGGGCGGCCCCGGCCAACAGGCGTGCCTGCGCCTTGGAGAATCAATCGACCGCGCCCGCCTGCGCGCGCTGGTGACCGAGCAGGAATTGTTCCTCAAAAATGCCGGTCTGCGTCCAGGGGGCACAGTCGCATTGCGCTTGCCGCCCTCGGTCGGGTTCATCGCGGCGCTGCTGGCCGCCTGGCGGATCGGCGCGCAGGTGAGCCTGCTCGACCACCGGCTCACCCAGCGGGAGGTCGACCGCGCGCTGGACCGGGTCGGCGCGCAGTTCGTCGTCTCGGCGACGGCGGTGCGCGGGCACCGGCTGTGCGGCTACGCCGACGTGGACTTGGCGATCACCGCCCGCGACGGCGCTCCCGCCGCGACCCCGCATGCCCTGGTGCAGTTCAGCTCCGGCTCGACCGGACCGTCCAAGGTGATCGCCCGGACCGCCGCCGACCTGGTGGCCGAGCTGGGCCGCTACGACCGGCTCCCGGAGTTCCCGCGCGGCGGCGAGCGGGTGGTCCTGCTGGCGTCGATGGTGCACGTGCTCGGGCTAGTCGGCGGCCTGCTCAACGCGCTGCACACCGGCGCGGAACTCGTGCTGCCGCGCAGGCTCACCGCCGACGGCATCCTCGCCGCGGTCGCCGAGGGCGCTGCCCCGGCCACCGTGCTGGGCGTGCCGTTCCACGCCGAGCTGCTGTGCTCAGGCACGCCGGTCCCCGGCCTGCGGCGGATGGTCGTGGCGGGCGAGCTGGTCCGGCCGGAGGTGCCGCCGCGGTTCCGCGACCGCTTCGGCGTGCCGCTGGGCACGATGTACGGGATGACCGAGGTCGGCGTGATCGCGACCGACCTCACCGGCGCGCTGTGGCCCGCGGTCGAGCTGACCGACGGGATGCGCGCCCGGGTGGCGGGCGGCGAGCTGTGGATCGCCCGGCCGGAGTCGCCCTACCTCAGCCTGGCCGACCCGACCCGGTTCGCCGACGGCTGGCTGGCCACCCGCGACGCCGCGCGCGTGTCGGGCTCGCTGGTGACCGTGCTGGGCAGGTTGGACTCCCAGGTCTCCATCGGCGGGCTGAAGGTGGACCTGACCGAGGTGGAGCAGGTGCTGGCCGGGCTGCCCGGCGTCCGCGAGGCCGTGGTCCTGCACGACGGCGGCATCCGCGGCTACGTCGCCCTGGCCGACGGCTCCACAGTGGATTCCGTGGCCGCGGCGCTGGCCGCCGAGCTGGCCGCGTTCAAGCTGCCCCGCGAGCTGGTCGCGCTGCCGCAGCTGCCGCGGACGGCCACGGGGAAGATCGTCCGCGACGCGGCGGTGCTGCGGGCGCGGGAGGACCGGATGGAAGGTGTGCGATGAACGAGCGGCTCCGCGAGTTCGTGGTGAACGCTTTGGCCGAGATGAACTACGACGTCAGCGAGGTCACCGGGGAGACCGAGCTCGGCCCGGCCGGGCTGGACCTGGAGTCGCTGGCGCTGGCCGACCTCGCCGTGCAGATCGAGGACGAGTACCAGATCAAGTTCGGCGACGACGACATGGAGACGCTGGCCATGATGACGCTGGACGAGTTCACCGCGGCGCTGGCCGCGCGGCTCGCCCCGGCGGGCTGAGCCGTGGAGCTGCCCGGGCGCGCCGACGTGGTGGCGATGCTGGCCGCCTACGGCGACCGCGGCCCGCTGCAGGTCGGCGAGCAGCTCGACTCGCTGGAGCTGACCTGGCTGGTGGCCCAGGTGGAGCGGCGCTACGGCGTGGAGCTGGACCTGACCGACGAGGTGTTCGGCGCGATGTCCACCGTCAGCGGGGCCGTGTCCGCCCTGCGCGCGGCCATCGCGGAGGCCGCGGGTGGTTGAGGTGGTGGTGACCGGCGCCGCCCTGCGCACCGGCTTCGGCCGCGGGGCCGCGGCCCTGCTCGCCGACGGCTTCGCCGGGACCACGGCGTTCGGCCCGGTCACCCGGTTCGACACCGCGGGCCGCCGCACCGACCAGGCGGCCGCGCTGCCCGGCGCACCGTCCCTTGTGGACGAATTGGTGGGCGCGATCCGCGACGCCGGGCCGCCGCGGGGCACGCCGCTGCTGCTGGCCGCGCACGCCACCGCAGGGACCGCCGAGCTGGCCGGGGAGGTCGCCGCGCGAGTCGGGGCCGCGGGGGTGGCCCGGACCTACACCGGGGCCTGCGTCGCCGCGGGCAGCGCGGTGGCCGACGCGGCGACGATGATCGCCACCGGCCGCGCCGAGCGGGTGGTCGTGGCCGCGGGCTACCTGGTCGACGCGGAGATGTTCGGGGTGTTCGACGCCGGGCGGGCGCTGGCCAGGGACGGCCGGGTCCGCCCGTTCAGCGCGGGCCGCCAGGGCATGGTGCTCGGCGACGGGGTGGCCGCGGTCGTGCTGGCGGCCGCGGGGGCGCCCCGGCCCGCGCTGGCCCGGCTGCTGGGCTGGAGCAGGCAGGGCGACGCCTACCACGTGGTGCGGCCGCGCCCGGACGGCTCCGGCCTGGCCCGCACGATCACCGCGGCGCTGGCCCGGGCGGGGCTGGCCCCGGAGCGGATCGGCTACGTCAACGCCAACGGGACCGGCACCGACCACAACGACGCCGCCGAGGCCGCCGCCTTGGAGGCGGTGTTCGGCCCCGGGGGTGTGCCGGTCAGCTCCACCAAGTCGGTGCACGGGCACGCGCTGGAGGCGTCCGGGCTGGTCGAGCTGGTCGTCACCGTGCTGGCCCTGCGCCACGGCAGGCTGCCGGTCAACTCCGGCTACCTGGGCCCGGATTCCGCGCTGGACGTCATCACCGCGCCGCGGACCACGAGCGCGCAGTACGCGCTCAGCGTGAACACCGCGTTCGGCGGGGCCAACACCGCGCTGCTGGTGGGTGCGCCGTGACCGGCACGCTCGACCGGGTCGCCGTGCTCGCCGAGGCCCGCTGGAGCGGACCGGACGCCCCCGCCATCGCCGGGTTCGTGGTGTCCAACTTCAACCCGATGGTCGCCGAGGTGGCCCGCCGCTGCTTCGCCCAGCGGCCGCCGCGGCCCCGGACCGGGGTCGTGCTGGCCAGCGTGCGCGGCGACACCGCGACCGCGGCGGCCATCGCGGCCGCCGTCGCGGCGGGCAGGCGGGTGCCGCCGCTGCTGTTCTTCCAGTCCAACCCCAACGCCGTGCTCGGGCACATCGCCGCCCGGTGGGGGCTCATCGGTCCGCTGGTGTGCGCCAGCCCGACCGGCGAGCCGCTGGCCGACGCGCTGGCCTGCGCGGAGCTGCTGGCCGACGAGGCCGACGAGGTCCTGGTCATCACCGCCGACCTGGCCCGCACCCCCGACGACACCGACCAGGCGCACGCGCTGCTGGTCACCCCCGTGGAGGCGGCATGAACATCAGGGCCCACCTGGCCAAGGACCCCGGCATCGGCGCGGGGAACGTGCTGACCACGCTGGTCGAGCTGGGCGTCGACGGCCCGGCGCTCACCTTCGACACCGCCGTCGACGGCATCCCGGCGTGGACGGCGCTGACCGTGGGCGACCTCGACGCGCGGGTCCGCGCCCGCGCCGCCGCGCTGCACGCCCTGGGCATCCGCCGCCGCGACCCGGTGGCGGTGACGGCGGCGGCCGCCGCGGACAACATCACCACCTTCCTGGCCCTGGCCCGGCTCGGCGCGATCCCCGCGCTGGTCAACGCCCGGGTGCCCGCGGAGATCGCGGCCCTCTACATCGGACGCCTGAACGCCGTGGGGGTCGTCGCCGACGCCGAGCGGGCCGCCGCGCTGGCCGAGCACGGGGTGGGCGCGCTCGCCCGGATCGACGAGCTGGGCGCGGCCGACCCCGACGACGCCCCCGCGCCCTACCGCTTCCACCCGGACGACCCCGTCGCCATCACGCACTCCTCCGGCACCACGGGCATCCCCAAGGCGGTCCTGCACTCGCACAGCAGCCTGTACGCGGCCAACCGGCACCGGCTGCGGATGCCGAAGGCGCAGGGCACCGACCGCATCCTCTCGGCGCTGCCCGCCCCGCACGCCGCCACGCTGATCGCCCTGAACCTGGCGCTGTCCATCCAAAGCGAGCTGCTGGCGCTGTCGGAGCAGGCCGGGGCCGCCGTCGTCGACGCCATCGAGCGTTGGCGTCCGTCTGCGGTGCTCGGGTTCGCCGCCACCTGGTCGGACCTGGCCCGCCTGGACCTGCGCGGCCGCGACCTGGATTCGGTGGCGCTGTGGTGGAACACCGGCGACTGCGCGCACGAGGCGCACATCCGGCGGCTGATCTCGCTGGGCTACCGGGAGGTCGCCACCCGGCAGGGCCGCCTGCGCAAGCCGGGCTCGGCGTTCATCGACGGCCTGGGCTCCAGCGAGATGGGGCACTCGCACTTCTTCATCACCCACACCGCCGAGACCAACCGGTACGGCCGGTGCATCGGCAGGCCGCACGCCTTCGCCGAGCCCGTCGTCCTCGGCCCCGACGGCGAGGAGCTGCCGCCGGGCGAGGTGGGCGAGCTGGGCACGAAGTCGCCCACGCTGTCGCTGGGCTACTGGAACGACTCGGCCACCACCTACCGCACCCGCGTGCGCGGCTACTTCCTCACCGGGGACCTGGTCTACCGCGACGAGGAGGGCTACTTCTACCACGTCGACCGGCTGGTGGACACAGTGGACCTCGGCGGGGGCAAGCGCTTGCACACGGCCATGTCCGAGGAGCGCGTGCTGATGGCGTGCCCGGACGTGGCCGACTGCACGGTCGTCGCGGTGCGCGAGGGCGACGCGGTGGCGACCGAGGTCCTGCTCCAGCTCGACGCCGCCGCCGACCCCGGCGCCGACCGCTCGGCCGCGGTGCTGGCCGCGCTGGGCCCGGAGGTCGCCGCGACCGTGCGCCGCATCGCCGTCGTCGGCGACGGGCACCTGCCGCTGGGGCCGACGGGCAAGGTCCGCAAGGTCGCGCTGCGGCAGGCCCGGTCATGAGGCCCGCGGCGGCGATCACCGGCATCGGCCTGGTCACCCCGGTCGGCCGCAAGCCTGCTGAGGTGTTCGACGCGCTGTGCGCAGGCCGCTCCGGCCTGGTCGCCCCGCCGCAGGGGCACCCGCTGCACGGGCTGCTCGACGCGGCCGGGATCGCCCCCGACGTGGCCGCGGCCGAGGTGCTGCCCGCCAAGGAGGCCCGGGCGGTCGACCGGTTCGTGCTGCTGGCGCTGGCCGCCGCGGACGACGCGCTGGCCGACGCCCGGATCACCGCCGGGGTGGACGTCGACCCGGAGCGGGTGGCCGTGGTCGTCTCGACCGGCGGCGCGGGCCTGGAGAGCTACGAGCACTACGCCGCGGCGCGGCAGGCGGGCGGCAGGCAGAAGGTCAGCCCGTACCTGCTGCCCGGGATGCTGGCCAACATGGCGGCCGCGCGCATCGCCATCAAGCACGGCTTCCGCGGCTACAGCTCGTGCATCGCCACCGCGTGCGCCGCGGGCGCGCAGTCCATCGCCGAGGCGCTGCGGCTCATCCGGGCGGGCGAGGCCGATGTGGTGGTGTGCGGCGGCGCGGACACCGCGCTGCACCCGACCGTGGCCGCCGCCTTCGCCAACGCCTGGGCGCTGGCCCGCGGCGGCGGCGACCCGGCGGCGGCGAGCAGGCCGTTCGACCGCGGGCGGACCGGGTTCGTGCTCGGCGAGGGCGCGGGCGTGCTGGTCGTGGAGCGGGCCGAGCACGCCGCGGCCAGGGGCGCGCCCGCCTACGCCGGGCTGCTCGGCTGGGGCGTCACCACCGACGCCCACCACCCGACGACGCCCCGGCCCGACGGCTCGGGCGCGGCCGCGGTGATGGCCAGGGCGCTGGCCGACGCCGAGCTGCAGCCGTCCGATGTGGCCTACGTCAACGCCCACGGCACCGGGACGAAGCTGGGCGACATCGCCGAGGCGAAGGCCATCCGCGCGGTCTTCGGCGACGACGGGCCGCCCGTCAGCTCGATCAAGGCGCTGACCGGGCACATGCTCGGCGGCTCCGGGGCGGTGGAGGCCGCCGCGACCGCGCTCGCCGTCGCGGCGGGCGCGCTGCCGCCGACGCACAACCTGGACGACCCGGACCCCGAGTGCGCCCTCGACCACGTGCGCGGCGCGGCCCGGCGCGGGCCGGTGCCCGCCGCGCTGAGCAACACCTTCGCCTTCGGCGGCCACAACGTCAGCCTGCTGATCGGCCCGCCGCCCACCCGACCGACCCGCGCCGCCCCACCCCCCACCCCGCCCAGCAGAGGTTGAAGATGCACGTACAAGACATCGATCACGTCGAGTTCCACGTCGGAGACGCCGACGGTGTCGCCGCCGCGCTGTGCGCCGAGTACGGCTTCCGCCGCATCGGCGCCCGGCCGCACGCCGTGCTGCTCGGCCAGGGCCGCATCCGCATCCTGCTGACCGGCGGCCCCGAGGCGGCGGCCTACGTCGCCAAGCACGGCGACGGCCTGGCCGCGATCGCGCTGGCCACCGACGACCCGGACGCCGCGCTGGCCGCCGCCGTGCACCGCGGCGCCGTCGAGCTGGGCGGCGGGCGCATCCGCGGGTTCGGGGACGTGGCGCACGTGTTCGTCCGCCCCGGCGCGGCGCCCGCGGGCATCGAGCCGGTCGACGACGGGCCGGGGTCCGACCCGCTCGACCTGCTGGCGGCCATCGACCACGTGGCCGCGTGCGTGCGGGCGGGCGAGCTGGACACGACGGTGGCGTACTACGAGGAGGTCCTCGGCTTCAAGGAGATCTTCGAGGAGCGGATCGTCGTCGGCGGGCAGGCGATGAACTCCAAGGTGGTGCAGAGCGTCTCCGGCGAGGTGACGGTGACCCTGCTGGAGCCCGACCACACCGCCGAGCCCGGCCAGATCGACACCTTCCTGGCCGCGCACTCCGGCCCCGGCGTGCAGCACCTGGCCTTCCGCACCGCCGACATCGCAGGCGCCGTGCGCACGCTGTCCGCCCGCGGGGTGCGGTTCCTCGACACGCCCGCGGCGTACTACGACGACCTCGATCAGCGGATAGGCAGCGTCGGCGTGCCGGTCGAGCAGCTGCGGGAGCTGAGCATCCTGGTCGACCGCGACAGCGAGGGCGAGCTGTTCCAGATCTTCACCCAGACCACCCACCCGCGGCGGACGCTGTTCTTCGAGATCATCGAGCGGATGGGCGCGCTGACCTTCGGCAGCGCCAACATCAAGGCGCTGTACCAGGCTGTCGAGCGCGAGCAGGGCCGCACCGCGGCGAAGGCGGGCTGAGCAATGACCACCGAGCTGACCGGGTTCGCCCTGACCGACGCCGAGCGCGCGCTGCTGCCCACCGACGACGAGGTGGCCGAGTACGCCCGCCGCGGCTGGTACCTCAGCCGCAAGCTGTTCACCGACGACGAGCTCGACGCGCTGACCGAGGCCACCGAGCGGTACTACGCGGGACACACCGACCGCAGGCTGCCGCTGGCCCCGCCCAACCTGGCCTACTGGACGCCCGAGCGCGGGGACGTCCAGCGGCACAACGACTACGTCCACTACGAGAGCGATGAGATCGCCGCGATCCTGCGCAAGCCGCTGGTGGGCGCGGTGGCCGCGCGGCTGGCCGAGGCCGAGGAGATCCGGATCTGGCAGTGCACGCTGATCTACAAGCCGCCGCGCCCGGACGAGCCGACCAACCACGTGCCCTGGCACATGGACCGCCACTACTGGCAGAACTGCACCTCCGAGCGGATGCTGACCGCGTTCATCCCGTTCCACGACTGCGACGAGCGCATGGGCACCATCACCATGGTCGACGGCAGCCACCGCTGGGCCGAGGTGCCCGGGGACGACTCCACCCGCCACTTCGCCCAGCGCGACCGGGCGGAGCTGGAGGAGCTGCTGGCGGCCAACGCCGCGCACAACGGCGCCGAGGTGCGCAAGGTGCCCATGATCATCCCCAAGGGGCACATGAGCTTCCACCACTGCATGACCTACCACGGCAGCGGCCCCAACCTCGCCGACGTGCCGCGGCGGGCGGTCTCGATGCACCTGCAGGACGGGGCGAACCGGCACCGGCCCTTCACCAAGCCCGACGGCACGCCGGTCAACTACAACCACGACGCGCTGGTCCGCCGCGACGCCCGCGGCCTGCCCGACTACACCGACCCGGACTACTGCCCGGTCATCTGGAGGTCCTGAGTGGACTGGGACTGGGGCGACCCGGCCGGGCTCGCCCGCCGGATGGACGCCTTCACCGAGACCCTGGCGCGCTGCGACAAGCTCGACGACCTCGGCGCGCTGCCGCCCAGCCGGGCGGGCCTTGCGGACCTGGGCGTCACCGGGGTGGAGTTCGCCGCGTTCCGCACCGCGCACCCGACCGGGCTCGGCAGCGACCTGGTGGGGCTGAGCTGCCCCACCGGGGCCACCGAGCCCGGCCGGGTGTACCGGGTCGACGGCGCGGCGCTGTTCACCCAGCTCGACATCTGCGCGCCGCTGCCGATCGAGGACGGCGCGCTGGACTGGGTGTACGCCGAGCACCTGATCGAGCACGTGCCGCTGGCCGAGGGGATCGGGTGGCTGCGGGAGGTGCGCCGGGTGCTGGCCCCGGGCGGGCTGCTGCGGCTGACCACCCCGGACCTGGCCGCCTACATCGCCGGCTACAGCGGGGGCGGGTTCTACGCCAAGCACCGCCGCCGGGTGCGCCTGGCGCTGGGCGAGGTGGCCCCGCCGATGCCCACCCGCCGGGCGTTCATGGTGAACCAGATCTTCTACCTCTACGGCCACCGGTGGATCTACGACTACGACGAGCTGGCCCACGCGCTCACCCAGGCGGGGTTCACCGACTTCACCATGCGCGCTTACCGCGAAGGCGCGCGCAGCGATGTCGCCGCGCTCGACCAGACAATTCGCAATGACGAGACCATCTACGTGGAGGCGACCGCCTAGCGCATAAACCGAAATTGCCCGGCCGGTGCTCCGGCCGGGCAATTCGGGGTATTTCAGCGCACCCGCCTGGCGAATAGCCGCGACGACCAGAAAACGGCGGCGACGGCCAGCACGACGATGATCAGCGAGCCCTGCCAGACCACTGCGTCGCCGGGCGAGCCGGTGAAGAGGGCGCGGGTGCCGTTGGTCGTCCAGTAGATCGGGTTCCACTCGGCGATGGACACCAGCCACTGCGGGGCCAGGGTCAGCGGCAGCAGCACCCCGGAGAGCAGGGCCAGCGGCTGGGACACCCCGTTGATCATCGGGCCGAGCGCGGCCGGGTTGGGGATCAGCAGGGCCAGGCCGTAGGAGACGGCGCAGGCCATCAGGGCCATCACCGCCAGGATGGCGTAGGCCACGAGCAGCCAGCCCGGGTGCACGGACAGGCCGAGCGGCAGGGCCACGACGGTGATCACCACCGCCTGGCCCATCAGCGTGGTGACCTCCGACAGCGCGCGGCCGAGGATGAGCGCGAAGCGGCTCATCGGGGTGACCCGGGAGCGCTCGATCACCCCCGACTTCAGCTCCCCGAGCAGGCCGAACCCGGCGAAGAAGCCGCTGAGCAGGACCAGGATGACCAGCAGGCCGGGCACGTAGACCCGGTAGGCGTCGGCGAGCGTGGTCGCCCCGACCGGGGCCAGCGCCGACTTGAGCAGCGGGGCGAACAGCAGCAGGTAGGCGATCGGCTGGACGAAGCCGATGACCAGGCGCGACGGGGTGCGCGCGACCAGGAGCAGCTGCCGCTGGTAGATCAGCCAGGTGTCGCGGGCGAGCTTCATCGCGGTCCTCCTACTTCTCGCGCAGCGAGCGGCCGGTCTTGGTCAGGAACACGTCGTCGAGGCTGGGCCGGTGCAGTTCGAGGCCGTCGAAGGCGATGTCCTCGCCGTCGAGGACGCGCAGGATCTGCGGCATCGCCGTCACCCCGTCGTCGACGTACACGCGCAGCACGCCGCCCTCGCCGACCTCCAGCTTGCGCACGTAGGGGCGCCCGTCGAGCAGCTCGGCGGCCCGCGGGCCCGAGCCGTTGAGGCCGACGGTGACCACGTCGCCCGCGACCTGGTGCTTCAGCTCCGCCGACGTCCCGCCCGCGACGACCTCGCCGTGGTCGACGATGGCGATGCGGTCGCAGAGGGCGTCGGCCTCGTCGAGGTAGTGGGTGGTCAGGAAGACGGTCATGCCCTCGTCGCGCAGCCTGCGCACCTCGTCCCACAGGTGGGCGCGGGACTGCGGGTCCAGGCCGGTGGTGGGCTCGTCCAGGAACATGACCTTGGGCGAGTGGATGATCCCCATGGCGATGTCGACGCGCCTGCGCTGGCCGCCGGAGAGCGTGCGGCACGGGCGGTCGGCGAAGTCGGCCAGCTCGAACGCCGCGAGCGCCTGCTCGGTGCGGGCGATGGCCTCGGCCTTGCCGATGCCGTACATGCGGGCCTGGAGCACCAGCTCCTCGCGCGGGCTCACCTCGTCGGTGGTGGTGCCGCCCTGGGCGACGTAGCCCACCCTGGTCCGCACGGTGGCGGGCTCGCGGCGCAGGTCGGCCCCGGCGATGACCGCCCGGCCGCCGTCGGGTTCCAGCAGCGTGCACAGCATGCGCAGGGTGGTGGTCTTGCCCGCGCCGTTGGGCCCGAGGAAGCCGAAGATCTCCCCCTCGGCGACGTCGAGATCGATGCTGCGCACGGCCTCGACCGTGCGCTGCTTGGCGCCCTTGCCCACGGTGAACGCCTTGCGCAGGCCGGATGTCTCGATCATCGGGTGCTCTCCATCAGTCGGACCAGGTGGGCGGCCGCCGCCCGCGCGCCGCCCGCGGCGGCGAAGTCGTCGGCCACCCGGGCGGCCGCGCTGCGGTAGGCGGGGTCGCCGAGGACGGTGGTGATGGCCTTGCGCAGGTCGTCGGGGGTGCTGGCGGCGAAGTCGACCACCACGCCCGCCCCGGCCGCGGCCACCGCGGCGGCGTTGATCGGCTGGTCGTGGCGGATCGGGGCGACCACGAGCGGGACGGCGTGCGCCAGGGACTCGCAGACGGTGTTGAGGCCGCCGTGGGTGACCACGGCCGACAGGTGCGGGAGCAGGCGCAGCAGGGGGACGCGCGGGGTGACGAGCACGTGCGGCGGCGGGTCGGGCAGGGTGCCGTCGGGCGCCACGATGATCCCGGTGAGGTGCTCCAGCGGGGCCAGGGCGGCCAGGGCGGTGTGCAGGAAGCCCGCGGCCACGTCGTCGGCCAGGGTGCCGACGGAGACCAGGACGGCCTTTCCGGTGAGCCGCTCGACCGGGAAGTCCGGCTGGTTGGGCCGCTCGGCCAGCAGCGGGCCGACCAGCGCGAAGTGCTCCGGCAGCGGCCCGGTGAGCGCGCCGCTGGTGGCGGCGACGACCAGGTGCGGGGAGAACCGCAGGTCGCGGTACTCCGCGGCGGGCAGCCCGGCGTGTGCCCACAGGCCGGTCAGGTGCTCGGCGAACCAGGGCTCCAGCTCGGGCACCGGGTGGCCCAGCTCCATCGAGGTGGCCGCCAGCGTCGCCCAGGGCAGGCCGTGCCGGTGGGCGGCGATGGCCCCGGCCGGGCACTGCTGGTCCACCACCAGCACGTCCGGGCGGTAGTCGCGCACGGCCCGCTCCACCGCGGGCAGGCTGAACCGGGCGAACGGCACGATGAAGCGCTCCCACACCGTCCGGATCGCCGCCTCGCCGTGCCCGGCCTGCGGGCGGAACAGCCGCGACCCGGTCGGGTGCACGACCGCGTCCGGGCCGAGCAGGGGCCGCAGGTGCAGCTCCGGGCCGCACCAGGCGACGTCGTGGCCCGCGGCGGCCAGCGCCTGGGCGGCGCCGAGCGCCGGGTTGACGTGGCCTGCCAGCGGCGGCACGACGAACAGGAACCGGCCCGGGGAATGGGTCATCACGAGCCCTCTCCTAAAGTGACTCGTGCGCAACGTACCGCGCCCGCGCTGCGGCCGTCACGACCCATTCCGGAATTGGTCGGACCGGCACTTTCCAAAGCGCCGTTGACACACCATCCCCCGCCTGCTGACATTGCGTCGAGCACGCATTTGCCCGGCGGGGAGAGCGCATGGTGGAGAAGATCCTCGTCGATTTCCGGGGGCCGGGCGCCGGGGTCGGGCCGCTCACCTGGGGCCAGCGCACGGTGTGGCGGGTGGTGCCGGTGACCGGCAGGCTGCCCACTCTCGGCGGGGTCATCCCGCTCGCGCCGGGCACCACCGTCGAGCAGGCCGCCGCCGTGCTGCGCTACGTCATGTCCCGCCACCCGTCGCTGCGCACGCGGCTGGTGTTCGACGACCCGGAGGCCGAGCCGCGCCAGCAGGTGCACGGGTCCGGGGAGGTCGAGCTGGCGCTGGTGCCCGCCGACGGCGACCCCGCCGCGACCGCCGAGCGGATCAGGGCCGAGTTCGAGGACGTCCCGTTCGACCCCGCCGACGAGTGGCCGGTGCGGATGGCGCTGGTCATGGCCGACGGCGCGCCCACGCACTCGGTCGCCGTCTACAACCACATCGCCCTCGACGCCCACGGCCTCGACGCGCTGATCGCCGATCTGTCCAACATGGACCCCGAGACCGGCGCGGCCCGCACGCCGCCGCCGGGCGTGCCGCCGCTGGAGCTGGCCGCCTGGCAGCGCACCCCGGCCGCCGAGCGGCAGACCGCGGCCGTGCTGCGCTACTGGGAGCGCGTGCTGCGCACGGTGTCGCCGCGGCGGCTGGACGGGGCGGGCGACGAGACCAGGTCGCCGCGCTGGCGGACGCTGGAGTACACCTCCCCCGCCGCGCTGCGCTCGATGCGGGTCATCGCCGCGCGCGTGGGCATCGAGACCTCGCCGGTGCTGATGGCCGGGTACGCCGCCGCGCTGGCCCGCACCATCGGCAACAACCCCGTCGCGCTCCAGATGGCGGTGAGCAATCGGTTCCGCCAGGCGCTGACGACCTCGGTGTGCGCGATGGCCCAGACCTGCCCGCTCCTGGTCGACATCGGGGGCATCCCGTTCGACGAGGCCGTCCGCCGGGCCAAGCGGGCCACGATGGTCACCTACAAGCACGCCTACTACGACCCGAACCGCCGCGCGGCGATGGTCAAGGCGGTCAAGGCGGACCTGGGCAACGACGTCGAGCTGGACTGCTACTTCAACGACCGCCGCCCACCCAACCGCACCGAGGTCTTCCCGGACCCGCCGCGCCCCGCGGACATCATCGCCGCGCGCCCGGCCGCGTCCTGCACGTGGACGGGGGCCACCGACGTGGACAGCCCGATGCTCTACCTCGACGTGGACGAGGAGCCCGACGCCCTGCGGTTCACCCTCTCCGGCGACACCCACCGCGCCTCGCCGGAGGAGCTGGTCGGCCTGGCCGCCGAGATCGAGGCCGTGCTGGTGGAAGCCGCGCTCGACCCGGCCGCGCCGACCGGGGTGCCCGCATGACGGCGCTGGCCGCGGTCGGCGCGCACGTGCCCAAGCGCGCGGTGCCCATCGACGAGCTGCCGCTGGGGCTGACCGAGCGGCAGCTCAAGCTGTTCCGCCGCTTCCACGGCCTGGACGAGGTGCGGCTGTCCGACGGCTCCCCGCTGGACCTGCTCCTCGACGCCGCCCGCAGCGTGGCGGGGTTGCGCGGCAGCGAGCACCGGGTGCGGTACGTCGTGCACGCCCGCAGCATGCCGGTGGCCGTGCCCTACCCCGACAACCCGCTGCACGACCTGTGCCGGGCGATCGGGCTGGAGCACGCCGTGGCCTTCACCATCACCCACCAGGCGTGCGCGACCGGCCTGCTGGCGATCGACGCCGCGGGCAGGCTGCTGGCCGACGACGAGCCGGACGCGCTGGCCCTGGTGCTCGCCGGGGAGAAGACGTTCACCCCGGACGCCCGGCTGGTCCCGGAGACCGCGGTGTTCGGCGAGGCGGCGGGCGCGGCGCTGGTGAGCGCGGCGGGCAGCACCGACCGGCTGCTGTCCTACGCAGTGGACGTGCGCGGCGACTTCGACGGGCGCATCGCGGTCGACCGCGAGCTGGCCGTGCGGTTCCAGAAGGAGTACCCCGAGCTGCTGGCGAACGTCCTGCTGACCGCGGTCGAGCGCGCGGGCCTGGCGCTGGGCGACATCGAGGTGCTGCTGCCGCACAACGTCAACGCGGTGTCGTGGCGGCGGGTCTGCGGGCGGATCGGGTTCCCCGTCGAGCGGGTGGTGCTGGACAACGTGCCGGTCACCGGGCACAGCTTCGCCGCCGACCCGTTCGTCAACCACCGCACCGCGGTCGAGCGCGGCCTGCTGCGCCCGGGCGCCCCCTACCTCGTCGGCGCCGCGGGCGTCGGCGCGACGTTCTCGGCGATGGTCTTCCGGCACTGAAGGGACGCATGAGCCATGCACTCCACCGAATCCGACCTCCGCGAGCGGGTCATGGCGGGGATCGGCGAGCTGCTGCCGCGGGTGCTCAAGCGCGACATCGCGCCCCCGGACGGGTCCACCCGGCTCTTCGCCGACCTCGGCCTCAGCTCGGCGAGCACGCTGGAGCTGCTGCTGGAGCTGGAGGACAGCCTCGACATCCAGATCGACGTCGAGGAGATCGACCAGTCCGACCTGGACTCCGTCGGCACCCTCGCCGACTACATCGCCACCCACACGGTGGCCGGCTAGTGCTGGCCACGGCGGGCGCGGCCGAGCAGCGGCCCATGCGGCTGACCGGGGCGGTCGGCCGCGTCTTCGCCGAGACCTCGCCCACCGCGCTGGACCCCGCGCTGCGCCCGTACCTGGCCGACCTCGTGGCCCCGCACGGCAACGCGCTGCGGGAGGACCTGCTGGACGCGGGCGCCGGGCACTCCTTCGGCGAGATGGCCGAGGCGCTGCTGCCCGCCGCCGTCGCCCCGGACGAGCCGGTGGACCTGCTGGTCCTCGCCTACGCCCTGCACGACCTGCGGCTGGGCCGGGCGACGGCGTGCTACCTCAGCTCCCGCTGCCCGGGCGCGCCGATGGCCTTCGCCGTCTGCGACCAGGGCCGCGCCGCGCCGTTCACCGCGCTGCGGCTGATCCAGGCGTACTCGGGGGTGTGCGCGCGGGCGCTGCTGGTCGTGGTCGAGCAGTCGGCCCTGCACTACGTGCCGCGCGGGGACGCGCCGGTGCCGGACCAGCACACGGCGGTCGTGCTGCGGTTCGAGGCGGGTGAGGGCCCGGGGGTGCGGACGCGGGTGTCGCGCTCCGCCGAGCTGGCGTTGTCCGGCGACGCGGTGATCGTCGGCGCAACGCTGGCCGAGCGGGCGCCCGGCCACGCCGTCGTCGCTGAGGCGGGCCGCCCGTTCACCGGCCCGTGGTGGGAACTGTCCCAGCGCGAGCGCAGCGGCCGGGTGGTGGTCGCCGACCACGAGCCCGCCCTCGGCTACACCTGTGAGGCGGCAATCGAATGCGGGGTGCCCGCGTGACCATTGTGGACGTTTGGCTGCTCACCACCGCGGGCGCGGACCCGCGGGCCACCACCCGTGCCGCTGCCCGGGCGATCGCGGCTCGGGCCGCAGGTATCGCGCCGGAGGACGTGCGGTGGCGGATCGGGCCGCACGGGAAGCCGGACGCGGAGCACGTGCGGGTGAGCTGGTCGCGGTCGGGGCGCTACGCCCTGGTCGCCTGCACCGACGCCCGGGCCGTCGGGGTGGATCTGCAGGTGGTGGACGTCGCCGCGCCCGTGCGGACCGCCCGGCGGTTCTTCGCCGCGGTGGAGGCGCGGCGGGTCGCGGCGCGGCCCGGGGACTACACGCGGCTGCTCGTCCGGAAGGAGGCGTGGGTGAAGGCCGAAGGCGGTCGCCTGTTCCCGCGCCTGCGCACCCCGGTGCTCGACCCGGTGGTCGGCGGGTGCCGCCTGCACGACCTGCCCGCCCCACCCGGCTACGCCGCCGCCGTCGCGCTGGCCGGGACCGCCGACTTCCAGGTGCGCGCGCACCGCTGGCCCGAGGAGGACCCGTGCTGAGACCCGACTACTTACCCATCCCGACCGAGGCGCCGGGGGTGGTGCTGGCCCCGCCCGAGTTCGAGCGCGTCGTCGGCCTGCTGCGGTCGGGCGTGGCCGCGCTCGCCGACGACGAGGGCTTCCACCGCCTGGCCGTGCCGCCGGTCATCGCCCGGGCGACGATCGAACGCGCGGGCTACCACCAGAGCTTCCCGCAGCTGCTCGGCACCGTGCACGGCTTCCGCGGCACGCCGGCCGACTGGGCGCGGCTGAGCGCCGACGGGCCGTGGCACGCCGAGCAGCGCATCGGCGACCTCGTGCTGCTGCCCGCCGCGTGCTACCCGGTGTACGCCACGCTGACCGGCACCGACTTGACCACCCCGGCCCGGGTCGCGGTGGAGGCGCCCTGCTTCCGCCAGGAGGCCACCAGCGAGCCGGGGCGGCTGCGGTCGTTCCGCATGCTGGAGCTGGTCACCGCGGGCGATGACGAGCACTGCCTGAAGTGGCGGGCGCGCTGGCTGGACCGGGTGGCCGCCTGGTTCGACGCGCTCGGCCTGCGGGCGCGCGTCGAGGTGGCCGACGACCCGTTCTTCGGTCCGGCCAAGAAGTTCTACCAGGCCGCCCAGCGCAAGCAGGAGCTGAAGCTGGAGCTGCGCGTCGAGGTGGCAGGCGGGACGGTGCAGGCAGTGGCCTCGGCCAACTACCACAAGGACCACTTCGGGACCGCGTTCGGCTTCACCGCGGGCGGCGCGCCGGGGCACACCGCGTGCATGGCCTTCGGCCTGGAGCGGCTGGCGATGGCGCTGCTGCACGCGCACGGCCCGGCCGCCGCCGACGTGCTGGCCCAGCAGGGGTGAGCGCGGTGGGGGCGGGCACGGCGGCGAGCACAGTGGACAGTGCGGCGCTGTACCGGATGATCCGGTACATCCGGCGGTTCGAGGAGCGGGCGGTCGAGCTGGTGAAGGCCGGTGAGATCGTCAGCGGCATCCACCCGTGCATCGGGCAGGAGGCGGTGTCGGCGGGGGCCTGCGCGTGCCTGGGGCCCGACGACGTGGTGTTCTCCAGCCACCGCGGCCACGGGCACCTGCTGGCCAAGGGCTGCGACCCGGCCCGGGTGATGGCCGAGATGGCGGGCCGGGTGACCGGGATCGCCAAGGCGCGCGGCGGCTCCTTCCACCCGTCGGACTTCAGCGCGAACGTCTACAACGCCACCGGGACCGTCGGGCACGGCGTCGCCATCGCGGCGGGCACGGCGTGGGCGCTGCGCGGCACCGGGCGGGTGGTGATGAGCTTCTTCGGCGACGGCGCGGTCAGCCAGGGCGCGCTGCTGGAGGGCTTCAACCTGGCCGGGCTGTGGCGGCTTCCGGTGGTCTACATCTGCGAGAACAACCGCTACGCCACCACCCTCCCGGTCGACACCGCGGTGGCGGGCACCATCACCGGGCGCGGCGCGGCGTTCGGCCTGCCGTCGTCCTCAGTGGACGGCCAGGACGCGGAGGTAGTGCAGGCGGCCGTGGCCGAGGCGGTGGCGCGGGCGCGGGCGGGCGGCGGCCCCTCGCTGCTGGAGATGCGCACGTACCGCTACCACGGGCATCACACGTTCGAGCTGAAGACCCGGCTCAAGTACCGCGACCCGGCCGAGGTCGCAGCCTGGCAGGAGCGCGACCCGCTGGACATCCAGGCCGCGCGCGTGCCCGCCGCCGAGCGCGGGCGCATCGACGCCGAGGTCGAGGCCGAGCTCGACGCCGTGGTCCGCTTCGCGGTGGACAGCCCCAAGCCCAGCCCGCTCGACGCGCTGGACCACATGTACGCCAGCGGTATGCGCCCGCGCGCGGGCGTGGTGTGAGGAGGCCCCCGCGATGCCCAAGCTGTCCTACCTCAAGGCCCTGAACCGGGCGCTGGCCGACGAGATGGCCCGCGACGAGTCGGTGTTCGTGCTCGGCGAGGACATGAACTTCGCGCTGACCAACGTCACCGCGGGCTTCCTCGACCGGTTCGGGCCCGAGCGGGTGCTGGAGATGCCGCTGTCGGAGCAGGGCTTCACCAACTTCGCCACCGGCGCCGCGCTGGCGGGCAGGCGGCCGGTGGTCGAGTTCCAGATCCCGTTCCTGCTGCTGCTGGTGTTCGAGCAGATCACCAACCAGGCGAACAAGTTCCTGCTGATGAGCGGCGGTCAGCGCAGCGTGCCGGTGACCTATCTGATGCCCGCGGCGGGCTGGCGGGCGGGCTGGGGCGCCCAGCACTCCGACCAGCCGTACAGCCTCTTCGCCCACATGGGGGTCAAGACGGTCCTGCCCGCGACCCCGACCGACGCCTACGGCCTGCTCACCACCGCGATCCGCGACGACGACCCGGTGGTGTTCTTCGGCCCGCTGGCGTCCCTGGGCGTGCGCGAGGACGTCGAGTACGCCGACCTGGCACCCATCCCGCTGGGCGTCGGGCGGGTCCACCGACCGGGCACGGACGTCACCGTCGTGGCGGTGGGGCATCTGGTGCACGACGCCATCGCGGTCGCCGACGAGCTGGCCGGGGAGGTGTCGGTGGAGGTGTTCGACCCGCGCTCGGTGTACCCGTTCGACTGGGCGGGGCTGGCCGAGTCGGTGGCGCGCACGGGCAGGCTCGTGGTCGCCGACGACGCCAACCGGTTCAGCGGCCTGGGCGCGGAGATCCTGGCCACCGCGGCCGAGGAGTTCACCCTGGTCGCGCCGCCGAGGCGGGTGACGCGGCCGGACGGGGCGATCGTCGGCGCGGCACCGGAGCTGGACCTCGCCCTGCAGCCGACCCGCGAGCAGATCACCGCCGCCGTCCGGGCGGTGCTCAAGGACCGCGGCTGATCAGCGCAGCGCGGGCAGAACCTCCTTGGCCCAGAACTGGAAGAACTGCTCCTGGTCCGGGCCGATCTGCTGGACGTGCAGCTCGTCGAACCCGGCGTCGATGAAGGCGCGGGCGGCGTCGATGTGGCGCTGCGGGTCGGGACCGCAGGCGAACTGCTTGCCCACCCCGTCCTTGCCGACCAGGCCGACCGCGTCGGCGAAGTCGCGCGGGCGCGGCAGGGTCTGGCCGAGCTGGCCCGGCAGCAGCTCGCTGGCCCACAGCCGGTGCGCGGTGTCGATGGCCGCCTCCTCGGTCTCGGCCCAGCAGACCTTCATCCCGCCCTGCACCGGCTTGTCGCCGCCACCGGACTCGCGGAAGACGCGCACGAGGTCGGCGTCGGGCATGGCGGTGCAGAAGCCGTCGCCGATGCGCCCGGCCAGCTGGGTGGCCTGCGGGCCGAAGCCGGAGACGTAGATCGGGACCGGGTGCTCGGGCAGGGTGTGGACGCGGGCGTCCTGGACCTCGTAGAACTCGCCGTGGAAGCTGACCTGCTCGCCGCCGTGCAGCAGCCGGATCACCTCGACGGCCTCCTCCAGCATCGCCATGCGCACCCCGGCCGAGGGCCACGGGTCGCCGAGGATGTGCTCGTTGAGCGCCTCCCCGGTGCCCACGCCGAGCACGAAGCGGCCACCGTGCTGCACCGCCGCGGTCGCCGCGGCCTGGGCGATGATCGCCGGGTGGATGCGCGTCGTCGGGCAGGTCACGGCGGTGGCGACCGGCAGCGACACCGCCTCCGACAGCGCGCCGATCACCGACCACACGAACGGGCTGCTGCCCTGCTCGTCGGTCCACGGGTGGTAGTGGTCGGAGATCCACAGCCGCTCGAAGCCCGCGTCCTCGGCCATCCTGGCCTGGCGGACCAGCTCCCGGGGCCCGAACTCCTCGCACGACAGGAAGTACCCCACGCTCGTCATGGCCCCCGGTTACCCGACCCCGGCGGCGGGTAACCCGCCGCGGTGAGCAGGACACCCCCGATGGAACCCAGCAACGAGGCGCAGCCGGAGCAGCTCGAAGTCGCCAAGGCCGAGGGCGCTGCCTACCACCGCGCCCTGGCGGCGATGCGCGAGGAGTCCGGCGCGGTCCTCCAGCGCGCGGGCGACTACCTCGTCGCCCTGGTGCAGGAGGACGCCGAAGGCATGTACGCCCTGCGCGACGGCCGCCTGGAGTGGGACGAGGCCCCGACCGACGCCAACGGCCACCTGGAGATCGCCGTAGCCGACGCCGCCGACGGCCGCTTCATCCCCGGCCTGGACGTCGAGGTCCGGGTGACCCGCGGCGCGGAAGTCGTCCTCGACACCCACCTCCCGTTCCTCTGGCACCCCTACCTCTACCACTACGGCACCAACTTCACGATGCCGTCCGAAGGCCCCTACGACATCCACGTCCACATCGCTCCCCCAACCTTCATGCGCCACGACCCGATCAACGGCAAGCGCTACGAACACCCGGTAGACCTCGACTTCCAGGCGATCCCGTTCACACCGGGCCGCAAACCCAGCCCCGAAGCCAGCCCCCGGGCGGCGGGCACGCCAGCGGAGTGAGCTTTCACCGCGCTGGCAAGGAGATCACGATGGTGAGGCCGCCGCCGGGGGTGTCCTCGGCGGTGATGGTCCCGCCCATCGCGTCGATGAAGCCCTTGGCGACGCTGAGGCCGAGGCCGATTCCGGTGGTGGGGTCGCGGTCGCCGTAGCGTTGGAAGGGGGTGAAGACGGTGGTGGCGGCTTGTTTGGGGAGGCCGGGGCCGTGGTCGACGATGCGGAGTTCAACGTGGTCGCCGTGGGTGCTGGCGCGCAGGGAGATGGGGGTGGCGGCGTGGCGCAGCGCGTTGTCCACGACGTTGGCGATGACGCGCTCCAGCAGGCCCGGGTCGGCCAGGACCTGGGGTAGGCGCTCGTCCACGTCGACGGCGATCCGGCCGTGGTCGTCGATGGCGGACAGGGCTTGGGCGACCACCTCCTCGTAGCCGACGGGGCGGAGTTGGGGGGTGACCGCGCCCGCGGCCAGGCGGGAGGAGTCCAGGAGGTTGGCGACCAGGGCGGCCAGGCGGTCGGTGGACTCCTCGACGGTGGCCATCAGCTCGGCGCGGTCGGCCGCGGAGAGCTCGATGTCGGGGGCGCGCAGGCTGCCGATGGCGGCCTTGATCGACGTCAGCGGGGTGCGCAGGTCGTGGCCGACGGCGGAGAGCAGGGCCGTGCGCAGCTCGGTCGTGGCCGCGCGGCGCTGGGCGGCGGCGGTCTCGGCGGCCATGCGCTGCTGCCGCAGCGCCAGCAGCGCCTGCCCCGCGGCCGCCTCCAGCACCCGCTGGTCCCCCGCGGGCAGCGACCGCCCGCCCAGCACCAGGTGCACGTCCTCGGTGACGGGCACCCGCACCTCCGCCGCGCCCCGCGCGGGCTCGCCCGCCCAGGCCACCCGCTCCCAGCGCCCGCCCCTGCGCTCCACCAGGGCGACCGCGTCCAGCGCGAAGTGCTCGCGGACCTTGGTCAGCAGCCGGTCCAGCGGGTTCGGGCTCAGCACCGCGCGGGCGTAGGAGGCCAGCAGCGCGGCCTCGGTGCGGGCGCGGGCGGCCTGCTGGGCCAGCCGGGCCGCGCGGTCGACCACCAGGGCCACCAGCACGGCGACGAGCACCATCACGACCAGGGACACCACGCCCCGCGGCGCGGCGACGGACAGGCTGCGGAAGGGCTCGATGAAGTAGTAGTTCTGCAAGCCCGCGCCCAGGATCGCCGCCACCAGGCCCGGCCCCAGCCCGCCGACCAGCGCGACCGCCACCGTGGCCAGCACGAACCCGAGCTGCTCGGTCGACGGCTCGATCCGGTCGCCGAGCAGCAGCCCGCCCGCCGCGCACAGCGTGGGCAGCAGCACCGCCAGCAGCCACCCCACGACCAGCCGCGACCGCGGGAAGGAGGCGGGCCGCGGCCCGCGCGGCCCGCGGCCCGCCTCGTCGTGGGTGACCATGTGCACGTCGATCGGCCCCGACTCCTGGATCACCGCCGCGCCGATGCCCTCGTCGAACACCCGGGCCAGGCGCGGGCGGCGGGAGGTGCCCAGGACCAGCTGGGTGGCGTTGGCGCCGCGGGCGAAGTCCAGCAGGGCGGTGGGCACATCGTCGCCGACGACGGTGTGGAAGGTCGCGCCGAGGTCCTCGGCGGTCCGGCGGCAGCGCGCGGCGTGCTCGGGGGACACCCCGGCCAGGCCGTCGCCGCGCAGGACGTGGACGACCAGCAGGTCGGCGCCCGCCCGCACGGCGATGCGCCGCGCCCTGCGGATCAGCGTCTCGCTCTCCGGTCCGCCGGTGACCGCCGCGACGACCCGCTCCCGCGCCTCCCACGTGTCGGTGATCTCCTGCTCGGACCGGTAGCGCTGCAGGGCGACGTCGACCTGGTCGGCCACCCACAGCAGGGCCAGCTCCCGCAGCGCGGTGAGGTTGCCGACGCGGAAGTAGTTGCCCAGCGCGGCATCGATCTTGTCCGCGGCGTAGACGTTGCCGTGGGCCAGCCGCCGCCGCAGCGCCTGCGGGGTGATGTCGACCAGCTCGACCTGCTCGGCGCGGCGCACCACCTCGTCCGGCACGGTCTCGCGCTGCTGGATGCCGGTGATGCGCTCCACCACGTCGTTGAGCGACTCCAGGTGCTGGACGTTCACCGTCGACAGCACGTCGATGCCCGCCTCCAGCAGCTCGTCGACGTCCTGCCAGCGCTTGGCGTTGCGCGAGCCGGGCGCGTTGGTGTGGGCCAGCTCGTCCACGACGGCCACCTCGGGGGCGCGGGCCAGCACCGCGTCCACGTCCATCTCGGGCAGGTCTACACCCCGGTGCCCGCGCCAGGCCCGCGGCAGCACCTCCAAGCCGTCGAGCAGCTCGGCGGTCCTGGCCCGGCCGTGCGTCTCGACGTAGCCGACGACGATGTCGGTGCCGCGCTCCCGGCGCCGGTGCGCCTCGCCCAGCATGGCGAAGGTCTTGCCGACGCCGGGCGCGGCCCCGAGGTAGATGCGCAGCTCACCGCGCCTGCGTGTGCCGTCCACGCCCTCAGTCTCCCCCGGCCAGCGCCCGGTTGACCGCGGTCGTGTTCACCCCCGCGGGACCGAGGAACCCGCCCTCGGTGTGCTCGGCGACCAGCTCGCGCACCCGCTGCTCGGGCAGCCCGTTGGCCTCGGCCACCCGCGGCACCTGCAGCTCGGCGTAGGCGGGGCTGATGTGCGGGTCCAGCCCGGAGGCCGACGCGGTGACCGCGTCCTGGGGCACCCGCCCCGGGTCGACGCCCTCCCGCCGGGCGACCTCGGCCCGCCGCTGGGCCACCACCGCGTCGTACTCGGCGTTGCGCTCGCCCTTGTTGGACCCGCCGGAGGCGGGCGGGGTCGCCGCCGACGGCCGGGGGTGGAACCACCGGTCGCCGTCGCGGGGCACGGCGACCAGGGTGGTGTCCACCGCCTCGGCGCGGGCGTGCAGGCCGGGCAGGCGGCTGACCGCCCACACCGCGCCTGGGTACAGCAGCCCGGTGATCACCGTGAGCACGAGCAGGGCCCGCAGCCCCGCCATCGCCTGCCTGGTCATGCCGCCATCCCCGGGACGAGCCGAACCACCTGGTCGATGAGCCAGATCCCGGCGAACGGCGTGAGCACGCCGCCGACGCCGTAGACCAGCAGGTTGCGCCGCAGCAGCGCCGACGCGCTCGCGGGCCGGTAGCGCACGCCGCGCAGGGCCAGCGGGATCAGCGCCACGATGATGAGCGCGTTGAACACCACCGCGGACAGGATCGCCGACTGCGGCGACCCCAGCCGCATGATGTCGAGCGCGCCCAGCTGCGGGTAGATGGCGGCGAACATCGCGGGCAGGATCGCGAAGTACTTCGCCAGGTCGTTGGCCACCGAGAAGGTGGTCAGCGCGCCCCGGGTGATCAGCAGCTGCTTGCCGATCCCCACGATCTCGATGAGCTTGGTCGGGTCGGAGTCGAGGTCGACCATGTTGCCCGCCTCCTTGGCCGCCGACGTGCCGGTGTTCATGGCGACGCCGACGTCGGAGCGGGCCAGCGCGGGCGCGTCGTTGGCCCCGTCGCCCGCCATCGCGACCAGCCTGCCGCCCTCCTGCTCGGCCCGGATCACCGCCAGCTTGTCCTCCGGGGTGGCCTCGGCGAGGAAGTCGTCCACCCCGGCCTCTGCGGCGATGGCCTGCGCGGTGCGCGGGTTGTCCCCGGTGACCATGACCGTGCGGATGCCCATCGCGCGCAGCTCCGCGAAGCGCTCGCGGATGCCGGGTTTGACCACGTCGGTGAGCCGGATGACGCCGAGCACCACCTCGTCGACGGCCACGGCCAGCGGCGTGCCGCCCGCCTCGGCGATCTCGGCGACGACCCGGGCCGCCTGCGCCGAGAGCGCGAAGCCGCTCGCCGCGCCCTTGCGCACGCGCCTGCCGTCGAGGTCGACCCCGCTCATCCGGGTCTGGGCGGAGAACGGCACGAACCGCGCCGCCTTCTCGTGGGCGTCGGCGGCCTCGGGCAGGCCGTGGCGCTCGGCGCAGAGCTGGAGGACGCTGCGGCCCTCGGGGGTGCCGTCGGCCAGGCTGGCGAGCCGGGCGGCCGCGGCGAGCGCGGCCTCGTCGGCGCCGTCGACCGGGATCAGCTCGGTGGCGCGGCGGTTGCCCCAGGTGATGGTGCCGGTCTTGTCCAGCAGCAGCGTGTCGACGTCGCCCGCGGCCTCGACGGCCCGTCCGGACTTGGCCAGCACGTTGCGCCGCACGAGCCGGTCCATGCCTGCGATGCCGATGGCGGGCAGCAGCGCGCCGATCGTCGTCGGGATCAGGCAGACCAGCAGCGCGGTCAGCACGATCACCGACTGCTCGCCGCCGGAGTAGACGGCGAACGGCTGCAGGGCGACCACGGCGAGCAGGAAGACGATCGTCAGGGCGGCCAGCAGGGTGGTCAGCGCGATCTCGTTGGGCGTCTTCTGCCGCCGCGCGCCCTCGACCAGCGCGATCATCCGGTCGACGAAGGTCTCCCCCGGCCTGCTGGTGATCCGCACGACGATCCGGTCGGACAGCACCGTGGTGCCGCCGGTGACCGCGCACCGGTCGCCGCCGGACTCGCGCACGACCGGGGCGGACTCGCCGGTGATCGCCGACTCGTCCACCGTGGCGATGCCCTCGACCACGTCGCCGTCGCCGGGGATCACCTCGCCCGCCTCGACCACGACCCGGTCCCCGAGGCGCAGGTCGGTGCCCGCCACCCGCTCCTCCCCGCCGTCGGCGCGCAGCCTGCGGGCCACGGCGTCGCGCCTGGTCCTGCGCAGCGCGTCGGCCTGGGCCTTGCCGCGGCCCTCGGCGACGGTCTCGGCGACGGCGGCGAACAGGACGGTGAACCACAGCCACGCCGCCACGGCGACGGCGAACGGGCTCGGGTCGGCCACCGCGAACGCGGTGACCAGCAGCGACCCGACCCACACGACGAACAGGACGGGGTTGCGCACCTGGTGGCGGGGGTGGAGCTTGCGCAGCGCCCCCGGGATGGACTTGATCACTGGAGGGCCTCCGCGATGGGCCCGAGGGCCAGGGCTGGGACGAAGGTGAGCGCCGCGACCAGCACGATCGTGCCGCCGAGCAGCGTGGCGAACAGCGGGCCGGTCGTGCGCAGCGTGCCCGCGGTGACCGGGACCTTCCGCTGGGCGGCGAGGGCGCCCGCGAGCGCGAGCACCGCGATGATCGGCACGAACCGGCCGATGAGCATGCACACGCCCAGCGACGACTGGAACCAGTCGCTGGTGGCCGTCAGGCCCGCGAAGGCGCTGCCGTTGTTGTTCGACGCCGAGGCGTAGGCGTACAGGACCTCGGTGAGGCCGTGCGCGCCCGGGTCGTTCACCGCGCCCGCGGTGCTGGGCAGCGCCGCGGTGGCGCCCGCACCGACCAGCGTGGCCGCGGGCATGGCGAGGATGGCCAGCGCGGCGGCGGTCACCTCGCGGCGCCCGAGCTTCTTGCCCAGGTACTCCGGGGTGCGCCCAACCATCAGCCCGGCGAGGAACAGGGCGATGACGGCCATCACCAGGATGCTGTAGACGCCGGTCCCGACGCCGCCGGGGGTCAGCTCGCCGAACAGCATGTTGAGCAGGGCCGCGCCGCCGCCCAGGCCGGTGAAGCTGTCGTGCATGGCGTTGACCGCGCCGGTCGAGGTGCCCGTGGTGGCGTTGGCCCACAGCACCGACAGCGGGACGCCGAAGCGGACCTCCTTGCCCTCCATCGGGCGCAGGCCGCCCGCCTCGGCCCACCACATGACCGCGAGCATCGCCGTCCAGATGACGCCCATGACGGCGAGCAGGACGCGGCCCTGCGCCCGGTCGCCGACGAGCGTGCCGAACGTGCGGGTCAGCGAGACCGGGATGACCAGGATCAGGAACAGCTCGACCAGGTTCGACCAGGCGTTGGGGTTCTCGAACGGGTGCGCGGAGTTGGCGTTGAACACCCCGCCGCCGTTGGTGCCCAGCTCCTTGATCGCCTCCTGGCTGGCCGTGGGGGCCTGGGCGAAGCCCTGCCCGTCGACCATCACGCCCGCCTTGAAGCTCATCGTGACCCCGGTGACGACCAGCACGATGGCGAAGGCGAAGGCGATCGGCAGCAGCACGCGGACGGTGCCGCGCACGAGGTCGACCCAGAAGTTGCCGATGCGGTCGGTCCGGGCGCGCACGAACCCGCGCACCAGCGCCATCGCCACGGACAGGCCGACGGCGGCGGAGACGAAGTTCTGCACCGTCAGTCCCGCCAGCTGCACGGTGTGGCCGAGGACGGTCTCGGGCACGTAGGACTGCCAGTTGGTGTTGGTCACGAAGCTGGCGGCGGTGTTGAAGGCCATCCCGGGCGGCACCGCGCCGCGGTCGAAGTGCAGGGGCAGCAGGGGTTGCAGCCGCTGCATGAGGTAGAGCAGGGCGACGCCCGCGAAGGAGAACCCGAGCACGCCGAAGGCGTAGGAGCCCCACCGCTGCTCGGCCGCCGGGTCGACCCGGACGAGCCGGTAGATGGCGCGTTCCGCCTTGAGGTGGTGCGTGCTGGTGTAGACGCGGGCCAGGTAGTCGCCGAACGGGCGGTGCACCGCGGCCAAGGCGATGCCGAGCAGGGCGAGCTGGACTAAGCCGGACATCAGAACTTCTCCGGCTTCACCAGCGCGACGACCAGGTAGATGAGCAGCAGCAGCGCGACGGCGCCGCCGATGGCGTTGGCGGCGCTCACGACCGCTCCAGTCCGCGCACGATGAGCGCCAGCACCGCGAACACCCCGACCACCAGCACCGCATAGGCCAGATCGGCCATCACAGCGTCCCTTTCCCCCCGCCGCACGGTGCGGCAGGACCACCCGATCGTGTGGGTGACGGGACGGTCGGCCAAGGGCTCCTGACGGCCTCTTGACGCTGGCGGCCGCGGCCTTTACCCGGCCTTGAGGCTCACCCGATCGCGGCGATGGCCGCCAGCAGGCGGGTCTGGAAGCGCTGCGGGAGCGGGACGTACCCGGCGTCGGTCATGCCCGCCTGGCCCGCGGTCGCGGCGGTGTTGAGGAACGCCTTGACGGCCTTGGCGGTCTCGGGGTCGTAGCCCTGGGAGCAGACGAGCTCGTAGGTGACCAGGACCAGCGGGTAGGCGCCGGGGGCATCGCCCGCGTAGAGCGCGTCGAGGTCGATGACCAGGTCGTGCCCCTCCCCCTTGACCTGCGCGGCGTCGATGGCCCGCCCGGCGGACTCCACGCTCAGCTCCACCGGCCCCGACCCGCTGTCGATCTTGGCCATGCGCAGCCCCTTGTCCTGCGCGAACGACCACTCCACGTACCCGATGGCCCCCCGGCTGGCCGCCACCGCCTCCGCAACCCCGGGCGACCCCTGCCCACCCTGTCCGACCCCGCCGACGAACGTCTTCCCCGCGCCCTTGGTCCACGCGCCGTCGGAGGCGGCGGTGAGGTACCGCTGGAAGTTGTCGGTCGTGCCGGACTCGTCAGCGCGGTAGACGACGGTGATCGGAATGTCGGGCAGGTCGGTGCCCTGGTTGAGGGCGGCGATGGCCGGGTCGTCCCAGCGGGTGATCGCCCCGCTGAAGATCCGCGCGAGCACCTCGCCGTTGAGGGTGAGGTCGGTCAGCCCATCCACCTGGAAGACCACCGCGACCGGCCCGAACACCAGCGGGAGGTTCCACGCGGCATTCCCCCGGCACCGCCGCTGCGCGTCCTCGACCTCCCCCTTCCCGGCGTTGAGGGCCGAGTCACTCCCCCCGATGTCGACGATCCCGGAGACGAACTGCTTGACCCCCGCGCCGGACCCGGAGGCGGTGTAGGACATCTGCTGCCCGGGGCACGCCTGGGTGTAGGCCGCGATGAAGACGTCCATCGCCCCCTTCTGGGCGGTCGACCCCTCCCCGGTCAGCGCCTGCGTCCCCCCGCACTCCACCGGCACGGTCGCCGTGGGCGCAGGCACCCCACCCCCACCCCCGATCGACCACCGAACGGTGTTGACATCGCTGCCGCAACCCCCCACTAGGGCCACCGCAGCGATCCCAGCAACCACCCGCTTGATCCTCACAACCCCACCCTCCATCACCACCTGCAAATCGCACGATAGATGAACAACAGCCCTCTCACCGGACCCGGGGTCGCCCCTGTGGCTGGCCGCTTCGCCCCATGTGGGAGGGGTGGGCGGTGGTGGAGGGGGCGGGGGGTTAGGGGCGGATCGGGGTCGGGCGGGGAGGGGCGGGCTGCTCGACCGAGTGGCGGCGGAGAGGCACGGAGGCGGCGGGGAGGAGCACGGGCGGTAGTGGAAGGGGGCGAGGGAGGTGGGGAGGTGGATGGCGGGTCTGCGGAGACGTGGAGAGGTTGGACATGGAAGGAGGAGGGCGGGGCGGAGCGAAGGGCGACCGAGCGAGCGAGGCGGCGGGATGGAAGGGGCGGGGGGCGACGGGGGGCCGGAGTCAGATCGCGGTGCGAGGGGTGTGGAAGGAGGTTCGTAGCGGACGGGTGCGGAGAGGGCGGCCGGAGGAATAACGGGCGAGTCGTGAGTGACCGGTGCACTGATGGGGACACGGCCCGGGAGGGATGCGACGGAAGCCCGGGACAACACACAAGAGCAGTTGTGTGTGTCGCAGCGGGACCACCCACTCAACGCAACGCGCCCCGAGTCGTCTGTCCGATGGGGTGAACTCGCCTTCGTGGGGAGCGAAGCACCGCTACCCTCGCCGGGCGTGGACGGGCCTGCCCGCTCCGCCCTTCTCCACGCCCAGCGGTGCTTCGCTTAGGGGCCCCACGAAGGCGAATTCACCCCATCGGATCCACAACGCACATCGCGCAACCACACTCCGCACGACTCACCCGTCAGCAACCACCGCCCACCCGCTCCCCAACCCAGTCACCCGCTCCCCAACCCAGTCACCCGCTCCACACGCCAGTCACCCGCCCCACACGCCAGTCACTCGCTCTGCAACCGGTCGCTCGGCAGGCCACTCGCTTCAGCGGCTCGTCCAGGTCAGCGAAGGATTGACGCCAGGGTTTCTGCCATGACCTCAGGCGTCGGGCCGTGGTCTTGGCCGGGCAGGGTGATTCGGGTTGCGTGGGGGAGGGCGGCGGCTACGGCGTCGGCGGCTTCTGGCATTCCGGGGAAGGTTCGGTCGCCGGAGAGGACCGTCGTGGGGACGGTGACGCCGGACCAGCGACTGCGCCAGTCCGGGTCCAGGTAGACATCGCGGAGGGCGGTGAAGTCGTAGAGGAGGGTCGGGGCGACGGTGACCATTGTGGGCCAGAACGGCTCTCGGGACATTCCGGTGACCACCGGTTCCGGCACACCGATCACCTCCGTCAGCCCAAACCGCAGCGCCCCGTCGAGATCGCCGGCGGTGACCAGCTCACGAATGCGCGTGATCTTGTCCGTCGTGTCGCGCCCCGCGAACATCGGCGGTTCGTACAGCACCAGGGCCGTCACCCCGATCCCCGCCGCAGCGGCAGGCAGGGCGACCGTGGAGCCCGACGAGCTGGCGTAGAGCGCCGCGCTGCCGCCCACCGCGTCAATCAGGGCGGCGACGTCCTCCACCTCGCGCTCCACCGCCCACTCCGGGTGGTCCCCCGACCGACCGCGGCCGCGCCGGTCGTAGTCGACGGTCGTGAAGCCGCGGTCGGCCAGGAGGCGGGCGCCCGTCGTGGTGCGCTCATCGATGGCGCGGAACTGGGTCGCGCCGCCGATGAGGATCACGGCGGGGCCGGTGCCGTAGGTGTCGTAGTCGATTGTGGTGCCGTCGGCGGAGGTGACTGTGCTCATGGGAATGGCATAGCACGTGTCCTCAGCGCCGGAACGGGAAGGCCGGGTACATGTAGCCCGCTCCCCAGAACGGGACGTAGCCGTAGTAGCCGTACAGGTCGTCGGCGTAGCGCTGGTCCACCGTGAGGTCCGGGTCGTACACCGGCGCGCCCGCGACGCGCTCGCGGTCCTGGTCGATGCGGATTTCCGACTCGCCGACGGCGGTCACCGCGTCGACGGGGACGAGGACCTTCTGCTTGCCGATGCCCAGGAAGCCACCCGAGGCGACCTCCAGGAAGCGGACGCGGCGCTCGTCGTGGTCGATGACCAGGCCGTCGACGTCGCCCAGCTCGTCGCCGTTGCGGTCGACGACCGTGCGGCCGCGGACGTCGTCATCCGGGTTGGCCGGGGTCAGCTCGGTGTCCCCCATGCGCACCAGGGTTGCGGTCATGGCGCTCCTCTCACTCGACCATGACCTTCCCCGCCCCGGCGCAAGTGAAACCCGCTACTCCGGTTCGACGTCGGTGTCGTCGGGCATCGGCTCCTGCTCCCGGCCCTCCTCGGCCCTGGTCGGGCGGTTGGCGCGCAGCATGCCCTCCATCTGGTGCTTGAGCTCGTCGTCCTGGCGCGGTCCGTGCTTGTCGCTCTCGCGGTGCATGTGGACCCTCCTTTCCGCCCGGTCCGGGTAACCTCCCGCGGCCGGGCGGAAACCCCCGTCATGGCGACGGGGACGACGCGCCGGGCGCGATCAGCTCGGGCGCGCCCGTCCCGTCGGCGGGGATGGACCAGACGTCCGGGCCGGGCAGGGCGTAGGCGACGGTGCGGTCGTCCAGCCAGGCCGCCTGGTCGTCCACGCTCCTGGTCTCGGCCAGCGGCGTCTCCCGCATCGTGGCCAGGTCCAGCACGTGCAGCCGCCACGGGCCGGGCTCGACGCGCTTCTTGAACGCGATGCGCGTGCCGTCCGGCGACAGCGACGGGCACTCGACGTTGGTGCGCAGCGTGCGCGCCGTCCACGCGGCCAGGTCGCCTTCGACCAGGTAGGTCTGCCCGCGCGTGGCGACGGTGGCGTAGAAGCGGTTGTCGTCGGCGGTGAAGGTCACGCCCCAGAAGTTCACGTCGGGGGCGTGGTAGCGCTTCCCGTCGAGGTAGAGCTGGATGGACTCCATGTTCTTGATGAGGTACCCGGTGCGCGTGTCGAGGATCCCGGTGCGCGTGGAGAAGTCCGATCCGGCGTAGGAGTCGCCGCTGACGAACACCGTCCACGACACCATCCGCCCCGACGGCGACACGCGGGCGCGGCTGGGCGTGCCGCCGAACTGGACCTCGTGGCGCTGCGCCAGGTCCCGCCCGACGACGGTCGCGGTCGTCATCGGCGGGATGCCGGGCTTGGCGGTCAGGCAGACGGCGGCGTCGCCCGCGGCGTAGAAGCGGTGGCAGGACAGCCCGGTGCCGGTGATGACGCCGTCGGCGCCGCGCACGTGCAGGCCGGGCGCGATCGCGGCCTGCGCGGGCGTCGGGCGGTCGGCGGCGGTGACGGTGTACCCGACGGCGACCGCCGCCAGGACGACCCCCGCCGCGGTGGCGGCCAAGACCTTCATCGCACCTCCTTGAGGACGACCGCCGCGGCGACGAGCCCGGCGGCCAGCGCGGTCGCGGCGGCGGTGATCGCGGGGACCAGCCCCCAGACCGTCCACGCCGCGCCGAAGAGGACGGACGCCAGCAGCCGCCCGGTCGCCTGCCCGGTTTGGAGCAGGGCGAGCCCGCCCGCGCGCTGGGCGGCGGGCACGAGCGGCCCGCCGAGCGCCATCAGCACGCCGTCGGTGGCCGCGTAGTAGATCCCGTGCAGGAGCAGGACCAGCACCGGCCCGCCGACCGGGACGAGCAGGGCGGCGTACGCGCCGAGCAGGGCCAGGTGCCCGAGCAGGAACGGCAGCCTGCGGCCCGTCCGGTCGGCGATGCGGCCGACCGGGACGGCGAGCAGCAGGTAGACCGCGGCGCTGCCCAGCGGCAGCAGCGGGAAGTAGGCCGCGTCGAGCGACAGCCGCTCTTGCAGCAGCAGGTAGAGGAACCCGTCGGTGACGCTGACCAGCCCCAGCACGCTCGCGGCCACCAGCACCCGGCGGAACCCCGGCACCCGCACCAGCCGCAGCGTCGCCCGCAGCGACGCCCGCTCGCCCGCCGCGGCTCCCCCGGCCTGGGCGCTGCCCGCTGGACCCCCGGGGACGAAGGCCACCAGGATGACCACGCCCAGGGCGCCGAAGCAGAAGCTGACGACGAACACCGCGTCGTACGCCCCCGCGGTCGCCGCCAGCAGCGCGAAGGCCGCCAGCGGGCCCAGCAGCGCGCCCGTGGTGTCCATCGCGCGGTGCACGCCGAAGGCGCGCCCGAGGAAGGGCGCCTCGGTGTTCAGCGTGATCAGCGCGTCGCGCGGGGCGGTGCGGATGCCCTTGCCGATGCGGTCGGCCCCGATGGCGGCGGACAGGGCCGCAGGCGTGCCGACCAGCAGGCCGAGGCGGGAGACCGCGGACAGGGCGTAGCCTGCGCCCGCGACCAGCTTGTGCCGCCGCCAGCGGTCGGCCGCGTGGCCGCCCGCCAGCCGGACCAGGGCTGTCGCGCCGTTGTAGAGGCCGTCGAGCAGGCCGAACTGCAGGGGGCTCAGGCCCAGGCCGATGACGAGGTACAGGGGGAGGACGGCGGTGACCATCTCCGCGGAGAGGTCGGTGACGAGGCTGACCGATCCCAGGGCGACCACGGCCCCCGCGACCCGGCGACCACCCGTGGTGGGCGCCGGGTCGCAGGCGTCCTGCCGGGCCCTGCTCGCGGCGAGGTACATCAGTGGCAGGAGTAGGTCGGGCTGGTGTCGCGGACGACGCCGTCCACGTCGACGAACGCGACCTGGAACGCGGTGTCGGTGAAGTCGAGCTTGACCACCCCGTAGCGGTCCCAGATCTGCTTGGCGCTGTTGTCCTGGATCGTGTCGCCCCGGCCGTAGAGGTCCTTGCCGCCGGTGCCGCCGACGATCTCCACGATCCCGTTCGGATCGGCGGTGCCGTCGGGGTTCTGCGGGTGGAAGCGCTCGTAGTGGTGGTCGTGGCCGCTGAGCACCAGCTCGACGTCGGCGTCGCGCAGCAGCTGCCACACCGGCCTGCCGACCGGGTCGTTGCCGTGGTCGCCGGAGCTGAACAGCGGGTGGTGGAAGTAGGCGGCCACGCACTGCTTGGTGTTCGCCGCGAGGTCGGCGCGCAGCCAGTCGAGCTGCTCGCGCTCGTCGAAGCGGTTGGAGTTCAACGCGATGAAGTGCCAGTTCCCGCGGTCGAAGCTGTACCACATCTTGCCCTGGGGCGTGGCCCGCGAGCCGAAGTACTCCCGGTAGGCGCGCTCGTCCTGGTTGTCCCAGTCGTCGTACGCCTCGTGGTTGCCCGGCACCGGGTAGGTGTTGTCCTTGAACCGGCCCCACGACTTGTCGTAGTAGTTGCGGAAGTCCTCGATGTGGGCGTCGTCGTACTGGTTGTCGCCCATCGTTATGTAGAACGCGGGGTTGATGGCCTGCGCGCGGGCCGCGGTCTTGAAGTGCATGCAGGTCGACTGGCTGGCGGTGCACTGGTCGGCGATGTCGGCCGCGCCGACGACGGTGAACGCCCCGCCGCTGGCCCCGCTGGTGCCGTAGACCTCCAGCTCCCACAGCGAGTAGCCCCACTGCGTGCCCCGCGCCGTCCCGTAGACTCGCAGGTAGCGGCCCTGCCCGGTGAGCCCGGTCCAGTCGTCGACCCCGCCGTCGCCCGCGCTCTCGGTGGCCAGCCGGGTCCAGGTCGAGCCGTCGGCGGAGATCTCCACCCGGTAGGCCCGGGCGTAGGCGGCCTCCCAGTTCAGGCGCACCCTGGTCACCGTCGCGCCCGCGCCGAGGTCGACCCTGATCCACTGCGGGTCGACGCCCTCGGCGCTGGCCCACCGGCTGGTGGTGCTGCCGTCCACGGCCTTGTCCGCCGTCAGCTCGGAGGTCTCGACCGACGAGGCGGTCGCGGGCTTGCCGCGGGAGATCAGCGCCGCGTCACCGGGCCCGGGGGTGCCGCCCTCGCGCACCCGGTCGCGGATCCACTTGCCCGCCTCCTTGAGCCGCGTGGTGCCCGCGTACGGCCCGCTCGGGCAGGTGCCCTCGGTGAATACCGCGCCGGAGCGGTGGTCGTCGGAGTAGTTCCAGTTCGTCCAGCTGATCTGCTTGCGCGCCATGAGGTCGAGGTAGCGCTGGGTCATGGCGAAGTCGTTCGCGCCCTCACCGGCGTAGTTCTGGGTGCCGAACTCGGTGACGAACATCGGGATGCGGTCGGCTGCCCGCGACAGCGCGTTGAGGTACTCGTCGCGGTGGGAGGCGGCGTAGAAGTGGAAGGTGTACATGATGTTCGAGGCGTTGACCGGGTTGTTGACCACCTCGGCCTCGGTCGCGCCCTCGGAGACGCCCAGCGACGACCACGCCCGGGTGCCGACCAGGATCGGCGTCTCCGGGTCGGCGGCCCGGATGACCGGGATCAGCTGCTCGGCGTAGCTCTTGATCCGCGACCAGCTCACCCCGCTCGGCTCGTTGGCGATCTCGTAGAGCAGGTTCTTGTTCCCGTTGTGCCGCCGGGCGATCTCGGTGAAGAAGGTCTTGGCGCGGCTGAGGTTGTAGTGCGGGTCGCCGGGGGTGAGCATGTGCCAGTCCACGATGGCGTACATGCCGCGCGCGGTCACCTCGTCGATGATCGAGCTGACCCGGTTGGTGAACCCCGCGGGATCGGTCTCGTAGCCGCCTTCCTGCACGTACATCGAGATGCGCAGGACGTCGGCGCCCCAGTCGCCAGCGAGGGCGTCGAGGGAGGCGTCGTTGACGCAGTCGTTGAACCACTGGATTCCGTGCGTGCTCATGCCGCGCAGCTGCACGGGCTGGTTCCGCTCGTTGCACAGCTTGACGCCGCACACGCGCAGCTGCCCGTTGGCCGCCAGCGGCGTCTCGGCGGTGGGCGCCGCCTGCGCGCTGGTGACGAACGGGATCGACAGGGCCATCAGGGGGAGGGCGAGCAGGGCAGACAATCGTCGTCGAGACACGGCGATCTCCTCATGTCGAGCGGCCGTAACGAACGAAATTGTTAGGCAACTTTCCTATACATTCCGCAGGGCTGTCAAGGACCCGACCGCGGCCCGCAGCGCGGCCCCCGCGGCGGGCGGGGCGCCGAGGGCGTCGAGGCCGAGCAGGGCCGCGCCGAGGACGGGAGGGGCGGTCACCACGCGGATGCGCGCCTGCGGGGCCACTTCGGCCAGTCCGTCGCGGATCACCTCGTGCAGCAGGGGATGCCGGGCGCGCAGCACTCCCCCGCCGAGCACGACGTCAGCGGTGAGCGCGGTCAGGCCGAGCCTGCGCAGGGCCGCGCCCGCGAAGGCCACGACCTCCTCGCCCTGGCGCACGACGATGCCGCGGGCCAGGGCGTCCCCGTCGGCGGCCGCGCGGAAGACGACCGGGGCCAGCTCGTTCAGCCGCGCCGCGACAGCCCGGTCCAGATGAGCGGCCATCGCCACGTCCGTGGCCGTCGACAATCCGAAGTGGACGGCCACGGCGGTGCGCAGCGCGGTGTCCGGACCGCGGCCGTCCTCGGCCCGGACGGCGTGCCACAGCGCGAGCCTGCCGATGTCGCCGCCCCCGCCCCAGTCGCCGCTGACCGGTCCGAGCGCAGGGAAGCGCACGTGGCGGCCGTCGGCGGCGCGGCCGACGCAGTTGATGCCCGCCCCGCACACCACCGCAACGGCGTCTCGGGAATCGGTGCCCGCACGCAGCAACGCGGCGGTGTCGTTGTCCACTATGGACTTGGTAGCCCAGCCAGCGGCCGCCACGGCATCGGTCAGCGTGGCGACCTCGACGGGTAAGTCCGCGCCCGCGAGGCAGCAGACCACGGCATCCGGGGTTTCATCGGGCAGGTCCGCGCGCGCCCGGCGGATCAGCGCGTCGAGCCGGGCCATCGCCGCGGCGACGCCGCCCGCGGTCTGGTGGTTGGTCCCCGGGCCGCGGGCGGCCCCGAGCACGGCCCCGGCGGTGTCGCAGACCAGCATCTCGGTCTTGGAGTTGCCGCCGTCGACGGCGATCAGCGTGCCCACGGCAGGTGCTCCGCGTTGGCGGCGATCAGCCGGTCGGCGAGCCCGCGGGCCCGGTCGGCCTGCCCGATGAGCGGGTGGGCCAGCAGCGCCCGGAACACCCGCTGCCGCCCGCCGTCGCGGGCGGCGGCCAGGGCCAGCTCCTCGTAGGCCGAGACGTGGGCGACCAGGCCTGCCAGGTCCGGTGGCAGCGCCGTGGGCAGCGGCGCGGCCCCGGCCCGGTCGACCCGGCAGGACACCTCGACGACCGCGTCGTCCGGCAGGTTCGGCAGCGTGCCCCGGTTGCGCACGTTCACCGCGTGCACCCCGCCCGCGTCCGCCCCGGCCAGCGAGTCGAGCAGCCCGACCGCGGCTTCGGAGTAGAACGCCCCGCCGCGCTCGGCCAGCAGGTCCGGCTTGCGGTCCAAGTTCGGGTCCCGGTACAGCGCCAGCAGCTCCCGCTCGATCTCGGCGACCCGCTGGCCGCGGGACGGGGCCGTGCGCTGCTCGGCCACCACCTCGTCGTGGCAGTAGAAGTAGCGCAGGTAGTACGACGGGAGCGTCCCGGTCGCCCGCAGGACGTCCACGGGGACGCCGACCAGCTCGGCCAGCTCCTCGCCGTGGGTCCGCAGCAGGTCGGGCAGCCGGTCGACGCCGCCGACGGTCGCCGCGCGCTCCCAGGTCAGGTGGTTGAGGCCCACGTGGTCGAGCACCACCTCCCCTGCCGGGACGTCGAGCAGGGCGGCGAGCCTGCGCTGGAGCCCGATGGCGACGTTGCACAGGCCCACCGCGCGGTGGCCGTCGTCCAGCAGCGCCCGGGTCACGATGCCCACCGGGTTGGTGAACGCCACGATCCACGGGTCGGCCGCCCGCTCGCGCGCCCGCCGCGCGATGTCGAGCACGACGGGCACGGTCCGCAGGGCCTTGGCCAGCCCGCCCGCGCCGGTGGTCTCCTGGCCGACGCAGCCGCAGTCGAGCGGGAAGGTCTCGTCGCTGATGCGCGCCGCCTGCCCGCCCACCCGCAGCTGGATGAGCACCGCGGTCGCGCCGTCGAGCCCGGCGTCGAGGTCGTCGGTCCAGCTCAGGGTTCCCGGGTGGCCGTGGCGGCGGAAGATCCGCCGCCCCAGCGCGCCCACGACGGCCAGCCGCTCGACGGCGGGGTCCACCAGGACCACCTCGTCCACCGCGGCACCCAGCCGGGCGAACCCGTCGACCAACTCCGGTGTGTAGGTCGAGCCACCGCCGACCACCGCCACCTTCACCCCGTCACCCCCGTCAGCGTCACGCCCTGGATGAATGCCTTCTGGGCGAAGAAGAACATGATGATCACCGGGGCCATGACCAGCAGCGACGCGGCCATGACCAGGTTCCACTCCACGTGGTGCAGGTGCTTGAACTGCGACAGCGCGATCGACAGCGTCCAGCTCGCGGAGTTCTCGCTGGTGTAGAGCAGCGGGCCGTAGTAGTCGTTCCAGGCGTAGAAGAACTGGAAGACGGCCACCGCGGCGATAGCCGGGCGGGCCAGCGGCAGGATCACCCGCAGCAGCACCTGCCACTCCGAGCAGCCGTCGATGCGGGCGGCGTCGCGGTAGTCGTCGGGGATGGTCAGCAGGAACTGCCGCAGCAGGAAGATGCTGAACGCATCGCCGAAGAGCATCGGGATGATCAGCGGCCACAGCGTCCCGGTCAGCCCCGCGTTGGCCCACATGAGGTACAGCGGCACGGTGACGACCTGCGGCGGCAGCATCATCATGCAGACGACCACGACGAACACCGCCCGGCTGCCGCGCCAGCGCAGCTTCGCCAGCGCGTAGGCCGCGGGGATGCTCGACAGGAGCATGAACCCGGTCGCCAGCAGCGCGTAGGTCATCGAGTTGAGCAGGTAGTCCAGCATCGGCAGCTTGGTGAAGATGTCGACGAAGTTCTCCGGGTGCCAGCTCTGCGGCCACAGCCTGCTCGTCAGCGCCTGCTCGCTGGTCATGAACGAGGTCAGCACCACGAACGCGAACGGCGCGATGAAGATGATCGCCACCGCGATCGGGATGCTGTGGCGGGCCACCCACAGCAGCCACGGCTCCCGCTTCCGGCTCCGCCCCTCCGCCCGCTGCGGGGCCGGCCTGGTGAGGGTCGCGGTCATCGCTGGCCCCCGGTGAACTCGCGGAACCGCCGCAGCAGCACCAGGGTGACCGCGAAGGCGACGACGAACAGCACGACGGCCAGGGCGTTGGCGTAGCCCATGTCGAAGTACCGGAAGCCGGAGACGTACAGGTGCAGGGGGTAGGTCAGGGTGGACTCCTCGGGGTAGCCGAACGTCGACGAGATGCCGCCGCCGGTCGTGGCCTGGCCGCTGGCCACGCTCGCGGCGACGGCGGCCTGGGTGAAGTACTGCAGGGTCTGGATGACCCCGGTGACCGCGGCGAACAGCAGCACCGGGGCCATCGCGGGCAGGGTCACGTGCCGGAACCGCTGCCACGGCCCCGCACCGTCGATCTCGGCGGCCTCGTACAGGTGGCGGGGCACGGCCAGCAGCGCGGCCAGGAAGATCACCATGAGGTCGCCGACCGCCCAGGTGCCCAGCAGCACCAGCGACGGCTTGGCCCACCCCGGCGAGTCGAACCACAGCGGACCCTCGATGCCCAGCCAGCCGAGGAACCCGTTGACCGGGCCGGTCGCGGGGTTGAACAGGAAGACGAAGGCGATCGTCGCGGCGACCGGCGGGGCGAGCGCGGGCAGGTAGAACACCGTCCGGAAGAACGCGCCGCCCCGGCGCACCCAGGTCAGCAGCAGGGCGGTGCCGAGCGCGGCGAGCATGCGCACGGGCACCAGCACCGCGACCAGCCACAGCGTGTTCAGCGCGGCCTTCACCGCGAGCGGGTCGTGCGCGAACAGGTAGGCGTAGTTGCGCCACCCCACCCATTCCGGGGCGGTGAGCAGGTCGAAGCGGGTGAAGGAGAAGTACACCGCCGACACCAGCGGGTACAGGAAGAAGACCCCGATGCCGATGAAGGCGGGCGCCATGAAGCCCAGCACGGTGAGCCTGCGCCGCCAGCGGCCGTCCACGGTGGCCACCGCTACCGGCCGAGGTCGAGCGCTTGGTCGATGCGCTTGTCGAGCTCGGGCAGCCCCGCCGCCGGGTCGCCGCCCGGCCCGGCCAAGTAGGCGTTGACGTACTCCTGGGCCAGCTCGATGTACTTCGGCCCGGCCGAGTTGGGCGGGGTGGTCGCGGTCTTCGGGTGGGCGAAGATGTCCAGGAAGGTCTGGAACTGCGGGTCGGCCTCCAGCGCGGGCGAGGCCAGCGCGTCCCGGGTGGTCGGCACGTTCTTGATCGCGTTGGACAGCGCGACGATCGCGCCGGTGTCGGTGGTCAGGTACCGGATCAGCGCCCAGGACGCCTCGGGGTTGTCCGAGTTCGCCGCCACGCCTGCGATGTTGCCGGTGACGTAGCCCGCGCCGTAGCGGTCGGGCGCGGAGTCCGGGGCCGGGACCGGGGCGGTGCCGAAGTCGACCTCGGGCGCCTGGTCGCGCAGGAAGGCCACCCGGTACTCCCCGTCCACGGTGATGGCGACCTTGCCCTGCTGGAAGGCGTTGTCCGTGCTCCACTCGTCGCCCAGGCCGGCGGTGAACTCCTGCAGGTTCGCGTAGCCGTACCAGTCGACGAGGTCCTTGTGCCACCGCAGCATCGCGGCCCAGTCGGCGTCGCCGCCGATGGCCGAGCGCTCGTCGGGGGTCAGCCACTGCAGGTCCCAGGACGGGCCGACGTGCGAGGGGGTGTGCTCGTAGAAGTTCAGCAGCGGGACGAACCCGGCGACCTCGATCGTGCCGTCCGGCTTGCGCTTGGTGAGCTTCTTGGCCATCGCGGCCAGCTCGGTCATGGTCTTGGGCGGCTCGGTGTACCCGGCCTCGGCGAGCAGGTCCTTGTTGTAGTACAGGCCGTAGACGTCGGCCAGGAACGGCATCGCGCACCGCTTGCCCTGGTAGGCCGTGTACGAGCGGACGGTCTCCGGGTACTGCCCCAGGTCGACCCCGTCGCGCTCCAGGTAGGGCGTCAGGTCGCGCCAGGCGTTGCCGGAGCAGAACTTGCCCACGATGTCGGTGGAGTAGGACAGGGCGACGTCCGGGCCGTTGCCGCTGGAGATCGCCTGCAGCACCTTGGCGTCGTCCTGGCCTGCGGTGACGCGCACGTCGACGCCGGGGTGGGCACGCTCGAACTCGGCGACGGCGGCCTCGATGGCGGCGGCCTCCCGGGCGGTGAAGAAGTGCCAGAAGTCGACGGTGCCGCTGACCTGCTGGCCTGCGGGGGCGATGCCCGCGGTGTCGGTGCTGCCCGGGGTGCAGGCGCCGATCAGCAGGAGCGCGGCGGCGGCGAGCAGGGCGGGTCGGGGTGCCACTGGGACCTCCGGAGGGTAGGGGGAACCGCCCGCGGGGGCGACCGCGGTGGGAGGTGGCGGGTTGTGGGGTCAGCCGCGGTCGAGCAGGGCCGCCCGGACCGCGGTGAGGGTGGTGTCGATGGCGCCGAGCAGCACGGCGTCCTCGGTGAGGCCGGTGGAGGCGACGGCGGTCTCCAGCACCGACAGCTCACGCAACGCCGCGCCGACCGCCTTGTGCAGCTGCGGGCCGCCCGCCTGGCCGACCTCGCCCGCGAGCACGACCAGCGGCGGGTCGAGCACGGCGATGACCGCAGCCAGCCCGACGGCGATGCGCAGCGCCAGCTCGTCGATGAACTCCCGGGCGTCCACGCCCTCGGCGACCGCGGCGTACCCGGTGTCGGCGCGGATGCCGTGGCGGGCGGCCAGCTCCCGGATCGCCTGCCCGCCCACGAGGTCGTGGAAGTCGTGCACGGTGCCCGCCGCGGGCAGGCCGACCGGCATGTAGCCGATCTCGCCCGCCCCGCCGCGCGCGCCGCGCAGCAGGGCGCCGCCGAGGTCGATGGCCAGGCCCAGGCCCTCCTCGCCCAGCCACAGCAGCGCGAAGCCCTCGGCGTCGGCGGCGATGCCGTGCGCGCGCTCGGCGACGGCGGCGAGGTTGACGTCGTTGTCCACGCCCAGCCCGGTGCGCAGCCGGTCGCGGATCTCGACCACCAGCCCGGGCCGGTCGAAGCCGGGGACGTCGACGTAGCGGATGACGCCCGCGTGCTCGTGGTAGGAGCCCGGCACGCCCAGCTGCACGTGGACGAGCCTGCGGGCGGCGACCCTGGCCTGCTTGCACACCGCGGCCACGGCCTCGGCGATGGCGTCGACGGGGTCGGTCGCGGCGAAGTCGACCGGGGTCTCGATCCGGGCGCGGACCTCGCCGCCCAGGTCGCACAAGGCGGTGACGAGCGTGGAGTCCCGGGCGCGCAGGGAGACCGCCGCGCCGTAGGCGGCGTTGGGGTTGATGCCGTAGATGTCGGCGTTGGGGCCGCGGCCGCCGCTGGTGCGGCCGACCACCTTGACCAGCCCGGCCTCCTGCAGCCGCCGCACGGCCTCGGAGATGGTCGGCTTGGCCAGGCCGGTCAGCGCGCACAGCTCGCCGCGGGTCAGCGGGCCGCCGTCGAGCAGGTGGCCCAGCGCCGCCGCCTCGTTGATCTCCCGCAGCATCCGGGCCGACCCGGCCTGGTGGCTCATCCCGCGGCCCCTTCAATTAGTCAGAATGTCTAACTAAAAGGAGCGTATGGCCGGCTGCGCCCGGCGGTCAAGGCCTCCGATCAGGCCAGTCCGACGCAGGGCAGCCAGCCGCGGTCGCCGCCGTCGGCGGTGAGCAGGGCGGCGAGCACGCCCGCGGCCCCGGTGACCAGCCCCGGCCCGCCCGCCCGCAGCACGTCCTCGATCCGGGCGCGCAGGTGCGCGGCGAGCCGGTCGCGCAGGTCGGCGGCGGGCGCGGACCCGGCGTGCCGGGCGAAGGCGTCGGCCACGAGCAGCACCCCCGCCGCGCCGTGGCAGAGGGTGCGGCCCTCGGCGGAGTCCTCGGGCTCGTAGGTCGCGCCCAGCCCGCTGACGGCCGCGAGCGCCATCTCCCGCAGGCCCGCGTCGTCGAGCGCCTGGCCCGCGACCCACAGCGCCCAGCCGACGCCGGGGGCGCCGTAGCACCAGCCCGGCCTGCCCGGCGCGCCCCGGCCGCGGGCGGCCCAGGTCAGGGCGCCGCGGCGGTCGGTCGTGGCCCGCGCGGCCAGCCACGAGGCCAGGTTCGCCACCGCCTCCGGCCGCTCGCCCGCCAGGGCCAGCGCGACCAGCGGCCCGGCGACGCCGTGGGCCAGGCCGGTGACGACCTCGCCCTGGCTCCAGCCGAGCGCGGGGTGGTCGCGGTGGGCGCCGATGCGCAGCCCGGCCAGCTCGGCGTCGGCGAGCCCGGCCAGGTGGTCGATGATCGGCCGCAGCCGGGCGACCGGCACCGGCGGCGGACCGGCCAGGTGCGCCAGCAGGATGCCCGCCGGGCCGCTGACCAGGTCGTAGTCGGCGAACCCGACGCCCGAGGTCCGCCATCCCTTCGCGGTCACCGCCCGGACGAGCGCGGTGGAGGCGCGGTCGGCCGGACCGGCCGCGCCCGGGATCAGCCGCAGCCCGGCGACGACGCCCGCGAGCCCGCCGAACAGGCCCGCCCCCGCCGCCGCGCCGACCGCCCCGCGCAGCCACGCGCGCCCCGCGGCCGGGTCGCCGAGGAGCGCGGCGAGCGCGACGGGCCCCGGGTCAGGGCCCGCCGCGCCTGGTGATGACGCCCAGGAGGCGAGCAGTTCCGCCGCCGCTGCCGCGGTGTCGCGCCCGGCCGCGGTCGGCGCCGCCTCCCGGGGAGTGCCCGTCAGCACCAGTGGGAGCAGCACTCGTCGTCACCGCAGTTGAAGCTGCACAGCAGCAGCGACAGCGCCGCCGAGTCGTCGGTCAGCGCGACCTGGCTGATCTGGGTGTCGAGCTGGTCGACCAGTTCGTCGAGTTCGGACAGTTCGAGCGCGGGTTGCATGGTTCCCTCTTTCCCTCGTCCCACCGGCGGTTCCGGCGGGGGGCTCCGGGGTGGTCAGGACGCGACCACCAGCGGTTCGGCCCGGCGCAGCGCCCGCGCGGCCCGCTCGGCCAGCCGGGCGGGGTCGGCCTGGACGGGCAGGCGCAGCACCAGCTGGGCGGCCAGGCCCGCGCCGCGGTCGTCGCGCACCACGACGTGGTCGGGGTCGGGCAGCATCTCCTCCAGCACCAGCTCGCCTGCCCCGCTGCGGGCCAGCAGGCGGTCCAGGACGCGCAGCGCGCCGACGCTGTCCAGGTCGACCGGCAGCGGGCGGCGGCCCCCGGCCGCCCGCGCGAAGTTCCACCGCGGCGCGCCCGCCCAGCCGCGCAGCCGGGCCAGCGCCCGCACCCGCGCAGGCAGCGGCGCGCCCGGGTCGGGCAGCCGGTCGCGGGGGACCAGCGCGCTGCGGCCAGCGAGGATGAGGCCACCGCCGACGCTGATCCGGGGGAGCCGGGTGCGGCCGGGGAAGGCGGCGGCCGGGTCGCCGACGGCGAAGGGCGCCACCAGCTCCGCGACCGGGTTGGCCGCGGTGAGCAGCGCCAGCACGACGTCCCACGGCGGCGGGGCGACCCGGGTGGCGTGGTAGAGCGGCCACAGCACGCGCCCGGCCGGGTCCTCGGCGACCACCCGACCGCCGCAGGCGCGGACGGTGATGTCGCGCAGCGGCAGGTACCGGCTCATCGGCTCGGCCAGGTAGGCGCTCGGGTCGGCGTCGCCGGTCCAGGTGCCGGGGTAGCGCGGGCGGCGCACGGTGTTGGCGGCCCGCTCCCCCTGCGGCGGGATCAGGATCTCCACCGGCTCGGCCCCGCAGCGCGCGGCCGCGTGGTCGAGGAACGCGCGGTAGCCCTCCACCTGCGGCACGCGCCCGTGCAGGCGGGCCAGCGCCTCGGCGAAGCGGGCGTCGACCACCCCGGCGGGGATGACCGCCTCCAGCACGGCCCGGCCGTCGGCCATCGGGCGCACCAGGCAGTCCACCGGCCAGGCGGGCTCGGCGGCCGGGGGCGCGCCGACGCGGTCGAGGGTGGCGGCGTCGATGTCGACCTCGTCGCCGGGCTGGGCGCGCAGCCAGTCGCACAATGCCGCGTACGGCGTGCCGGGCTGGGGGATCGGCCAGGCGTTCGCCCGGCGCACCGGCCGCTGCGGCGGCTCGCGGTCGAGGAACTCCGCGACGATCTGGGTGACCGGGCGCGGCCTGCTGTCCACCAAGGCCAGCACGGGGTGGCGGGCCGCGCTGCTCGGCAGCACCGCGCGCAGCCTGCGGGCCTGCGCCACCAGCTCGCCCAGCCGCGCGGCGTCCGCGACCGGGAAGTGGCCGCTGACGCGCCGGTAGACGTCGGTGAACCCGGGCCCGCCATCCGGCCGGGGTCCCTGC
>NZ_JBSGHB010000014.1:87263-87723 GCF_053604195.1 Actinokineospora sp. NPDC004072 | reverse complement strand
CGCGACCGGCCCGCCAGCCGGGCCGCGTCGGCGACCGGGAGGTGCCCGCCCGCGCGCCGACAGACGTCGGCAAACCCGGGCTCGCCATCCGGCCGGGGTCCCTGCGACCGGCCCGCCAGCCGGGCCGCGTCGGCGACCGGGAGGTGCCCGCCCGCGCGCCGACAGACGTCGGCAAACCCGGGCTCGCCATCCGGCCGGGACCGCTGCGACCAGCCCGCCAACCGGGCGGCGTCCGCGACCGGGAAGTGGCCGCTGGCGCGCCGGTGGACGTCGGCAAACCCAGGTCCGTCGTCCGGCTGGGGCCGCTGCGACCGGCCCGCCAACCGGGCGGCGTCGGCGACCGGGAGGTGCCCGCCCGCGCGCCGATAGACGTCAGCAAACCCGGGCCCGCCATCCGGCCGGGACCGCTGCGACCAGCCCGCCAGCCGCGCGGCGTCGGCGACCGGGCGGTGGCCGTCCG
>NZ_JBSGHB010000014.1:0-87164 GCF_053604195.1 Actinokineospora sp. NPDC004072 | reverse complement strand
GCGCGCTGGTAGACGTCGGCGAACCCGGGTCCATCGTCCGGCCGGGGCCCCTGCGACCAACCCGCCAGCCGCGCGGCGTCGGCGACCGGGCGGTGGCCGTCCGCGCGCTGGTAGACGTCGGCGAACCCGGGTCCATCGTCCGGCCGGGGCCCCTGCGACCAACCCGCCAGCCGCGCGGCGTCGGCGACCGGGCGGTGCCCGCCCGCGCGCTGGTAGACGTCGGCGAACCCGGGCCCGTCGTCCGGACGGGGGCGCTGCGACCAGCTCGCCAGGCGCGCGGCGGGCGGCGCGGACGCCTGCAGCACGCCCAGGCGCAGCAGGTGCTGCAGGAAGGCGCGGACGACCGCGCGCCGGTCCGGGTCGGGGGCGAGCAGGTCCAGCACGGTGGGGGTCCGCAGCGCGTTGTGCCCCAGCACCCGGCGCACGGCGTCGACGGCCGGGGTGCGCTTGATCCGCACGAACCGCAGGCCGCCGGGGTCGTCGACCCAGCAGCACAGGCGGTCCCCGCGCACCCAGTGCAGCCCGGTCAGGCTCAGCCAGGCGTCGGGCAGGTCGCCGGCGGCCAGCGCGCGCCGCCCGTCCTGGATGTTGGCGACCCGGTGCACCGCGTGCGCCCCGACGCGGGGCTCCCCCGGCCCGGCCCCCAGCTCGACCAGCGCGACGTGGCCGAGCCAGCCGCGCGGGGTCGGCTTGAACGCCGCGCGGGCCAGCAGCCGCAGCAGGTAGTCCCCGCGCTGGCGCAACCGCTTGCCCGCCCAGTCCTCCCCCGCGGCCAGCCGCTCGCAGATCTCGGCGACGACCTCGGGCACGGTCTCGGCCAGCACGCGGGTCAGCTCCGCGCTCGCGGTGGCGATCCGCCACGGCAGCCCGGCCAGGCGCTCAGACTCGGCGGCGGTGTCGGCGGTGAGCTGCGCGTCGGCCGCGGCCAGCGCGGTGGCGCGCTCGGCGGCGGCGAGCAGGTCGTCGGCCAGCGCGGGGCCCGCGTCGAGCGCGGCGGCGAGCACGGCGAGCGCGCGGCAGGCGCGGCCGTCGGCCGGGGCGCCGCGGCGCAGCGTGCGCGCGGTGGTGATGGCCAGGCCGCGGGAAGGCGGCGGGAGGTGCGGGATCAGCTCGTCGCCGAGGCGCCGGGCGAGGTCGCCCGCGAACCGGCGGTAGGCGTCCTCGGCGTCGAGGTGCGCCCGGAGGCGGTCGAACAGGTCGGGGTTGCCCAGCTCGGCCAGCGCCGCGGCGGGGACGCCCGCCACCCGCAGCAGGCAGGCCGGTCCGGCGGGCAGGTAGTCAGCGCCCATCACCGAGCGCCCCGCTGATGAGGATCTGGGCGCCCACGCCCAGCGTCCCGCGGTTCCAGTGGAAGATCACGTACGACGCCAGCGCCTCGGGCGTGGCCTGCCAGCGCGGGACGACCGGCCTGGCCAGCGCGGCGTGCCGGTCGGCCAGGCACCGGACGGTGACCGGCAGGGCGGCGCGCGGATCGACCGGCCCGCGCCAGAGCGCGCGCAGCCCGGCAGCGGCGGCCGCGGGGTCGGGGGCGCCCGGCGGGCGCTGCCTGCCCACGGCCGCGACCGCCGACCAGACGGCTTCGTCGTCGGCGGGCAGGATGTCGCGCAGCATCGCCAGCGACAGCCGCCACGCGGGCGTGCCGCCCGGGCGGGTGTGGAAGGCCAGCCAGGTCAGCGAGTCCACTGTGAACAGCCGGTGCACCAGGACCATCGCGGCCGGTCCGCCGAAGCGGTCCGCCTCGGGGGTGTAGACCGCGGGGCCCGCGTCGGCGATGAGCCCGGCGAAGCGCCAGCGCAGGGCGTGGACGAGGAAGTCGGTGCGCACGGCGGACCCGTCGCCGCGGGCCGCGGCCAGGCGCACGCGCAGGCCGGGCGGCTTGTGCATGAAGAAGAAGTCGGTGATGACCCCGCCGCGCAGCCAGTTCCTGGCGACCCGGGCGAGGTGGGGGTAGACGCGCCGGGCCTGGTCGGGGGTCGCGGCGAGGTCGACCTGGACCCACTCGCCGGTCGCCGTCGCGGCCGGTTCGGTCAGCGGCAGGGTCACGGCGGACTCCCTTGCATTTCCCGAGACGCGAATTCCGACGCTAACACCGCCGCGTGCCCGCGGCCGCGATGTCACGCCAATGCATTTCCAGAACATTCGCCAGCGGGTCCCTATCGCCCGAAGGGGGCAGCTGAATAGCACGCTCCGTGCCCTGCCAGCCGCCCAAACGATGCCGCCCTCAGGCCCCGAGCCCCGGTGAGCGATCCCGCCGCCGCATCAGATCCCCAGCGTGGACGCGGTTTCCCCGCGCGCCCGACTCACTCGATCGAGTGATTTCGCCACTGTGGCGCATAATCCGCGCAATAACCGCAGCGAATCGGTCAAGCCGGTTCAGGGGGTTTGCGCGACCACCCCCGGGGCATCGGGTAGCAAGCCGGTTGCCCGTTCGCCATTTCGGAGGCCGCGATGAGCGCGCTGCCCGGGGTACACCAGCCCGACGACCTGCGCGCCCTGCCCGCGGCGGCCCTGCCCGAGCTGGCCGGGGAGATCCGGGCGCTGCTGGTGGAGACCGTCTCGCGCACCGGCGGCCACCTCGGCTCCAACCTCGGCGTCGTGGAGCTGACCATCGCCCTGCACCGGGTGTTCCGCTCCCCCAGGGACGCCATCGTCTTCGACGGCGGGCACCAGAGCTACGTCCACAAGATCCTCACCGGCAGGCGCGGGGACTTCCCGCTGCTGCGCCAGGCAGGCGGGCTCTCCGGCTACCCGAGCCGGGCGGAGTCCCCGCACGACCTGGTGGCGAACTCCCACGCCTCGACCGGTCTGTCCTATGTCGACGGGTTGGCCCGGGCGGCGGCGCTGCGCCCCACCGGGGGCATCGCGGTCGCCGTGGTCGGCGACGGCGCGCTGGCGGGCGGGATGGCCTGGGAGGCGCTGAACAGCATCGCCGCGGGCAGGCGGCCGGTGGTGGTCGTGCTCAACGACAACGGCCGCGCGTGCGGGCCGACGGCCCTCGGCGAGCACCTGGCGCGGCTGCGCGACGGCGGGTTCCGGCTGTCGGTGTTCGAGGCGATCGGCCTGGCCTACGTCGGCCCGGTCGACGGCCACGACCTCGACCAGCTCGAAGCCGCGCTCGGCAAGGCGCGGTCGCTCGGCCGCCCGGTCGTCGTGCACTGCCTGACCACGAAGGGCAAGGGGTACCCGCCCGCGGAGGAGGGCTGCGCCGACCGGCTGCCCGCCGCGGGCGACGACGGGCCGACCTGGGCTTCGGTGTTTGGCGCCGAGCTGGTCGAGCTGGGCCGCAGCCGCCCGGACCTGGTGTGCGTGACGGCGGGTTCGACCGGCCTGGACGCCTTCGCCGCGGCGTTCCCCGACCGCGTGGTCGACGTGGGCGCCGCCGAGCAGCACGCCGTGGCCTGCGCCGCGGGCCTGGCGATGGGCGGGCTGCACCCGGTGGTCGCGCTGCGCTCGGCGGTCCTGGGCCGCGCCTTGGACCAAGTGCTGTTCGACGTGGCCCTGCACGCCCTGCCGGTGACCTTCGCCCTCGGCCGCGCGGGGGTGGCCGGGGCCGACGGCCCCTCGCAGCACGGGATGTGGGACCTGCCGATGCTGCACTGCGTGCCCGGCCTGCGGGTGGCCGCTCCCCGCGACGCCCGGCAGCTGCGGCGGCTGCTGGCCAGGGCCGTGGGCGACAACGGCCCGACAGCCCTGCGCCTGCCCTGCGGCACGCCCGGTCCCGATCTGCCGGAGCTGTACGAAGTGGACGGTGTTGGCGTCCTGCACGAGGCCGCAGGCCGCGATGTCCTCCTGGTGGCGATCGGACCGATGGCGGTCACCGCGGTGCGCGCCGCGCTGAAGCTGGCCGAGCACGGCGTCGGCGCGACCGTCTGCGACCCGGGCTGGGCCATCCCGCCCCACCCGGCCCTGGTCGACCTCGCCGCCACCCACCGCATGGTGGTGTCCGTCGAGGACGGCGCCCGGGTGGGCGGCGCGGGAACCCGCCTGGCCCAGGCCATCGTCTGCGCGGGCGTCGCCACCCCGGCCCACCCGCTCGGCCTGCCCGCCGACTTCCTCCCCCAGGGCACCCGCGCCGAGATCCTCCGCGGCCACCGCCTGGACGCCCCCGGCCTCACCCGGACCATCCTCGCCCTGCTCGACCGCGCCGCACCGCGCGAGTCAGCCCGTCCCGCCCGGTAGGGCCGCGTGGGCCTCCCACGCCTGCCACAGCTGCGCGTACTGACCGCCCTGGGCGACCAGTTCGTCGTGCGTGCCCTCGGCGACCACCCGACCGTGGTCGAGCACGACGATGCGGTCGGCGGTCGCGGCCTGGGTCAGGCGGTGGGCGACGACCACGGTTGTGCGTCCCTCGGTGGCCGCGCGCGCCGACTGCTCCAAGGCGCGCGCGCCGAGGCTGCCCGCTTCGGCGGTGGCCTCGTCCAGGATCGCCACCGGCGGGTCGAGCAGCACCAGGCGGGCCAGGGCCAGCTGCTGGGCCTGGGCCGGGGTCAGCTCGTGCCCGCCCTCGCCGACCGCGGTGCCCAGGCCGTCGGGCAGGCCGCGGACCCACTCCAGCGCGCCGACGGCCGCCAGGGCGGCGGCGAGGTCGGCGTCGGCGGCGTCCGGGCGGGCCAGGCGCAGGTCGTCGGCCAGGGTGCCCGCGAAGACGTGGGTCTCCTGGCTGACGATGGCGACGTGCCTGCCGTCGAGGTCGGCCAGCGGGACACCGCCGATGCGGACCGCGCCGGTCAGCCGGGCGCCGCCGTCGCCGCGCAGGACGCCCGCGGCGATGGCGGCCACCGTGGACTTGCCCGCGCCGGTCGTGCCCACCAGCGCCACCCGCTCGCCGGGGGCGACGCGCAGGTCGATCCCGTGCAGGACGGGCGTCGCGCCGTCGTAGCTGAAGCGCACGTCGACCAGTTCGAGGCTCGCGTCCGCGGGCTCGGCGCCCGCGCCCGCGGGCGGGGTGGGCAGGCCGATGACGCCGACCAGCCGGGCCAGGCTCGCGCCCGCCGACTGCACCTCGTCGAAGGTGTAGAGCAGCATCGAGATGGGGCCGACCAGCCGCAGGAACAGCAGCGCCGCGGCCGACACCGCGCCGACGGTCACCGCGCCTGCCCGCACCAGGAAGAACCCGGCGACGAGCACGGCCGCCATCCCGGCAAACTCGGCGAGGTTGACCCGGCTGACGAAGCGGGTGAAGTAGCCGAACACGCGCACCGACACATCGCGCGAGCGCCGCGAGGCCGCGTCGATGCGCCGCAGGTGCTCGGCCTCCAGCCGGTAGGCGTGCACCGTCCGCGCGCCCTGCATGCTCTCCACCATCAGCCGCGACCGCTCCCCCACCGCGGCCCGCTCCTCGGCGTACCCGGGCGCGGCCCGGGGCAGGTACCACCGCAGGGCGGCGACGTAGAGCGGCACCGCGACCAGCCCGGCCAGGCCGAGCCGCCAGTCCAGCGCGGTCATCCCGGCCAGGCTCAGCACGCCGAGCAGGAACGCCGACAGCACGGTCGGCACGACCTCGGTCACCGCCTTGGCGACGGTGGCGACATCCGCGCTGACCCGGGAGAGCAGGTCGCCCTTGCCCGCGCGTTCGACCGTCGTCGCGGGCAGCCGCAGCACCCGCGCGACCGTCTCCTCCCGCGCCGCGGCCAGCACCCGCCCGCCGAGCCTGCCCAGCAGGTACGTCGTCGCGCCCGAGGCGAGCCCGCCGACCAGCGCGGCCACCGCGATCACCACGGCGATCGGCGCGATGGCCCCGCCGTCGCTGATCCGGTCGATCAGCAGGCCCAGCGCGTACGGCGGCACCACCAGGGCGGCCGCCCCGACCAGCCCGACGAGCAGCGCGGCGGCCACCTCCCCCGGCCGCGCCCGCAGCTGCCCCAGCAGCCACCTGCGGGTCTCCGACGCCGGGGCGACCGGCAGCGCGCTCACCGCAGCACCGCCATCCGGTAGGACTCGTGCGCGCCCAGCTCCTCGTGCGTGCCCTCGGCCACGACCCGCCCGCCGTCGACCACGACCACGCGGTCGGTGACCGACAGCAGCGCCGGGCTGCTGGTGATGACCACGGTGGACAGCCTGGCCCGCAGCTCCCTGACCCCGTGCGCGATGGCGTGCTCGGTCACCGCGTCGACGGCGGTGGTGGGGTCGTGCAGGACGAGGATCGGCGGGTTGGCCAGCAGCGCGCGGGCCAGGGCGATGCGCTGGCGCTGCCCGCCCGACAGGCTCGCGCCCCGCTCGGCGACCTCCTGCGCCATCCCGTCGGGGTGGTCGGCCACCACCTGCTCGGCGGCCGAGGCCGCCAGCGCCCTGGCCACGTCGGCTGTTCCGGCGTCCCGCCCGGTGGTGAGGTTGTCGGCCAGGGTGCCGGTGAACAGGTCGGTGTTGTGCGGCTCGGCCAGCAGCGTCGACCTGGCCAGGTCGAGGTCGAGGGTGTCCAGGCGGGCGCCGCCGACGCGGACCTCGCCCGCCTCCGGCGTCGCGTGCCCGCCGAGCAGGCCGACCAGGGCCTCGCCGTCCTCCGGCGCACGCGCCACGACGCCGACGAACTCCCCCGGCCCGACCGCCAGGTCCAGCCCCGCCAGCGAGCGGTAGGACACCCCGGACAGGGCCAGCCCGAAGCCGTCCACCCGGCCGACCGCGCCCAGTTCCACCAGCGGCGGCGCGGCCAGGACGGCGGCCACCCGGTTCGCCGACGCGCGGGCCTGGGCCACCCAGCCGGGCACGATCGCCAGCACGCCGAACGGCTCGATGAGCACCTGAGCCAGTCCGATCACCACGATGCACTCGCCGACGGTGATCTCCCCGCGCACCGCGAACCAGCCTGCCAGCAGCGCGATCCCGCAGGCCAGCAGCGCCGAGAGCGCGTTGGAGGCGGCCAAGTAGCCGCCGTTCGTGCCCGCGGCGCGCACCGCGGCGCGCAGGGAACGCCCGCTCGCCTGCCGGTAGCGGCGCAGCGCGGCGGCCTCGGCCCGGATGCCGCGCAGCGGGCGCAGACCGCTGACCAGGTCGGTGGCCAGCGCCGCGGCCTCGCCAGCCACCTGCTGCTGCGCGGCGACCCGCCGGGTGATCAGCGGCGAGCTGACCTGCAGCACCAGCAGGACGACCGGCGTGCCGACCAGGACGGCCAGGCCCAGCAGCCCGTCGATCGAGAGCAGGGTGACGGCCGCGACGGCGGTGGCGGTGAGCGCGCCCGCGATGCGCGGGATGTGGTCGAGCAGGTAGGAGGCGTTGTCGGTGTCCGTGCTCGACACCGTCAGCAGCTCGCCCGCGCGCAGGTCGGTGCGGATGCCGCGCGGGTCGAGGACGCGCTCGGCGACCTCGGTGCGCAGCCGGTGGCCCTCCTCGGCGATGGCCAGCATGAGCAGCCGCGCGCCCATCCGGTACATCGAGGTCTGGACCAGGATCAGCCCGGCCAGCCCGCCGAGCCACAGCGCCAGGCCCCCGCCGTCACCGCCCGCGACGGCCTGGTCGATGAGGTGGCCGATCAGCACCGGGACGAACGCCTCGGACGCCTGGAACAGGCAGATCAGCAGGGTGCCCGGCCACAGCCTGCTGCCGTTGCGGGCGACCGCGCGCCCCAGCACGCCCATTCAGGAGCGCAGGCTCTTGGGCCGCAGGTCGGTCCACTCGCGCTCGACGTAATCCAGGCAGTCCTGCCGGCCCGCGGGGCCGAAGACCGACCGCCAGCCCGCGGGCACGGCGGCGAACGCGGGCCACAGCGAGTGCTGCTCCTCGTCGTTGACCAGGACGTGGAACGTGCCGGACTCGTCGTCGAACGGGTTGGTGGCCACCGGATCTCCTCCTCATTGCCGAACCAGAGGAGAACTTAGCAAGGGTAGCCTTACTTTCCCCAGTGCTCCCGGTCACTGGATCTCCTGCGGGATTCCGCGGCGCGAACGGGGTAGTCGGTAGGGGAGGACCGCCGACGACCGGGAGGGTGCCCATGCCTGACCTCGTGCTCACCGCCCCAGCCCAGGAGCCGCTGGGGGGCATCGCCGGGTGGGCCGTCGGCGTCATGGACTCCCTCGGCGGGTTCGGCGCGGCGCTGCTGCTGGCCCTGGAGAACGTGTTCCCGCCGCTGCCCAGCGAGCTGCTGCTGCCGCTGGCCGGGTTCTCCGCCAGCCAGGGCGTGTTCAGCCTGGTGGCCGCCATCGCGTGGACGACCGCCGGGTCGGTGGCGGGCGCGATCGTGGTCTACCTGCTGGGCGTGCTGCTCGGGCGCGACCGGGCGCGGGCGCTGATCGCCAAGATCCCGCTGATGGACGTCGGGGACTTCGACCGCACCGAGCGCTGGTTCGCCAAGCACGGCGCGAAGGCGGTGTTCTTCGGGCGGATGGTGCCGCTGTTCCGCAGCCTGATCTCGCTGCCCGCGGGCGTCGAGCGGATGCACTTCGGCCTCTTCCTGCTGCTGACCACCCTCGGCAGCCTCGCGTGGAACTGCGTCTTCATCGGCGCGGGCTACCTGCTGGGCGCCAACTGGCACGTCGTGGACCAGTACGCATCGGTCTTCCAGTGGATCGTGTTCGCCGCCGTGGCCGCGGCGGTGGTGTGGTTCGTGGTCAAGCGGGTGCGCAAGCGGCGGAGGGAGGCCGCGGAAACCCGATGCTGACGGTTGGGCGATGGTGTTAGCGTCAGCATGTGGAGCTGCCCATCCTCGGCACCGAGCCGGTCCCGGTCGAGTTCGCCAACACGCTCCACGACGGCGACCACCTGGGCACGCCCGAGCTGGCCAACCGCTGGTTCGCCGCGATGGCGCTGCCGCCCGCCGAGCCCGCGCCCGCCCGCGCCCTGCGCGACGCCGTCCGCACGCTGCTGACCAGCGCGCCGTCCGCCCCGCTGGACGCCGCGGCGGTCGCGGTGGTCAACGCCTGCGCCGCGCCGGGCGTGCTGCGGCTCGGCGTCGACCGCTCGGCGCGCTGGGTGGGCACGGCCTCCGGCTCGGCCGCCGTGCTCGGCGGCATCGCCGCAGGCGCGATCGAGCTGCTCGCCGGGCGGGCGCGCGTGCTGCCCTGCCCGGCCCCCGGCTGCGGGCTGCTGTTCCTGCAGCGCCACGCCCGCCGCCGGTTCTGCCACCCCGCCTGCGGTCACCGCGACCGGCAGGCCCGCTACTACCGCAGACGGAACCCGAGATGATCACCTGGCGCCGCGTCGCCCCCGCCGACTTCCCGCTGCTGGCCCGCTGGCTGGCCCAACCGCACGTGCACCGCTGGTGGTACCACGAGTTCACCCCGGAGGCGGTGGAGCGCGACTTCGGGCCCGCCACCCGCGGCGAGGAGCCCGGCGAGGACTGGCTGGTCTCCGTCGACGGGACGCCGGTGGCCCTGTTCCAGCGCTGCCGGGTGGCCGACTACGCCGAGGACTTCGACCAGCTCGCCGCCGTCGTCCCGACCCCGGTCGAGACGGTGACCCTGGACTACCTCATCGGCGACCCGGAGCTGACCGGCAAGGGCCTGGGCACCCGGCTGATCCGCTGGGCGGTCGAGCGGACCTGGGCCGACTTCCCGCAGGCCCCGGTCATCATCATCCCGATCGCGGCGGCCAACCGGGCGTCGTGGCGGGCGCTGGAGAAGGCGGGCGCGACCCGCATCGCAACGGTCGAGCTGGAGCCGGAGAACCCGATCGACGGCCGGGACCACCACGTCTACCAGTTCACCCGCCCACCGGCGTGACGCCCGGCCGGGGGTGCTCCAAGGTGGGGGCATGACCTACCACCCCGCGACCCGCGCCACCCGGATGCCCGCGCCCGACCCCGTGCAGGGGCGGCCGGTGGGCGTGCCGCTGTACCAGAGCTCGATCTTCGCCTTCGACACCCCCGACGCCCTCGCCGCCGCCTTCCGCGGCCCCGACCAGGCGTTCGTCTACAGCGGCTTCGGCAACCCGACCGTCCGCGCCCTGGAGGACGGCCTCGCCGACCTGGAGGGCGGCGTCGCCGGGCTGGCCACCGGGTCGGGGATGAGCGCGCTCAACGCCGTGCTGTTCGCACTCCTGCGGACCGGTGACCACGTCATCACGCAGGAGGCCCTCTACGGCGGCACGCACGCGGCCTTGCAGGGCTACGCGGATCGGTGGGGCATCACCGTCTCGACCATCTCCGGCGACGACCCCGCGGAGCTGGCGGCGGCCGTGCAGCCGCGGACGAAGGTCCTGATCCTGGAGACCATCGCCAACCCGACCTGCGCCGTCCCAGACCTCCCCGGCCTGATCACCGCCGCGCGGGAGGCGGGGGTGGTGGTCGTGGTGGACAACACCTTCGCCACCCCCCTGCTGTGCAGGCCGCTGGAACTGGGAGCCGATGTGGTCGTCCACTCGGCGACGAAGTATCTCGGCGGCCATCACGACGTGGTAGGCGGCGTGGCGGTGTTCGCCTCGGCGGAGCTGCACCGGCTGGCGTGGCGGCAGTCGGTGGAACTGGGCGCGGCGATGGACCCGTTCGCGGCGTGGTTGGTGGTGCGGGGCGTGAAGACGCTGGCGCTGCGGGTGGGGGCGGCGTGCGCGACTGCGGCTGAGGTGGCTTCCCGGTTGGCTGCGCATGCTGCGGTGTCGCGGGTGCACTACCCGGGGCTGGTGGGGAGTCCGAGCCACGAGCGGGCGCTGAAGGTGTTGGACGGCGGCTTCGGCGGAACGCTGGCCCTGGACGTCCCCGATGCCCGGGAGTTCTTGGGACGGCTGCGGTTGGTGCTGAACGCGGGATCGTTGGGCGGCACGGAGACGGTGGCGATGCACCCGGCGTCGACGAGCCACCGGGCGGTGGATGCCGGGGTGCTGGCTCGGATGGGGGTCGGGGAGGGGACGGTGCGGATCGCGTTCGGGGTGGAGCACCGGGAGGACCTGTGGGAGGACATCGCGCAAGCGCTGACCCCTTGAGGTTGCTGGTTCAACGCCTCCCCACCAACAACCGCAACGCGCCCACCCACAAACAGCAACGCGCCCCCGAAGCCTGTCCGATGGGGTGGACTCGCATTCGCGGGGAGCGAAACGCCGCTAAACTGGCCAGGGCGTGAACGGGCCTCGCCCGCCTTCACCGCCTTCACGCCCAAGCGGCGTTTCGCTTAGGGGTCCCCGCGAATGCGAGTTCACCCCATCGGACCACCCACCCAAGCCGCGCAACCACGGTCCACCGCGCAACCCGCCCACGCCACGAGCCAAACCCACAGCCACCTACCGAGCCGTGGTCGAAGCCTTGTCGGGATCGCTAAGACCGAAGTGGGCGAGGGTTTCGGGGAGGGTTCCGCGGTCGTGGGCGGTTATCAGGGTGTCGGCTATTTGGCGGAGCTTGGAGTTCGAGTTCTGGGAGGCTCTTTTGAGGAGGTCGAAGGCCGCGGGGCCGTCGATGGTGAAGTGGCGCATTAATAAGCCCTGGGCTTGGCCTATCGCCTGGCGGGTGGCCAGGGCGGCTTTGAGCTGGTCCACCAGGTCTCGGCTGTCGTGGTAGAGCTGGGCGTTGTCGAAGACCGCGCCTGCGTGGAGGGCGAGGAGGAGGACGAGGTCGTAGGCGGTCTCGTCGAATTGGTGCGGGGTGTCGGAGAACAGGGTGAGGACCGCGGATGCGGGGCGGCGGGTGGGGATGGGGAGGGCCAGGAGGCTGCGGTAGCCGCGGGCGCCGATCGAGGCGCTGAAGGCGGGCCAGCGCTGGTCGACGGACGTGTCGTCGATGCGGCGGGGTTCGCGGTGCTCCAGGGCCTCGGCGATGGGGTCGTCCGCGGTGGCGGATTCGCCGACGCGGTCGAGTTCTATCGCGGCCACGGTTTCGGCGCCGTCTGCGGTGCGGACGGTGATGGTGACTTCCGTGACACCGGGGACGGTGTCGGCGAGGCGGGTGACGAACCTCGACAGGACGGCGTTGACGTCGTCGTCATCGGCAAGTCTCGACACCTCGGCCAGTTCTTGGGCCAGCGTCAGCACGCGCTTGAACGCGCCGGTCATCGCAATCCTCCACGCACGCACCATCAAAGGTCGGGATGCTGCGCTGCCGAACACCCGCTCGACCGGAACCCTACCCAACGGGGCCTTGCTCTAGGATCACCAGGCCGCGGTTGGGCAGTCAGCCCGGCAGCCCTGTCGACCCGTCTCGGGCGCAGGTCTGCGGGCCGTCCCCGGTGTGCGTTCGCCGACGGCGGTCCCCGGAACCCCGCCAGCGCCCCCGGAGGCCCCCGATGCCCGCCGTACCGCCATGACCGCGCCCCGCGCGGAGAACCCGCGAACCGACGCCCTGCACATCGCCGCGGGCACGCCGGAGCCCGGGACGCTGGTGCTCACCGTCAGCGGCGAGCTCGACCTGGCCACCGCGCCGCGGCTGGACGCGATCCTCGCCGCGACCGTGCTCCTCGAACGCCACCGCCTGGTGGTGGTCGACCTGACCGGCGTGGGCTTCCTCGGCGTGGCGGGCATCACCGCCCTCATGCGCCACCACGACCGCGCGCTGGAGCACGGGATCGGGTTCCGGCTCGTGGCCAGCAGCCGGGCCGTGCTGCGCCCGCTGGACCTGCTGGAGCTGACCGGGGCCTTCGACATCCACCCGACGGTCGGATCAGCCCTGCGGTGAGGTGATGTTGACCATCCAGTTGATCCCGAACCGGTCGGTGCACGCGCCGAACTCGTCGCCCCACATCTGCCGCTCCAGGGGCATCTGGACGGTGCCGCCCTCGCACAGCTTCGCCCAGTAGCCGCGCAGTTCGTCGGCGTCGTCGCCGCTGAGGCTGATCGAGATGTTGTCGCCGGGGTTGTGCGCCATGCCGGGCGGGGTGTCGGCGGCCATCAGCGTGAAGCCGCTGCCGGTCTCCAGCGTCGCGTGCATGATCTTGTCCGCTTCGGACGGGTCGTCCACGCCGAACTCGCCGAAGGTGCTCAGGTCCAGCGCGCCGCCGAACACCGACCGGTAGAACTCCATCGCCTGGCGGGCCTCGGCCTGGAAGCTGATGTAGGGGTTGAGGCGCGATGCCATCGTCGTCTCCCTTCCGCCTGACAGCATCGTCGCAGATCAACAGGGGTCTGGAAATTCGTGCGGCGGCGATGTCGAGAACGCGGCGACCACTTCGACCTCACGGTGAAGAACCCGACCGAACCACCTCGGAGCACCCGATGCGCAAGCTCATCCACTTCGTCCACTCCTCCGCCGACGGCTGCATCGACGGCCCCCGCGGCGAGTTCGACTGGCCCGAGATGGGCCCGGAGCTCTCGGCGTACTCCCTGGCGCTGTGCGAGCGCGCGGGCACGTTCCTCTACGGGCGCGTGGTGTGGGAGATGATGGCCGGGTACTGGCCGCAGGCGGAGTCGCTGTCCGACGACCCGCACGACCTGGCGTTCGCGCCGCTCTGGCGGGCGGCGGACAAGGCCGTCATCTCCCGCTCGCTGACCACGCCCCACGCCGCGGTCGTGCGCCCGGAGGAGGTCGCCGCGCTCAAGGCGGGCGACGGCGGCGACATCCTGCTGATGGGCGGCTCGGCCGCCGCGGCCGCGCTGACCGACCTCGGGCTGGTGGACGAGTACCACGTGGTGGTCCACCCGGTCGTGCTCGGCGGCGGGAAGCCGCTGTTCCGCCCCGGCGCGGCCCGCCTGCCCCTGCGCCTGGTGGAGACCCGCCCGTTCGACGGCCGGTCGGTCCTGCTGCGCTACGCGGTCTGACGGGGGGAGGCGGCCCGGCCGCGCCGGGCCGCCTGCTCCGGCTACGCCGCCCAGTCCGCCTTGCGGCCGGTCAGGGCGAGCAGGCGCACCTGCGGGTCGGCGTCGGCGGGAGCCTCGACCCGGGGCCCGAAGATGGCGCCCTGGTCGCTCCAGATGGCCGGGTGGTGCGGGAAGCCCTCCAGGATGTCCAGGGCGGCCTGCACCAGCTCCGGGTCCAAATCGATGCTGGTCCCGATGGCCTGGGCGAGGTCCCAGCCGTGGACGAGCGTGTCGGCGAAGTGCACGCCGAACGCGACCTCGCCGGGGACGGTGGTGTTGACCACGGCCATCTCGACCGGCTTGGCCAGCGCGGCGTCGTCGGCGTAGACGCTGGCCAGGGTCTCCGACGAGACGCGGAAGTCGCGGCGCGGGTCGCCGGTGGGCTCGGGCCGGTGGCCGGTGACCCGGGCGATGGCGACGTGGTTGTTGTCCACGATGTGCGCGATCACGTCCCGCACGGTCCACGCCTCGCAGGGGGTGGGCAGGTCGAGCTGGTCGTCGGTGAGCTTGTCGATGATCCCCCCGGTCGAGGCGATGGCCCGCCGGTCCAGGTCCCTGATGTCCATGTCCGCTCCGAAAGTTGTCCGAACGATCGGTCAGATGGTTCCAGATGATCACTCGGTCGTCTAGATTGGGTTCCCGTGGACGGCCGACTGGCGCGGGGCGAGCGAACCCGCCGCACGATCCTGCGCCGGGCGGCGGACATCGCCTCCGTCGAGGGGCTGGACGGGCTGACCATCGGCAGGCTGGCCGGGGAGCTGTCGCTGAGCAAGAGCAGCGTGTTCGCCCACTTCGGCTCCAAAGAGGACTTGCAGCTGGCGGCCATCGGGCACGCCGAGGAGATCTTCCTCGACGCGGTGGTCCGCCCCGCGCTGACCGCCCCGCGCGGGCTGCCGCGGCTGGTCGCCATCTGCGAGCGCTGGCTGGACTACTCGCGCGCCCGCGTGTTCCCCGGCGGCTGCTTCTTCACCGCCGTGGTCGCCGAGTTCGACGCCCGCGAGGGCCGCATCCACGACGCCGTGCGGCTCAGCCGCGCCACCTGGACCGACCTGCTGACCGGCCTGGCCCGCTCGGCGGTGGAGCTGGGCCACCTCCCGGCGGGCACCGACCCGGCCCAGATCGCCTTCGAGCTCGACGCCCTCGCCCGCGCCGCCAACAACGAGGCGGTGCTGACCGGCTCCGACGCCGCTTACGACCGGGCGGTGGCGGGCATCCGGGCCCGGCTGGGGGCCGACTAGCCCAGGTCCACCCGCTGCCCGGTCACCAGGCTCGTCTCCGCGGCGCTGACCAGCGCGATCGTGCCCAGGTTCGCCCGGCCGCTGATCTCGCTCTCCCACCCCGCCCGCACCGCCCGCGCGAAGTGGTCGACCACCGCCCACCGGTCCCGGACCCGCGGCACGCCGACCGGGACCTCGGTCGTGCCGCCGCCCGCGCGGGTGTAGCGGGCGTAGGCGCCCTCGGCGGGGTCGGAGCCCGCCCAGCACAGCACGCCGTCGTCGGCCTCGACCGTCCAGTCGCCGGTCCACGGGGTCGCGGGGGCGGGGCTGCTGGCGCTGGCGCTGTACTGGGCGAGCACGCCGGAGGCGAATTCGATCTCCGCGGAGAACGAGGTCAGCGCCCGGTCCGCGGACTGCCCGCGCGGCCACGCCCGCGCGCTGACCGTGCTCGCCTCGCCGAAGAAGGCGCGCAGCAGGTCGAAGTGGTGCACGGCGACCTGCCACAGCACCGACCGCGGGTCCTCGGCGGGCAGCCGGTGGTTGCGCCGGAACTGCACGGTGACGTGCCGCGCCCGCCCGACGACCTCCTGCGCCAGCAGGTGCCGCGCCTGCGACGACGCGGCGAAGAACCGGTGGTCCTGCGCCACCACGATCCGCCTGCCCACCGCGTCGGCCAGCTCGACCAGGTGGGCGGCCTCGGCCAGGTCGAGGGTGAAGGGCTTCTCCAGCAGCACGTGCTTGCCCGCCCGCAGCGCCGCCCTGGCGACCGCCCCGCGCAGCGCAGGCGCCGTCGTGACCACCACCGCCTCGGCCTCCACCGCCGCGATCGCGGCGTCGAGTCCGCTGTGGATGGCGGGCAGCGGAACCCCCGTCGCCGCCGCGAAGGCGGCCCGCCGCCCCGGATCGTCCTCCGCCCACCCGACAACCCGAATCCCGGGCGCGGACGGCAGCACCCGCACCGCCCAGTCCGTACCCGACCCACCGAGCCCGACCTGAACGGCGGACACCGCAGCGCTCACCCGCCCCACAATACTTCCCGATCTCCCCGCCGCCACCCCCCGAAACCGTTTCCGCCCAAGGAAAACCTTTCGACGCCCGCCCTGGTGCGCGCGCCACCAACCGTTCCCCCTCCTGCCGGGGCGCGGAGGTCATCGATAACCACCAAGTGGTGCGCTGTGGGTTCATCAACAACGAGGAGGGCGCGAGTCAGTTCGTGGTGCGGGTCGGGGGTGGAGGAGGACTTCGGCCCGGGACGACGAGGTGGTCGCGGTGGCGGGCCGGGACGCGGCGATTCGCACGCACGACGAGCCCGCGCAGTGCCACCTGCGGGGCAAGCACGTGCCGGAGTCGCCCGGTGTGGACGAAGTCGTGCGGATCATCGTGGTGAACGGCGCGAAGGCGGTCGACGCGGTGTGCGCGGATGCGAAGGCGTTCGCCGGGGTCCTGTTCCCCCTGCTGCCGCCCGCAGCCTGACCGGTGTTTCAGCCGACCGGGGCGATTCACCCGAAAAGCTAGCGCTGCGCCCATCCCGTTGCCGCCATCCCGGTGAACCTGTCACCGTCTGCGTCGACCGGTCACACGGGGAGGTGGGTCATCGGACGGACTTCCTGGACCATCGGGGGAACCGGGTGTGCCCCGGCCCCGGATGGGCGACGACCGGATCGTGGGGCTGCTCGGGGTGGGCGTGCTGCGGGCCGCCGTGGCGGCCGGGTTGGCGGCGCTGGGGTGGCGGTGCGCGCCCGGGCCCGCGGCCGCCAACGCCGCGCTGATCATCCCCGGCGGCGGCGTGCTGCTGGTCAAGGCCGTCGCCGAGTGCGCGGCGCTGGCGATCCCGACGGTGGTGCTCGGCTCGGTGCGCAGGCCGCAGGAGATGATCATGGCCGTGCACGCGGGCGCGACCGGGGTCGTCGACCGCGACCTGCCGATCCTGGACCTGCTCGACGCCGTGCACCGGGCGCTCACCTCGGCCGGGCGCCGCGACGGCCTGCTGCCCGCGCTGCGCGGCAGGCTGGCGCTGCAGGACCGGCTCGACCGGCTCACCCCGCGCGAGCGCGCCGTGCTGACCCACCTGGCCGCGGGCCGGGCCGCCGCCGAGATCGCCCGCCGCGACCAGATCAGCATCGCCACCGCGCGGGCGCACATCCGCTCGATCCTGCACAAGCTCGACGTGCCGTCCCAGCTGGCCGCGGTGGCCGACGGCAGGCGGGGCTGGCGCGAGCTGAACCTCGCCGACCACACGCCCTGAGTGGTCGATTCTGACGATGCCCGGCGCGGACGCACGGCAACAGACTGATCCGGCAAGCCGCACCAGATCAGGAGGAACACCATGTGCAGGACACTGAGCCTCGCGGGCACCACGATCGCGAGCTGGCCGGGCGTCGAGGTCTACGGCAGCAACGGCGACGGCACCTTCCGGAAGCTGCGGAGCTGGGACTGGTCGGACACGCCGCACTGGCACTACGAGGTAGCCCGGTTCGCCGAGGGCTCCTACTGGGTGCCCGCGTCCACGCACCCGCCGCAATCGTGGCAACCCACCACGCCGATCGTCGGCGACCGGCCCGCCCGCCGCGGCGTCAACCCGACCGGCCGCGAGGTCCGGCCGAGCGGGCTCTACCTCTGGATCCCCGCCATCCCGCGCGGGTACACCCCGGGCGAGACCGACAACCGGGTGGTCTGCAACGCCCCGGACCAGCCGCCCGCCCACCTGGTCGGCGCCCCCGAGCTCGACGACGCGCACCGGCGGCTCGACCTGATCCTCGCCGAACCCACCCCGCTGGCGGCCACCGCCGACGGCACGGCCTTCAACGACTCCGACGGCCTGATCTCGTTCGTCAACCTCGCCACCAGCCTGGTGAAGAACAATCCGGAGTTCACCACCGGCACCGCCGTCTTCGACAAGATCGCCAACTTCTTCTCGACGCTGCGGATCAAGACCTTCACCGCGATGAAGAACGGCAAGATCCCGCCGCTGGCGGGCGACAGCCAGCCCAAGGACCAGTGGGACCCGGCCGTCACGCACGTCATCGAGCACCTGCTCCAGCAGGCGGGCGGCTTCACCGACTACTCCATCACCCAGGAGACCTACTCCGACACCCAGTACCTGGCCGAGTTCAGCACCAGCTTCCTCAAGCTGGTCTTCGACGCCATCACCGTGCCCAGCGCCGTCGTCACCGGGGTGACCGCGTTCATCGCCGGGGTCGGCAAGTCCCTGCGCGCCAGCTGGGACCAGCGCGAGCGCACCTACTCGGTCTCGCTGCTCGGCCAGTGCCACGAGGCCGTCCAGGAGAACACCGACCCCAACGACCCGATCTACCGGTACTTCCCGAAGCTGAAGTACTACCACCTCACGGTGACCGCCCAGCAGCGCGAGTTCTCCACCTCCTGCTCGACGCTGCGCCAGATCACGTTCAACTTCGCCTACGAGTACTACGTCACCGCCGTCGCCGCCGCCATCCTCGACGACAAGTCCCTAGAGCACCAGCAGTACGTCGCCTTCCTCGACAAGGCCCAGGCGACCAACTACAAGGACGCCGAGAACCAACTCGACTCCATCCTCGACGGAACGGTGTCCACCAGCCCAGTCAGCTCGAACGGCCTCAGCCTGTTCAACATCGACCTGGCGGACTACCCACTCGCGATCCTGCCCGTCCGCAAGCGCTTGACGCTGGCGTGAGATGAGGAGCGCACGGCAGCGGCGAACCCGCTGCCGTGCACTCGCGTGTGAGGAGGCGATGGCGAGATGGGGGGCCGGGGGTGGGGGGAGATGCTCGGCGGGAGGGGGTGGGGTGGGTGCGGGGTGAGCGCGAGGCAAGGGGTGGTGCGGGGGTGCGGCAGGGCGGGAGGCGGGCGATCGAGAGACAGCGAGCGGGCTCGGGGCAAGCCGGGCAACGCGAGAGGGTGGGGTGACGGGCCACTGCAAAGCGGGTGAGCGGCCGGGCAGCGGCAGGTGAGCGCGGGGTGCGGGCGAGATGGTCGACCGGGGGTGGGTGAAGGTGCCCGGCGGGGAGGGGTGCGGGGTTGGCGCGGGTGGGCGCGGAGTGGGGGTAGGCGCGGGTGGCGCGGCGTGAGCGCGCGGGGTGGCGCGAGGTTGAGCGCGTGGGTGCGGGGTGAGCGTGGGGCAGGGGTGGTGCGGCGTGAGCGCGGGTTGGCGCGGGGTTGAGCGGGTTGGTGCGGGGTGAGCGTGGGGCAGGGGTGGTGCGGGTCACTGTCACGTTTGGGGGGGCTGGGTTGTCCTCAGTGCAGCGGACCGGAAAGGGGAAGACGATGATCGTGGTTCTCGGCGGGGGTTATGCGGGGCTGATGGCGGCCAATGCGCTCGGCCGGAAGGCTCAGGTGCGGCTGGTCAACGAGCGGGACACGTTTGTCGAGCGGGTTCGGTTGCATCAGTTGGCGGCGGGGCAGGAGTTGGTGCGGCGGCCGTTGGCTGGGCTGGTGCGCGGGGTGGACGTCACCATCGGGCGGGTTGTGGGGATTGATACCGACGCGCGGGTGGTGGCGTTGGCGGACGGGGGTGAGGTGCCGTACGACACCCTCGTCTACGCCCTGGGCAGTCGGGGCGATCTCTCCACGCCGGGGGCGGCCGAGCACGCCTACGACGTCGGATCGCCCACTGCGGCCGCGCGGCTGCGGGACCGGTTGCAAGGGGGCGGGTCCGTCCTCGTCGTCGGGGGTGGGTTGACCGGGATCGAGACGGCGGCGGAGTTGGCGCGGCCTGGGGTGGGCGTCACGATGCTGACAGACCGGCTGGGGGTCGGGCTGTCGGTGAAGGGGCGGGAGCACGTCGTGGGGGTGTTCGACCGGCTCGGGGTGGAGGTGCGGGAGGACGCCGTGGTGGCCAGGGTGACCGCGGAGGGCGTCGAGCTGGCCTCCGGGGAGGTCGTCACCGCCGACGCCGTGGCCTGGACCGCCGGGTTCCGGGTGCCGGCCCTGGCGCGCGAGGCCGGGATCGCGGTGGACGCCGCGGGCCGGGTGGTCGTGGACGACACCCTGCGCTCGGTCTCGCACCCCGACATCTACGCCGTCGGGGATGCCGCCGCCGCCCGCATGCCCGGCGGCCAGGAGTTGCGCATGGCCTGCGCCACCGGGCTGCCGTCGGCGCAGCACGCCGCCCGCGCGATCCTCGCCCGCCAGGCGGGCCGCGAACCCCGGGCGTTGCGCTTCCGCTACGTCAACCAGTGCATCAGCCTGGGCCGCGACGACGCGCTGATCCAGTTCGTCAACCCCGACGACTCCCCGCGCGAGCGGGTCCTGACGGGCAAGCTGGCCGCGCGCTACAAGGAGACCATCGTCCGCGGCGTGATCTTCATGGAGCGCAACCCGTGGGTGCCCACGGCCCTGTGAGCCCTCAGCTCGACCGGGCCAGGTCGGGGACGTCGGCGAGCAGGTCGGCGGGGGCGGACAGGCGCCACGCCTCGAAGACCAGCTCGGCCAGCTCGTCCGGCTCGACGCGGGTGAGGTGGACGACGACCCAGCCGAAGCCGCCCGCGGTGAACTGCTCCTCGAAGACGTCGGGGCGTTCGAACACCAGCGCCTGCTGCTCCGAGAGCGTCTGCTTCAGGCCCGCGGTCTGGGTGCGGGGCCAGTAGTAGCCGAAGCGCCTGCCGCGCACGGCGAAGGAGGTGTAGTCGGCGCCCCCGCCGCGTTCCACCTCGGCGAGGGTGCCGATGACCCGGAAGAACTCGTCGCTGCTCACCACTACCCCCAATCACCCGCGCAGCAGTCTAGGCGGTCACCCCGACAAAGCGGCATCACCGCAGGCCGAAGGCCCGCAGGACGGTCAGCCGGGCCTCGCTGCCGCGCTCGTCCACCGCCGTCGCCCGCAGCGACGCGAACTCCCCCGCGCCCTCGACCACCGCGGTCGCGGTGTACGGCCCGGTGCGGGTCACCGCGAGCGGGTGCCAGGTGAGGCCGTCGTCGAACGAGGCCTCGACGGCGAGGGCGGCGAGGGGGCTGGGGTCGGAGCCGGTGTTGGGCTGGAGGGTGATGTCGACCGTCGTCGCCCCGCGGGCGCGGTTGCGGGGGTCGAGGTCGCGCGGGGCGAAGCGGATCGCGCTGATCGGCAGGCCCAGGCCGCCCTTCGCCAGCGGTTTCGGGTCGGGCTCGCGGCGGCGGGAGGTGAACGTCCACGACGCCGTGACGAGGGTGGCGTAGGTGGCCGAGCGGGTCGCGGTGGTCTCCAGGTGGTAGCGGTGCTCCGCGGCGGGGACCTCGAACTGGGCCTGGCCGGGCTGGCGGGTCTCCCCCACCTTCACCCCGTCGCGGAACAGCAGCGTGCGGCCGTAGTCCTGCAGCGCCAGGCCGTAGCGGTCGTCGCCGGAGTCGCCGAACAGCGGGATCACCACGCCGATCACGTCGTCGAACCGGGTCGCCCAATCGCCGCCCGCCAGCGACGGCCCGAACACCGCGGTGTTCCAGTCCTCCCGGTACGCCCCGACGCCGTGGGCCACCGGGCCGCCGACGACGACCTGGTCGGTGACCTGCCCGCACACGTGGTGGAACTCCGCCGACCACGTGAGGTCGTCGACGTTGTGGAACTCCGTGCGCGTGACCGGCAGGTCGAACGGCAGGCCGTAGCCGACGGCCGCGTCGGTGCGGGGCTCGCGGGCGATCCAGAGCTTGGTCCCCCGGTGCCGCGGCGACTGCCGCCGGTAGGTCGCGTCGACCCGGGCCAGCTCGGCGTCACGCACCGCCCGGTCGAACCCGGTGGGGATCGGGCCGTGCTCGAACCACGCGAGGTGGTAGGCGCGGTTGCCCGGCGCGGTCCACGCCCCGCCGACGTTGGTGGTGATCTCGGCGGCAACCGGCCCGACCTGGCCGATGCGCAGGCGCTCGAAGGTGTCGCCGAGCACCCCGGTCAGCACCGTCCGGACGCCGGTGCTGCGGCTGTACCCCACGCCGACCGCCTTGGGCGTCACCCCGGCCGCGTCGAACCGCACGGTGATGGGCGCGGCGGCGCGCGCGTCGAGCACCACCGCCATGTCCCGGGTGACCTCGACGACGGGGTGCACGACCTTGTGCGAGTCCCACAGGCCATCGGCTCGGGGCGAGGAGATCACCCCGTCGACGTGGTAGGTCCCCCGCGGCACGCGCACCGTCCCCACGCCGTTGATGGTGGGGATGGGCCGGTACCGGGAATCCGCGCCGCCGAAGAGGAAGGTGAAGTTGTCGTCGGTCGGCGCGCCCGTGGCGTCCACCGCGCGGATGGTCAGGTCGTAGCTCTCCGCCTCCCGGTCGACGGCCAGCGGCGTGGTCAGCCCGCCCGCGGTGACGAACCCGCTGAGCTGCCCCTCCCCCTCCCCCGCCGTCACCTCGACCGACGCCGATCCGCGCGCGGGCACGGTGATCGCCGACGCCGACAGCGCGAACGGCCCGCTGACCCGCAGCGGCAGCACCACCGGCTCGGCGGTCGGGTTGCGGTAGGTCAGGGTGCGGGTCACCGGCCCGTCCGCAGGCCGCCCGAAGGAGAGCGCGGGCGGGTCGGCGGTCACCGCGACGCCGAGCGCCCGGTCGAGGTCCACCCGGCCCGCGCCCTGGTCGTAGACGCCCTCGTCCAGCGGGTGCGCGCTGCCCATCAGCGCCGCCTTGAGCATCGCGCCGTCCCACCCCGGCCGCCGCTGCGCCAGGACCGCTGCCGCCCCGGCCACGTGGGGGGCGGCCATCGACGTGCCGCTGAGCGCGGTGTGCCCGCCCGTGCCATAGGAGTGGCGCGAGCGCGCGGCCACCACGTCGACCCCGGGGGCCAGGATCTCCGGCTTGATCGCCGCGTCGCGCACGCGCGGGCCGCGGGCGGAGAAGCCGGCCCGGTTGTCGGCCCGGTCGACCGCGCCGACGGCCAACGCGGCGTCGGCGGACGCGGGCGAGCCGACGGTCTCCGCGCCGTAGCCGCCGTCGTTGCCCGCCGCGACGACGAACAGCGTGCCGTGCTCGGCGCTGAGCTGGTCGACGGCCTGCTCCAGCGGGTCGCTGCCCGCCGCGTCCGGTCCGCCGAGGCTGAGGTTGACGACCGCCGCGCCGCGCTCGGCCGCCCAGCGCATGCCCGCCAGGATGGCCGATTCCGGGCAGCCGCGGGCGTGGCAGACCTTCCCGACGAGCAGCCGGGCGTCGGGGGCGATCCCGCGGTAGCGCTCGCCGCCGCCCGCGATGGTCGCGGCGACGTGCGTGCCGTGGCCATCGGTGTCCTTAATGGACTCATCGACGAAGCTGCGGGTGGCGGCGATGCGGCCGCGCAGGTCCGGGTGCGTGGTGTCGACGCCGGTGTCGAGCACCGCGACCGTCACGCCCTTGCCGGTGTAGCCGAGCTTCCACGCCGTGGGCGCGCCGATCTGCGCGGCGGTGCGGTCCAGCGCGGGCTGCCGCAGGCCGTCGAGCCAGACCGGCGCGCCGCCTGCGGCCCACGCGGTCGCCATCGCCTGCTTGGGCCGGGTCTCGGCCGCCAGCGCGGGGCCGACGATCAGGGGCAGGTCGCTGCGCTGGTCGTCGCCGTAGCCCGCGCGGATGAGGGCGGCGACGTCGAAGAGCCTGCGGTCCAAGGTCCCCGCGTTGAGCCGCGGCCAGGCGTCGGCCGGGACGACGTGCAGCTCGTCGCCCGTGCCGAGGGTGGCGAAGTGCACCGATTCCCGGCCGGGCGCGGGCGTGACGGCCGGGATCAGCTGCGCGCCCACCCGCCGCACGGTCACGTGGTCGCCGGTGATCAGGGTGACCGAGCCGACGTACTCGGGAGAGGGGGCGGCATCGGGCGCCTGCGCGGCGGCGGGCGGGGCGATGAGCGCCGCGGCCACGACGGCGCAGGCCAGCTTCCTGAGCATCGGACCTCCCCGGTGGCTGACTCCCAACCAAGTCGAGGCCGGGAACGCCGTCAACCGCTTGCCATTTACCGGTTCCGCGGTTGATCGATTCGGCCCGGGGGTACCACCCGACCATGAGGCTCTACGCCGAGACGCCGCTGCGCTCAGCGCGCCAGATCGCGGCCGACCTCGCAGCCGTCGCGTTCCTCCTGCTGGCGGTGTGGGTGGCGATGGAGGTGCGCGAGGCCGTCCTGCTGCTGCGCGACCCGGGTGAACGCCTCACCGCGGCGGGCGAGGCGATCGGCGGCGCGTTCACCTCCGCCGCCGACAACGCCCGCGACGTCCCGCTCGTCGGCGACGACCTCGCGGACGCGCTCGGCGCGGGCACCCGGGCGGGCGCGGAGCTGGCCGACGCGGGCCGCGAGCAGACGGCCGCGGTCGACTCGCTGGCCTTCTGGCTCACCGCCGCGCTGATCGCCGTGCCCGCGCTCGCGCTGGCCCTGACCTGGCTGCCCCGGCGTATCCGCTTCGCCCGCGAGGCAGGCGCGGTCGCGCGGCTGCGGGCGCAGGGCAGGCCGGGCCTGGAGCTGCTGGCCACCCGGGCCCTGGCCCACCAGCCCCTGCCCCGCCTGGCCCGGCTGCGCGCCGACGACTGGGCCGACCCGGAGACCCGGGCCCTCCTCGCCGACTGGGAGCTGCGCAGGCTGGGCTTCAGGTCGTCAAGACGGCTTTGACGACCCGACCGGCGGCCACGTCGTCCAGCGCGCGCTGGTGCTCGTCCAGCGGGTAGGCGGTGACGAGGCGGGCCAAGTCGAAGCGGGCGGTCAGGGCAGGCAGGAGCCGGACGTACTCGACCAGGTGGGCGCCGCTGAACGCCCAGGAGCCGAACACCGAGAGCTGCCGGTGCACGATCTGGTGCGGGTTGATCAGCGCGTCCCCGGCATCGGTGTACTGCCCGACGACCAGGTACGCCCCGCCCCGCCGGGCCATCCGCACCCCCTGCGCGACGGCCGCGGGCACCCCGGCGCACTCGATCACCAGGTCGGCATCGGGGACGTCGGCGCCGATGTCGGCCCAGTCGTCCCCGATCCCCAGCTCGCGCGCCAACGCCAGCCGCCCGGGCGGCCCGCCCACGATCGTCACCCGCGCCCCGCCCAGCTGCGCCAACGCCGCCGCCGCGAGCCCCACCGGCCCCGCCCCCTGCACGATCACGCTCTCCCCGACCCGCACCGGCCGCCGCTCCCCGAGCGCGTGCACCATCGTCGGCCCGGCGCAGGCCAGCGACATGGCCGCGACCGGATCGACCCCCGCGGGCAGCCGGACGACGGTCGTGCCCGGCTCCAGCCGGATGAAGTCGGCCCACGAGCCGGGCCGGTTGACCCCGTAGGTGGCCCGGTTCTCGCACAGCGTCGGCTCCCGGAACCGCGTGCACGGCTCACACCGCCCGCACGCCCGCGAGGACGCCCACATCACCGTGTCCCCCGCCGCGAATCCCGCCATCCGCGACTCGTGCACGACGCCGAGCCCTTCGTGCCCGAGCACCAGCGGCAGCGGCACCGGCAGCCGCCCCTCCCGCAGGTGCAGGTCGGTCCCGCAGATGCCGCCGTAGGCAGGCGCCACCACCAGCCCGCCCTCCGGCGCCGAGGGCGCCGCCACCTCCCGAACCTCCAACGGCTCGCCGAAGCCCGTCAGCGTCACAGCCCTGCCCACCGCTGTCCCCTTCCGCTCGCGGATGGGGGAACGGTAGTTCAGCGGCGGCGGCCGGTGATGCCGACGGGCCACCAGTACTCGCGGACCACGTCGTAGCCGCTCTCCTGGAACCAGGACTTGATCTCCGCGGGGGTGTAGGTGTCGCGGTGGCGCGGGGAGAGGACGTCGAACCAGGTGAGGGCAAGTTCGGTGTAGTGCCTGCGGCGGGTGAGGATGCGGCCGTGGGTGGAGCGGGCGACCAGGGTGCGCACGCCGGGGAGGGTGGCGATGGCGTTGAGGACGCGGACGGCGGCCAGGGTCGGCAGGGACAGCAGGCGGGAGAGCCGGTAGACCGTCGAGTGGCGCCACGAGTGCAGGCCGAGCGGCCGCAGCAGGTCGCGGACGAGCACCAGGGGGCTCAGCTTGCGCTGGTACACCCAGACGAACAGCTCGCCGCCGGGCCGGACGGCGCCCGCCAGGCCCGCGAACGCGCCGCGGGTGTCGCCCGTGTGGTGGATGACCCCGTTGCACCACAGCAGGTCCACGCTCCCCGGCCGGAACGGCAGCGCGAACACGCTCGCCTGCACCACGTGCAGGTTGGGCAGCGCCTCCGCGGCCTTGAGCACCTCGCTGATGGCCGGGTTGAGGTCCACCGCGACCACCGTCGCCTCCGGGTGCCGCCGGGCGATCGCGGCGGTGAGCTTGCCGCTGCCGCAGCCCGCGTCGACGATCACCTTGCCCGCCAGCGAATCCTTGACGTCGAACACGGTGTCGAACTGGGCCAGGTCCTCCTCGATCGTGCGGCCGAACACGGTGTCGGCCTCGAAACCGCCGTCGTGGAAGGTCTGCCACTCGAACCCGAAGCTCGCGGCCACGTGGCTGGCCCGCGCCTCCTCGGCGGCGAAGCGCACCACCCCGTCCTCCACGGGGTACACCGCGCCGCATCCCCCGCACACCAATGCTTCCGCGCCCGCCAGCTCGCCGTGGCACGCCGGGCAGGCCACCAAGGCCAGCGTCGTCTCCCGCATCCCAACCCCTCCGCCGCGTGGTCCCCGACTCACGCCCGTGCATCGCGGCGGCGGGGCGATCGTCTCGGCGCGGGCGGGCCATTCACCCGATGAGACGCGATTTCCCGTGCGGGGCAAGGGAGAACTGGGCCGAACGGCCCCGATCCGGTGGGCGGCGGCAGGAGCGACCACCGCCGCCCACCGGCCGACCGGGGGACCGCCGGCCGGGGCAGGAGGGGTTGGGCCGCCCGTCCGGGGCGGGGTGGGACGACACCGTCCCGGACGGGCTCGTCGGGTGGGAGCGATTCCGTTCTGGGAGCGCTCCCAGCACAGGCTAACCACGGCTGAGCCGCGCTGTAAACCCCCTGGTCGCCACCGATCGATCACCCGCAGGCACCGGCTCACCACGAGCATGATCGTCGACTCGCGCGTTTGCGCCGGTAGGCACATACGTGACGGCTGCTCAAGCCGCGCCGAGCCCGAAATGTTACGCAGCACCTCCTTGACATGCCTTTGTGGCCGCGAGCACACTGCTCGCACCCAGCTGGGAGCGCTCCCAGGAAGTCCCGCACTGGTGGCCGACCACCGACCACCGGCGCCAACCCATAGGGGTAGCTGTGCGTCAACTGTTCCGGAGGGCACTGGCCCTCAGTGCCGCGGTAACGCTCTCAGGCGGCGTGCTGGCCGCCTGCGGCTCCAGCGACGACACCGGAGGGGGCAGCGGCTCCGACGGTGGTCCCATCGAGCTGACCATCGGCACCTTCACCGAGTTCGGCTACGAGGACCTGCTTGCCGAGTACGAGCGGCTGAACCCGAACGTCAAGATCAAGCACAACAAGACCGGCCAGGGCGGCCCCTACCACCAGCAGCTGTTCACCAAGCTGGGCGCGGGCTCGGGCCTGGAGGACGTCGTCGCGATCGAGGAGGGCCACCTCTCCGACGTCATGGCCAAGGCGAGCCTGTTCAACAACCTGCTGGAGATCGGCCCGGCCGACGTCAAGGCCGACCGGTGGCTGGACTGGAAGTCCCAGCAGGCCACCACCAAGGACGGCAAGCTCATCGGCTACGGCACCGACATCGGCCCGCTGGCCATGTGCTACCGCAAGGACCTCTTCGAGGCCGCCGGTCTGCCCAGCGACCCCGAGGGCGTCAAGCCGCTGTTCGAGACCTGGGACGCCTACTTCGCCGCGGGCGACCGGTTCATCGCCAAGAGCGACGCGGCCTGGTACGACTCCAGCGCCCAGATCTTCAACGCCATGCACAACCAGCTCCCGGTCGGCTTCTTCGACACCGGCGACCAGCTCGTCATCGAGAGCAACGCCGACATCAAGGCCAACTGGGACAAGGTGACCGCGGCCACCGGCCGGGGCCAGTCCGCGAAGCTGGTGGCCTTCAGCAACGAGTGGAACTCCGGCTTCAAGTCCGGCGCGTTCGCCACCAAGACCTGCCCCTCCTGGATGCTCGGCGTGATCAAGAACCAGGCGGGCCCGGAGAACAAGGGCAAGTGGGCCGTCACCGACGCCTTCCCCGGCGGCGGCGGCAACTGGGGCGGCTCCTTCCTGGCGGTCCCGACGCAGAGCAAGCACCCGCAGGAGGCCGCCAAGCTCGCCGCGTGGCTGACCGCCCCGGAGCAGCAGATCAAGGCCTTCGCCAAGACCGGCAACTTCCCCAGCCAGAAGGGCGCCCAGACCGCGCCGGAGCTGCTGGAGAAGACCGACGACTACTTCGGCGTCAAGGCGGGCGAGCTGTTCGCCAAGCAGGCGGTCAAGGTCGGCAAGGCGCAGTACAAGGGCCCCGGTGACGGCCGCATCCAGGAGAACGTGACCAGCCCGGCGCTGCAGTCGGTCGAGCAGGGCACCGCGCCCGCCGACGCCTGGGCGCAGGTGGTCGCGGGCGCCGCGAAGATCGCGAAGTAGCGCATGACCACCGATCTCCGGCAACGCCCGGCCCGCGCCCCCCGGCGCGGGCCGGGCGTCCCGGCGCGTCCGGGCCTGCGCGACCGGCTGGCCCGGTGGGACGTGCGGTTCTCCCCCTACCTCTACGTCGCGCCGTTCTTCGTCGTCTTCGGCATCGTCGGCCTGTTCCCGCTGCTCTACACCGGCTACGTCTCGCTGTTCGACTGGGAGCTCATCGAGGACAGCCCGGAGTTCATCGGGCTGGACAACTACGCCAACCTGATGGTCGACGAGCAGTTCTGGAAGGTGCTGGTCAACACCTTCAGCATCTTCCTGCTCTCCAGCATCCCGCAGATCATCGTCGCGGTGATGATCGCCTACCTGCTCAACGCCAAGCTGCGGGCGCCGACGACCTGGCGGGTCAGCGTGCTGCTGCCGTACGTGGCCTCGCTGGTGGCGCTGGGCATCATCTTCGCCAACCTGTTCGGCCCGCAGTTCGGCCTGGTGAACACCATCCTGGAGACCTTCGGCCTGGACCGGGTCGACTGGCAGGCCGACCGCTTCTCCAGCCACGTGGCGATCGCGGTCATGGTGAACTGGCGCTGGACCGGCTACAACGCGCTGATCGTCCTGGCGGCGATGCAGGCCATCCCGAAGGACCTCTACGAGGCCGCGGTGGTCGACGGCGCCTCGGCCTGGCGGCGGTTCGTCAGCATCACCCTGCCATTGCTGCGCCCGACGCTGATCTTCGTGGTGATCACCTCGACCATCGGCGGGCTGCAGATCTTCACCGAGCCCAAGCTGTTCTCGGAGATGCCGGGCTCCAACAACGGCGGCGCGACCAACCAGTACCAGACGGTGACGCTCTACATGTACCAGTCGGCGTTCGAGCAGCAGGACTTCGGCTACGCCTCGGCGATCGCGTGGGTGCTGTTCCTCATCATCATCGTGATCGCGCTCATCAACTTCCTGCTGACCCGCAGGCTGGCCGGGACGGGGTCGAAGCCATGACCATGACCGGGACGCGGCCGACCGCGCTGCCGACCAAGGCGCTGCGGCGCAGCGCGCGCAACGAGAACCGCTCCTCCGGCGGGCGGGCGGGGTTCTGGACCTACGGGCTGCTGCTGGCCTTCGTCGCGGGATCGGTGTTCCCGTTCTACTGGCAGTTCCTCGTCGCCTCGCGCGACTCGTCCATGCTCACCGACAAGATCCCGCCGCTGCTGCCGGGCGGCAACTTCTTCGACAACGCGGCCCGGGTGTTCGACTCGGTCCCGTTCTGGAAGTCGATGGGCAACAGCCTGATCGTGGCGGGCACGGTCACCTTCACGACCGTGCTGTTCTCCACGCTGGCCGGGTTCGCCTTCGCCAAGCTGCGCTTCCGCGGCAGCAACGGGCTGTTCCTGTTCGTCGTGGCGACCCTGGCCGTGCCGACGCAGCTGGGCATCATCCCGCTCTACATGGCGATGGCGGAGTTCGGCTGGACCGGCGAGCTGCAGGCGGTCATCGTGCCCAACCTGGTGACCGCGATCGGGGTGTTCTGGATGCGCCAGTACACCGTGGAGGCGGTGCCGTACGAGCTGATCGAGGCCGCGCGCGTGGACGGCTGCTCGATGCTGCGCACGTTCTGGCACGTCTGCCTGCCCGCGGTGCGGCCCGCCGCGGCGTTCCTGGCCATGTTCACGTTCATGACCTCGTGGAACGACTTCGTCTGGCCGCTGGTGGTGCTCAACGCCGACAACCCCACCGTGCAGCTGGCGCTGGAGCGCCTGCAGTCGGGCTACTACATCGACTACTCGCTGGTGCTCGCGGGGACGACGCTGGCGACCATTCCCGTTCTCATCGTCTTCGTCCTGCTCGGCCGCCAGATCGTGGCGGGCATCATGCAGGGCGCCGTTAAGGGGTGACCTTGTCCGTCCAAACCGATCCGACCGAAGCGACCCTTCGGTTCCCGCCCGGCTTCCTGTGGGGCGCGGCCACCGCCGCCTACCAGGTCGAGGGCGCCACCGCGGCGGACGGCCGCACACCGTCCATCTGGGACACCTTCAGCCAGACGCCCGGCCGGGTGGTCGGCGGCGACACCGGCGAACCGGCGGCCGACCACTACCGGCGCATGCCGCAGGACGTCGCGCTGATGCGCGAGCTGGGCCTGGGGGCCTACCGGTTCTCCCTGGCCTGGCCTCGGGTGCGCCCCGACGGCGGCCGGGAGAACCCGGCTGGCCTGGACTTCTACGACCGGCTGGTGGACGAGCTGCTGGCCGCGGGCATCACCCCGTGCGCCACGCTCTACCACTGGGACCTGCCGCAGAAGCTGGAGGACGCGGGCGGCTGGACCGCGCGCGACACCGCCTACCGCTTCGCCGAGTACGCCGAGTCGGCCGCGCGCAGGCTCGGCGACCGGGTGCCGGTGTGGAGCACGCTGAACGAGCCGTGGTGCGCGGCCTTCCTCGGCTACGGCAGCGGCGTGCACGCCCCCGGGCGCACCAGCGGCGCCGACGCGCTCGCCGCCGCCCACCACCTGCTGCTCGCGCACGGGCTCGGCATGCGGGTGCTGCGCGAGCACGCCCCGACGGCGGCCGCGGGGATCACGGTGAACCTGTACCCGGTGCTGCCCGCCAATCCGGAGTCCGCGGCCGACCGCGACGCCGTGCGGCGCATCGACGGGCTCCAGAACCGGCTGTTCCTCGACCCGGTGCTGCGCGGGCAGTACCCGGCGGACGTGCTCGCCGACGTGGCCGGGTACGGCCTCGACGAGCGCATCCAGGACGGCGACCTGGAGGTGATCGGCGCGCCGGTGGACTTCGTGGGGGTGAACTTCTACCGCGACTGGTGCGTCTCGGCCGAGGACGACGGCGCCTTCGACCCCGGCTGGCCGGGCAGCGAGCGGGTGTCGTTCCGCTCCCGCGGGCTGCCGGTCACCGCGTCGGGGTGGGAGGTGCGCGCCGCCGGGCTGACCGAGTGCCTGGTGGACGCCGACCGCCGCTACCCGGGGATGACCTGGTACGTCCACGAGAACGGCGCCGCCTACCCGGACGAGGTGGTCGACGGCGCGGTGAACGACGTCGAGCGCCTGGCGTACCTGGAGAGCCACGTCGCGGCCGCGCACGCGGCGATCGCGGCGGGGGTCGACCTGCGGGGCTACTTCTACTGGTCGCTGCTGGACAACTTCGAGTGGGCGCAGGGCTACGCGCACCGGTTCGGCCTGGTGCACGTCGACTACGCGACCCAGGTCCGCACGCCCAAGCGCAGCGCGCTGTGGTACGCGCGCCTGGCCCGGTCCAACGTGGTGCCCGGGCCATGAGCGAGGCGGTCGACCGCGCCCCGGTGACCCTGGAGGAAGTCGCCAGGGCCGCCGGGGTGTCCCGGTCCACGGTGTCGCGGGTGATCAACGACCTGCCCGGGGTGAGCAAGCGGGCCAGGGAGGCGGTGGCCGCGGCGATCACCTCCCTGCGGTACGTGCCGAACCAGGCCGCCCGCAACCTGGTCACCCGGCGGACGGACTCCATCGCCGTGGTCGTCTCGGAGAAGGGCGACCAGGTCTTCGGCGACCCGTTCTTCGCGGGCGTGCTGCGCGGGGTGTCGGCCGGGCTCGGGAACAGCCGCAAGCAGCTGGTGCTGCTGATGAGCCACGACGACACCGACCGCGACACGCTGGAGAGCTACCTGTGCAGCGGGCACGTCGACGGCGCGATCGTGGTCAGCCTGCACGGCAACGACCTGCTGCCGCGGCGGCTGGTGGACGCCGGGCTGCCGGTGGTGCTGGTGGGCAGGCCGCTGGCGGGCGGGTCGGTGCCCTACGTCGACGCCGACAACCTGACCGGCGGGCTGATCGCCGCCCGGCACCTGCTGTCGCTGGGCCGCTCGCGGATCGGGACCATCGCGGGCCCGGACGACATGGCGGTGGGCATCGACCGGCTGATCGGCTGGCGGCGGGCGCTCGGCGACGCCAAGCGGCCCACCGACGCGGTCGTGCACAGCCGCTTCGCCATCGACGCGGGCGCGCGGGCGATGGAGGAGCTGCTGGAGCGGCACCCGGACGTGGACGCGGTGTTCGCCGCGGCCGACATCATCGCGGTGGGGGCGATGCGGCACCTGCGCAGCCGGGGCGTGCGGGTGCCGGAGGACATCGCCGTCGTGGGCTTCGACGACGCGGTGCTGGCGACGATGGCCTCCCCGCCGCTGACCACCGTGCGGCAGCCGGTCGAGGAGCTGGGGCGCACCACCACGTGGCGGCTGCTGGCGCAGCTCGCGGGCGAGCGGCACCTGCCGCCGTCGATCCTGCTGCCGACCGAGCTGATCGTGCGCGCGTCAGCCTGACCACGCCGCGACCAGGCCCGCGTACTGCGGGGAGCGGCAGGCCAGGTCGGCGTGCTCGCCGAGGATGGCGTGCCTGCCGTCGAGCAGCAGGACGCGGCCCGCGCGCCGGGCGGCGGACATGCGGTGGGCGATGACGACCAGGATGCCGCCGCGGCGGGCGATGGCCGCCTCCGCCGCGGCCTCCTGGGCGGCGCCGAGGTGGGAGGTGGCCTCGTCGAGGACGACGATCGGCGCGTCGGTGGTGTGCACGCGGGCGAGGGCGACGAGCTGGCGGTCGGCGGGGTCGAGGCCGCTGGCGTCGGCGTCGAGGTCCAGGTGGCCCGCGCCGACCTCGCGGGCGGCCGCAGCGATGCGCTCGTCGTCCGCGTCGGGGTTGAGGAGGGCGATGTTCTCCCGGATGGTCCCGGCGAAGACGTAGGCCTCCTGCGGGGTGAAGGCGATGTAGCCGGGGGCCACGCGGTCGACGGGCACGCCGCCGATCGCCACGGTGCCCTGCTGGATCGGCAGGAGCCCGGTCAGCAGCCCGGCGAGGGTGGATTTGCCGATGCCGGACGGGCCGACGACGCAGAGGTGGTCCCCGGGGCGCAGGTCGAGGTCGAAGCCGTCGAGGACGGGCTCGGCGTGCTCGCCCCAGCGGTGGGTGAGGCCGCGGACCTCGATGCTCGGGGTGGCGGGCCGCTCGGTCCCGGGCTGGCGGTCATCGGCACGTCCGCGCCGCCCGCGCCGTGGGCCAGCACCGCGCCCGCGGCCAGCACCAGGCCCGCGGTCAGCACCGCGCCCGCGGTCAGCACCACGCCCGCGGTCAGCACCGGGCACGCGGTCAGCACCGGGCACGCGGCCAGCACCGGGCACGCGGTCAGCACCGGGCACGCCGAGAGCATCGGTCTCGGCGGCTTCGGCGAGCCTGCGCAGGGCCACGACCAGCCGCAGGACGACGGTGCTCGCCGTGGCCGCCAACCCGGTGAGCGCCGGGTGCAGCGAACCGGTCAGGTAGACGAGCACGCCGAGCAGCTCGGCCGACGGCGGAGCGATGGCGAGCACCAGCACGACCGGGAGGAACGCGCCGACCCCGACCACACCGACCCGCAGCGCGGAGGCCGCCGCCAGGGTGGTCGCCGCGTCCGCCTGCCTGCCCGCGGCGTCCCGGACCGACTGCGCCGCTGTGTCGTGGGCGGCGCAGGCGGCGATGTCGGGCAGCCCGGCCAGGACGGCGCCGGCCGCGGCGGCGGTGTCCTCGTCGGCGAGCGTCAGCGCCCGCTGCCGACGGGCGAGCGCCGGAAGCAACCCCGCGAACGCCACCGCGACCACCGCGACCGGCCCGGCGACCGCCCACACGACATCACCCGCAACGACCGCAACTCCAAGCACGGCCGCAACCGCCGTGACCATCATCCCGCGCGCCTGCACCAACATCCCCGCCGTGGCATCCCGCACGATCTCCACATGCTGGGCGATCCGCGCAACCGCCGACGCATCCGGCGCCACCCGATGCCCGGTCCGATCCCGCAGCACCCCCCGCACCACCACCCGAACCAACGCATCCCGCACAGGTTCGACAACCACCCCCAACCGACTCCACACCATCCGCGCCCCCACAGCCCCGACGACCGCCACCCCACCAAACGCAACCAGCCGCAGCACACCGTCAAGCGGCCGCCCCACAGCAAACCCATCAGCGACAGCGGACTGCACGAGCGCGCCGGAGAGGAAGGCGGGCAACCCTTCGAGCAGCGAACAGCCCAACAGCACAAGCCACCCCCGCCACTGAGCCCCAAGCACCCGCCAATACACACCCCACGCGCTCACCGGATCACCCCCAGCCGAGCCAGCCCCGCCCTACCCGCCCACCCACTCCCCGACCAGCCAGCCACATCGCCACCGCGGACCACCCCCGCCTCGACGATGACCGCAGCCCAGCGGACACCCCACACCACCGCCGCCAGCTCAACGCCCCTCTCACACCCACCTACCACGCTCACCCGAACACCCCCCGACAAGCCAGTCCCGCCCTGACCGCCCACCCGCTCACCAACCAGGCACCGACGGGCGCGGCTGACCGCGCTCGGCTTGGCAATGACCGCAGCCCGGCAAGTGCCCAACACCACCGCCGCCTGCGCGACACCCAACTCACACCCACCTGCCGCGCTCACCCGAACACCTCCCGGTAAGCCGGATCCGCCCACAGCTCGACGTGCGGGGCGATAGCGGTTACGCGGCCGTCGGACAGCCAGATGACGAAGTCGGCGCGGCGGGCGGTGCCTGCTCTGGTGGTGACTGCGACGCGGGTGGTGGTGGGGAGGGTTTCGGAGAGGGCGGCCTCCACCTCGGCTTCCGTTACCGCGTCCAGCGCGGCGGTCGCTTCGTTGAGGACCAGGAGGCGGGGGTGGGGGGCTATGGCGCGGGCCAGGCCGAGGCGTTGGGATTCGCCGCCGGAGAGGGGGGTGGCGGACATGGGGGTGGACCAGGCGGCCGGGAGGCGGGTGACGAGGTGGTCGACGCGGGCGGTGCGGCAGGCGGTGCGGACGTCGACGGGGCCCGCGCCGTAGGCGACGGCGTCGGCGACGGTCGTGCCCAGCAGGACCGGGCGGGCGAAGGCGACGCCGATCGCGGCTCGGCGGTCGGCGATGTCGGGGATGGGAACCCCGTCGAGTCGGGCGGTTCCGGCCGTGGGCGGCGCGCCCGCCAGCACGGCGGCCAGATCTCGCCCGCCTTCACCGACGACCGCGACGGAAGCCCCGCCAGGGACCACCAAGTCCACTTCGGACAATGCCCCGAAGCTGACCCCCTCCAGGGTCACCGTCCCCGGGCCCTCGGGCAGCGCGCGGGTCGGTGGGGCGGGCAGCGGGGTGTCGACGATCTCGGCGATGCGGGCCGAGCAGGCGCGGGCGCGGGCCAGGCCGGTCAGCGCCGACACCTGCCCGACGATCCCCAGCCCGAGCGTCGCGTAGCCGAGGACGGCCAGGACGTCGCCGACGGTGAGCCTGCCCGCCATCAGCCCGAACCCGGCCGCCACCAGCACCGCCACCTGGACCGCAGGCCGCAGGAGCCCGCCGCGCCAGACCATCCTGGCCTGGCCGCGCCAGATCGCGCTGCCCGCGGCGGCCAGCGACGGCAGCGGGCGCAGCACGCGCTCGGCCTCCTGGTCGGCGATCCCGGCCGCCGCGATCGTGCGCAGCCCGCGCACGGCGTCGAGCAGGCGGGCGCCCAGCTCGCCCGTGACGGACTGGTACGCCGCGACATCCGCGGCGGTGATCTTCACGTGCGACCGGGCGATCAGCAGCGCCACCGGCAGCGCGACCAGGAACACCGCCGCCACCCGCCAGTCCACCACCGCCAGCAGCACGACAGCCCCGACCGACACCAGCCCACCCGAGACGACCTGCACGGCCAGCGCGGTCACCTGGGCCGCGCCCGCGCAGTCGCTGGTCAACCGCCCCACCGCATCCCCGTCGGCGAACCGCCCCGGCCCGAGCCGGATCAGGTGGACGGCGACCTCGCCCCGCAGCCGCGCCCCGGTTCGCGCCGTGACCCGCGCGGACACCAGCAGCCCCAGCACCTCCGCGGCCACCGCCCCCACCCCGGCGACCGCCACCGCCACCACCCCGCCCCCGTTCACCGCGCCTGCGAGGGCGGCGGGCAGCACCAGCGCCGCGGCCGTCCCCGCGATGCCGAGGACGACCAGCAGCGCCGCGGGGCCGCGCTCGACCGCCGCCACCAGCACCCGATCACCCGCAGCCACCACGCCTCCCTCTTGACTCGCGCCAGCGCAGCCGCCCGGCGACCCGGTCCGCTGAAGCCCCAGGGCCACCGGCGCCAGGTGAACCGGGAACCTCCCCTCCGACCCGGTCCCGCCAGGCGGAACCCGCAGGGGCCCACTGGTTGGAACACCGCGCGTGGGGTCAGAATGAGGTGCGGGAGCGGCGCACCAGTCCTGCGCCGCTCCCGCGTTCAGCTGGTGCCTAGTGGCAGGTCAGCAGGCTGATCGTGCTGTTGGCGCAGGACGCGAGCAGGCTGAGGTTCGACGCGCCGCCGCCGTGGCTGCCGCCGCCGTAGCCCAGGTCCTCGGGCGCGTCCAGGTTCTGCAGTTCCAGGACCATGTCCATGATGTCGTTCCTCTCCGTGGTTTCACTGCCCGGCCGGGTGGGCCGGAGTCGGGTGGGCCGCTCCGAAGAACGGCAGCACGCGGCCGTGGCCGTCGCCGACGGCCGCCAGGGTGAGCAGGACGCCCGCGCCGCCGGTGGCCAGGTCCATCGACAGCCGCAGGAGCTGGTTGCCCGGCACCGCGATCCCGCCGCCGTAGGGCACGGCGTGCCAGGCCAGCGCCGACAGGTGCGTGCGGATCGCCGCGGCGCGCTCGGGGGTCGGTGACCGCCGCTGCGCGGCCGCCAAGGCCGCGACCAGCCCGCACCGGCCGTAGAGCAGGCCCGGGTGGATCACGAACTCGCCGTGGCAGCCGCGCAGCAGCTCTGGCTGGCGCGCCAGGCACGCCGCCCCGGGCCGCCGCGCCGCCAGCTCCTCGATCACCAGCGCGACGCCCGCGCCGCCGACCGCGACGTAGGGCAGCGTGCGCGCCCCGCCGTCGCGGACCTGCAGCGCGCCGTCGTCGGTGACCACGCATTCGTCGAGGTCGCGGGCGATCGCGCGCTCGGCGAGGTCGAGCCAGCCCGCGTCCCCGGTCTCGTCGTGCAGCCGGGTGAACAGCAGGGCCGGTCCCGACCAGCCCGACACCAGGCCCGCGCGCCCCACCTCGCCCGGCGGCGGCGCGGCGGCCAGCGCGTCGGCCAGCCGCTCGCCGATGCCCACCGCGGCCTTGAGGTGCTCGCGGTCGGCGGCGAAGTGCAGCCGGGTGAGCCCGATGCCCGCCAGCCCGCCGCCGTAGCCGTGGTCGCGGGTCTGCTCCACCAGCGTCGACGCGCCGTCGATCAGGTCCAGCGCGGCCTGGGTGTGGCCGAGGGAGTCCAGCGCGAAGGCGATGCCGTGCGCGCCGTCGAGCAGGCCGGGCCGCGCGGGCGGCGTGCGGCGCACCGCGGCCAGCAGCCACTCCTCGTGCTCGGGGTGGCGGCCCTGCCCGGTGGCGTGCAGCGCGTGGAGCACCCCGGCCGCGCCGTAGGACAGACCCGTCCCGCCGAGCCGGAACTGCTCGATGTCACCCGGGAACAGCCGGTCGGCCCGCTGCGGCGTCGCGCTGGCCAGGATCGCGGCGCCCAGGTCGGCCCGCACCCGCGCCCAGTCCGGCGACGGCTCGTCCAGCGCGGTGCGCAGCGGCGGCTCGGGCGCGAGCACCGCCCTGATCGAGTCGGCGTAGCCCGCGGGCAGCGGGAAGCGCCGCTCGATGACCTCGACCAGCCCGGCGAGCTTGCCCGGCGCCAGCTCCAGCATCGCGTTGAGCGGCAGGAAGACCCACAGCTTCAGCGCGGCCAGGGCGTAGCGGTCGATGTCGAAGCCGGCGCGGTCGGCGGGGGCGCGGAAGCCGGGCGCGCCGAGCGCGGGCCGCTGGCCGGTCTCGACCGGGAACGCCATCTCGTAGTCGATCAACGAGACGCTGTCGTCGTCATCGACGAGGATGTTGAGGGAGTGCAGGTCGCCGAACACCACGCCGCGGGCGTGCACCTGCTCCAGCAGCCGCTCGACGCGGGCGACGATCGCGCAGGCCCGCTCGGTGAACTCGGCGACGCCCGCGCCGTCGTGGCGGGTCAGCGGGTAGCTGCGCGCCAGCCACGGCCCGAGCGGGCGGCCGGGCATCGGCTGCATGGCCAGGAAGCTGTGCTCCCACACGGTGATCAGCTCGTAGGCCCGCGGCACGCCCTCGATCCCGTCGAGGCGGCGCAGGACGTCGTGCTCGCGGACCAGCCGCGCCACCGCGTCCACCCCGTCGCGGTCCAGACCGGCGTGCGGCCGGGCTTCCTTGAGCACGACCTCGCGGCCGTCGGCCTTGGCCGTCGCCCGGTACACCCCGCCGCCGTTGGAGAAGTGCAGCGACGAGGTGACCTGGTACGGGAAGCGGCCGGGATCGCCGGAGCGGCGCGCGGCCAGGTGCGGGGCGAGGCAGGGCGGCAGCTCGACCCACGGCGGCACCCGGAACGTCGGGGTGCGCTCGTCGGGGACCAGCTCGCCGCCGGGGCCGCGCAGCGCCAGCACCCGCGCCCCGTCGAATTCCACCCAGCGCTCGACGAATCCGCCATACCGGACGTAGAGCGGGCCGTCGCCGTAGCGGAGATCGCTGAGAATGTAGGGACCGGAGAAACCGGCGAGTTTGCCCGCCAATCCGTCGAGAAGATCGGACAGCTGGGCGTCGTCAACCGGGTAGATGGTAACCAACTTGCCGCTGGCCGACCGCGGCGCATATTTTGCGTTCCGGGCCAGCAAAATGCTCTTGCCGCGCAAATGCTTGAACGCGACCCGGGCGGCGAAGCAATGATCGGCGACGATCCGCAGCAGCTTTTCGGCGTTGTCCAGCGTCGCCGAAACATGGATCTTCCAGCCTTGGTCGGGGGTGGCCACCCCGTGCGGGTTCAGCACCCGCCAAGTGCCTTGATCAGCGCTGTCCCACCCGTGCGCCGGGGTGGGCACCGCGGCGGTGAAGCCCGCATCGGAATCCGCGGCGGTCCGCTGCTCGTCGAAGAACAGCGGATCGGCGAAGCAGAACGCCTCATACCGCAGATCCATCGTGGTCCTTCCCTGCCAATTCCGAGTCGGCGGCCCGAGAATCCCGCGCCCGGCGGGTCGCCAATCATTCCCGCACATTTGGCAGCCGCAGGCCATCCGCCGATCCAGCGGTGTGGGCCCGGCGCGCGGCCGACCGATCGGCCGCATTACCCACTGGTGACTGCCGCGTTGCGTAGTCGAATTGACCGGCAGAATCACCCGTTTGCCGCGTATCCCGGCCCGCACCTCGGACGACGCGCAGAAGTGCGTGATGCTCACCTTCGGCCACCGGTGGCAGGTTTCGATCTCCGCGGGCACAGCGGGTGACCACCCGGACCGGGCTGTGGCCTGCGGGGGTGTCCGTGGCACCATCTGGCGGACGCGGGCCGCCCCGGAGGGAGATGCCATGCACGAGCGGACCGAACAGGTCGACGACCTCCACCTGGTCGCCCTGCCCAGCGCCGTGGGCTGCGCGGAGATGTTCGTGCGCTTCTCGCTGACCGAGTGGTCGCTGCGCGATCTGCGCGACCTGGCCGCCGAGACCGTCCGCGAGCTGACCAAGGCGGTGGTGGCCGCCGCGGACCCGGCCAACCCCGGCATGCTCACCGCCCGCGCCCGGCTGTCCGGCGGCGACCTGGTCATCGAGATCGAGCCGCCGCACCCGGTCGCGGCCCCGCCCGTCCCGGCCGGGGCGCGCGCGGGCGCGCTGGACATCGGCGGCGGCCGGACCATGCTGTGGGCGGCCATCGCGCTGCCGTCGGGCATGTCGGCCTCGGCCGTCCCGCTGCCCCGCCGCCAGCGCAGGCCCTCGGCGCAGACCGTGCGCGGCAATCCGCCGGACGAGCCGATCGGCGCCGACGCCGAGACCATGCAGCGCATCCTCTTCGGCCTGAGCGGACGCCGCGAGCGCGACCAGCGGTGACACCGCCCGCGCGCCCGCGGCTTAAGCTGATCGTGCGCCTGCCCACCAGGGACCGGCGGCGCGATCGGAGTTGAGTTGAGCATGACGGAGTCGGACGAGCGGGCGGCGCCGACGCTGGAAGAGGTGGCCCGGGTCGCCGGGGTCTCCCGTTCCACGGTGTCGCGGGTGATCAACGACATGCCCGGGGTCAGCAAGCGGGCCAAGGAGGCGGTCACCGAGGCGATCGCCGCCCTGCGCTACGTGCCCAACCAGGCCGCCCGCAGCCTGGTCACCCGGCGCACCAACTCCATCGCCCTGGTCGTGTCCGAGCAGGGCGACCGCGTCTTCGGCGACCCGTTCTTCGCGGGCGTGCTGCGCGGGGTCTCGGCCGGGATGTCGGCCGGGCACCGCCAGCTGGTGCTGATGATGGGCCGCACCGACGTCGACGACTCGGTGGCCAACTACCTCTGCGGCGGCCACGTCGACGGCGCGGTCGTGGTCAGCCTGCACGGCCACGACCCGCTGCCCAAGCGGCTGGCCGACGCGGGCCTGCCGGTGGTGGTCGTCGGCAGGCCGCTGGGCGACACCGCGGTGCCGTACGTGGACTCCGACAACATGTCCGGCAGCCTGCAGGCCGCCCGGCACCTGGTGGAGATCGGCCGCAAGCGCATCGCCACGATCGCGGGCCCGGAGGACATGGCCGTCGGCATGGACCGGCTCACCGGCTGGCGGCGCGGCATGACCGAGGCGGGCCTCAAGCCCGACCTGGTCGTGCACAGCGACTTCTCCGGCAAGGACGGCGCCGCGGCGATGGCCGAGCTCCTCGACCGCGACCCGACCATCGACGGCGTGTTCGCCGCGGCCGACATCATCGCCGTCGGCGCCCTGCGCACCCTCGCCGACCGCGGCAGGCGCGTGCCCGAGGACGTCGCCGTCGTCGGCCACGACGACTCGATCCTGGCGACCTCGACCACCCCGGCCCTGACGACGGTCCGCCAGTCCGTCGAGGAGCTCGGCCGCAGCGCGACCTGGCGCCTGCTGGCCCAGCTCGAAGGCGAGACGCACCTGCCGCCCTCGGTCCTGCTGCCCACCGAGCTGGTCGTCCGCGGCTCCACGCTGACCACGCCCTGACCGCCCCCTGACGCGCCCCCTGGCGCGCCGCCCGCCCCCAGGCCGTCGACCCGCCCGCGGCGGGCAGGTGAAACCGCAGGTCATGGCCGGTGGCGGCAGCCCAGCGGGCAGTCACGTTAATTCGTCCCTAAGAATCGTCACAACCGGTAACGTGGGCTGGGTCTCAACACGATGCAACTGGGTGAAGGGGTAACGCATCCGACTGAGGCAGACCGAGATCTCCACTACCGGGGGGGACGAAGATGGACACCGAACCGCATGAACTGAGCTACCGGGCCAGGGCGATGCTGCGCGCGATCGCCGCGGGCCGGGCGACCCTGCGCTGCGGGCGCGAGCCGGACCTCTACATCGACGGCATGCCCTGCTGCGACCAGTTCAGCGCGCACGAGCTCATCCACGACGGCCTCGTGGCCACCGCGACCGGCGCCTTCGGGCAGTTCGTCCCGGCCGCGCTCACCCCGGCGGGCTCCGCCGCGCTGGGCGCGCAGGTCGCCGCCGCGTGAGAGCGGGCTCCGGCCCGGCAGGACGCTGCCGGGCCGGAGCCGACCCACCGCTAGCCGCCCCAGCCCGCCGGGACCACACCCGGGCGGATGCGCTGGGGGTGGTCGCCGACCGGGATGGTCAGCACCCGCTCGCCGGTGCCGAAGTCGATCACCGAGACGCGGTCGGCCGCGCTCTCGGAGAGCACGCAGGACCGGCCGTCGCGGCTGACCGCCGCCCAGTACGGCTTGGCGGCGGGCACCATCGGCCCCGGCGTCAGCGTCGCGCGGTCGACGACGGTGGCGTAGTCGTCCACCGTGCCCGCGACGCACAGCTTCGCGCCGTCCGGGCTCATCGCCATGCCGTGGTGGCGGGAGTCGTTGACCCAGGTCGTGCGGTCCGGGTTGGTCGCCGGGTTCCGGGGCAGCTCCTTGGCCCGCGTGATGCGGTCGGCCGCCACGTCGTACTCCAGGAAGCCGTTGAAGAACGACACCTGGAAGTACAGCAGCCGCCCGTCCGGGCTGAACGCGACCGGCCGCACCGCGTCGGACAGGTCCCGGCGGCCGAAGGCGTCCAGGCGCTCCCGCATGTCGATGACCTCGACCACCTCGTAGGTCGCCGGGTCCACGACGGTGATCCTGCGGTCGCCCTTGGTCCAGTCCAGCTCCGGGGCGTCGAGCGCGGTGGTGACCTCGCCGATGGACATGTTCCACAGCCGCCTGCCGCCGTCGGTGTAGACGTTCTCGTGCGGCTTGTCGCCCGTGCGGAACGACCCCAGCTCCCGGCCGGTCTCGATGTCGAGCACGTGGACGGTGTTGGACGTCGACGCCGACACCGCGACCGCGGTCCCGTCCGGGGAGATCGCCATGTGGTCGGAGCGGAAGCCCGACACCGGGAACCGCCAGCGCAGCGCCCCGGTCGCCAGGTCGATGGCCACCACGTCGGCGAAGCTGGGGCGCGAGGCCACCAGCGCCGTGCCGTCCGGGGTCGAGTGCACGTCGTCCACGAGCTGGTCGTGGCCCTCGCCGGGGCCGTGCCGGACGCCGAGGAAGAAGGCGAGCCGGACGGGGTTGAGGGAGATCTCGCGCAGCCGGGCGGCGCGGTCGGGCACGACGTCGACCCGGCCGATCTTGGCGTGCCGGTGGTCGAGGACGTCAACCGTGCCGTCCCAGTTGTTGCCGACGAACAGCACCTCGCGCGGGGGCGGGGCCGCGGCGGCGGGCGGGGCGGCCGCGGCGAGGACGGCGGCGCAGGCGGCGACGAGTGCTCTTCTCACGGGGACCTCCACATGGCTACCGTGCGGTAGGAACCAGCGAACAGCAGCGCGCCCGCGCCGGGGAAGGGCTTGATCGCCAACGGCCCCGCTCCCGGTTGTCGGCCGCCGACAAGGGAGGCGGGGCCGGTGTCGATCGCCCGGGTCGTGGCCGCCTTGGCCGCCGACGGCGCCCTCGTCGACGAGCTGGTCGCCGCCGCCCGCGCCACCGCCCCCGAGGTGGCCCGGCTGCCCGCGGCGGAGAACCGCCGCCACGTGGCCGGGCTGCTGGCCGCGGGGCTGGCGAGCTTCGGCGGCGCAGGCACCGCCGACCACACCGCCGCGACCGCGCTGGGCGCCGAGCGGGCCGCGCAGGGCGTGCCGATCACCGCGCTGCTCAGCGGGGTGCAGGCCGGGCGGGCCCGGATCGTGGAGATCGCCGTCGCCCGCGGCCGCGCGCTGGGCGTGCCGGACGCGGTGCTGCTGGAGGCCCTGCTGGAACTCGACCGCTACACCGGTGCCGTCGAGCGGCACATCGTCGACGGCTACCAGCGCGAACTCGCCCGCACCGCAGGCGACGCCCGAACCCAGGTCCTGCGCGGCCTCCTGCTGCACGAGGAGCCCGTGGCGCCCGGCGCGCTGGCCCAGGTCGGCCTCGACCCGTCGACCCGCTACCACTGCCTGGTCACCGACATCACCGACCCGGTGCGCGCCCCGGAGCTGCCCGGCGTCTTCGGCATGGTCGACGGGCGCGTCACCGGCCTGGCCACCTGCCTGCCGCACGGCCCGGTGCGGGCCGCGGTCGTGGCCGCTCCCCCGGCTCCGCCCGCCGAGCTGCGCCCGCTCTACCGGCTCTGCCTGGCTGCGACCGCGCCCTCGCCCGGTGTGCACCTGGTGACCGACCTGGCCCCGGAGACCGCCATCGCGGCCCAGCCCGAGCTGGGCGCGCTGCTGGCCGCGACCCTGCTGGCCGCGCTGCGCCCCGCCGACGGCTTCCACCGCGAGCTGGCCGCCACCGCGCTGTCCTACGTGGACCACGGCCGCCGCGTCGACCGCACCGCGGCCGCCCTGCACGTCCACGCCAACACCGTCCGGTACCGGCTGGCCCGGCTGCGCGCCCTCACCGGGTTCCCGGCGGACGACGCGCCGATGGCGCAGGCCGTGCGCTGGTGGTGGGCCCTGCGGGTGTGGCTCGGCTGAGCCCTACTCCGGGCCCAGCAGGTCCTCCACCGCGCCGGGCAGGCCGAACAGCGGGCCTTGGGCGAGGTCCGCGCCCGCGCCCGCCCACCAGCGGGCCACCGCGGGGTCGGCGATGCCCGGGACGATGACCGACACGCCCAGATCGCGGACCAGCGGGATGGCCGCGCCCGCCACGGAGGTGACCAGCGACGGCGAGTTCGCGGCCAGGTCGGCCGCGACGCGCCGGGTGGTGTGCTCGCTGATGCGGACCGCGTGCACCGGCAGGTCGGCGACGCAGGCCAGGTCGCCGCCGGTGCGGCCGAAGCCGGTCAGCACGACGTGGACGCCGATGTCGGCGAGGATCTCGGCGTTGTCGGCCGCGGGCCCGTCCGCGACGGCGACGGCCGCGACCGGCAGGCCGACGTCCAGCTGGGTGATGGGCAGGCCGGTCTCCACCGAGATGGCGCGCACCTCGGCGACCAGGTCCGGCTCGGCGGCGGAGTCGGCGGTCAGCTCGACGTAGAGCCGCGGCGCGTCGTCGCGCTCCTTGCGCAGGGCCACCAGCTGCTCGGCCGCGCGGGACAGCAGCCAGCGCCCGACGCACACGCCCATGCCGGTGTCGGCCAGCAGCCCGTCGCAGACCTCGCCCGGGATGCGCCCGCGCCCCGGGTGGTCCCAGCGCAGGGCGGCGCGGGCGGCCACCACACCGCCGCCTGCCAGCGCGACCACCGGGGCGAAGTCGACGTCGAGCTCGCCGTTCTCCCACGCGCCCGGGATCGCCGCGGTCAGGCTCCAGCGCGCCACCCTGCGGTCGACCTCGGCGATGTCGACCATGCCCCACTGCCTGCGCCCGCGCATCCGCAGCTCGCGGATGGTGATGTCGGTGGCGCGCAGCAGGTCGGCCGGGCGGGTGTCGGCGCGCGGGCGGGAGACCACGGCCACCGTCGCCGAGACCGCGATGCCCGCGCCGTCCACATAGGTCGGCTCGACCAGCGCCTCGTTGACCCGGGCGGCCACGGCCGGTCCGGCGTCGGCCGAGCGCAGCAGGACGGCGAACTCGTGGTCGGCGATCCGCGCGGTGACCGCGTCGTCGCCGACGAGCTCGGTGAGCCGGGCGGTGACCGTGGTCAGCAGCAGATCGCCCGCGTGCCTGCCGATGCCGTCGTTGACGATCGTGAAGTCGTCCAGCGACAGGTGCAGAACCGAGACCTCCTCACCGGCACCCAGCGCCTCCTCCAGCCGGGAGGTGAAGGCCGTGCGGTTGGGCAGGCCGGTGAGCATGTCGTGGGTGCCCTGGTAGGTGATGCGGTGCTCCAGCAGGTGCAGGTCGGAGATGTCCTCCACCATCGTCACGTGGTGGTCTGCGGCGCCGTCGGCGGCGCGCAGGGCCGACACCGCGATCCGGGTCCAGACGGTGTCCCCGTCGGCGCGCCGGAAGCGGGTGCGCTCGCGCACCTCGTCCTCGCCCGCGGTCAGGTCGGCGTAGCGGGTGCGCAGGTAGGCGCGGTCCTCCGGGTGCAGCAGGTCGTCGAGGCGCTTGCGGAAGAGCGTGCCGCGGGCGTAGCCGAGCATCTCCTCCATCGCCTCGTTGGCCCGCACGACCCCGCCGCCCAGGTCGGTGATGACCATGCCGATGGCGGAGGTGTCGAACAGCTCGGTGAAGCGGGCCTCGCTGGCCTTGAGGCTGCGCTCGACGTTGTCCTTGGCCCGGTTGACCGCGACGAACAGGTCCTCCTGCTCGGTGAAGAGCCGGTCGCGCGTGCCCAGGGCGAAGGCCGCCGACAGCGCGGCCAGCACCGCGGCGTCCACTTCGGGCAGTTCGGCCAGCAGCTCGATGCTGACCCGCAGGCACTGCGGCTGCCGGAAGCCGAGCTCGACCAGGCGCAGCCCGGCGTCGTGGGCGCCTGCTGGCAGGTGGTCGAGCAGCGCGGCCAGCTCCGCTTCGACAGCGGAGCGCGACAGCGGCGCGTACCCGATCCGGGAGAGCGCGGCGGCCCATCTGGCGGGCAGCTCAGCTCGGTCCACGTCGGCCGTCCATCTCGTCGGGGAGCGATGCGCAGAGGGGATATCACTCTGCACCCGTACGGGTGCGCAACGCTACCCCCAGCTCGTCGAATCAGGCAGGCTTGACCGCCACTCCGGCGTAGAGATTGGACCGGTCGGCGTCGCTGGCGTCCTCGGGTCGCTCCGGCCGCCACTGCGGTGTGTAGACCAAGCCGGGCTCGACGAGGTCGAAGCCCACCAGCATGCGCAGGATCTCATCGCGGGTTCGCGGGAAGATGGGGTCCTGGCTGTTGCGGAACAGCTCGACCGCGCCCGCCATGCCGTCGGGGGCGTTGTCCCAGGTGAACGCCGATATCGCCAGCTGCGACCCAGGAGCGAGGAGATCCCGGTAACGGGCAACCAGCGACCACGGGTCGTCGGCGTCGGGGATGAACTGGACCACGCCCACCATGAGCAGCCCCAGCGGGCGGCCCAGGTCGACCAGCTCGCGCACGCGGGACGCGGCGAAGATCTTCTCCGGGTCGCGCATGTCGGCCTGCAGCACCGCGGCGGCGCGGTTGCCCGCGAGCATGAGTTCGCTGTGCGCCACGGCGACGGGCTCGTAGTCGACGTACACCACCCGCGCGTCGGGGTTGGCGCCCTGGGCGATCTCGTGCACGTTGCCCACCGTCGGGATGCCCGAGCCGAGGTCGACGAACTGGTCGATGCCCTGCTCGACCAGGTGCAGCACCGCGCGGCGCAGGAAGGACCGGTTGAGCCGGGCCATGTCCCTGGCGGGCACGACCCGCACCAGCTGCTCGGCCAGCGCGCGGTCGCCGGGGAAGTTGTGGCCGCCGCCGAGCAGGTAGTCGTACACCCGCGCGGCGCTGGGGAGTTCGGTGTTGACGCCCTCGGGAACCCAGCTCGCGGTCTCGGTCACCACGCACCTCGATCGGGTCGGATCGGCTTTGCCGCGAGCCTACTCAGCGCCCCCGTGGGCCGTTCAGGTCATCCGCGGGCGCGGTGATCATCACTCATGGTCACCAGGTGATCAGGCCGAACCGGCGCGTGGGTGAGGTCCTTGCCGGTCGCGGCGCGGACCGCGGCGATGATCGCGGGCGTCGAGGAGATCGTGGGCGGCTCTCCGACGCCGCGCAGGCCGTAGGGCGCGGTCGGGTCGGCGAGTTCGAGGATGTCGACCGACATCGGCGGCATGTCGAGGATCGTGGGGATGAGGTAGTCGGTGAACGAGGGGTTGCGCACCTGCCCGCCGACGACCTGGATCTCCTCCATCAGCGCCAGCCCGAGGCCCTGGGCGCTGCCGCCGTGGATCTGGCCCTCGACGGCCTGCGGGTTCATCGCCTTGCCGACGTCCTGCGCGCACGCCAGCTCCACGACCCGGACCAGGCCCAGCTCGGTGTCGACGTCGACCACGGCGCGGTGGGCGGCGACGGCGTACTGCACGTGCGCGTCGCCCTGGCCGGTCACCGGGTCCAGCGGCTTGGTGGGCCGGTGGCGCCACTCGACGGTGCGCTCGACGGGCTCGGTGAGCACGTCGGCGAGGTCGGCGAGCGGCTGCCCGTCCACTGTGGTCACCCGGCCGCCCTCGACGCGCGCCCCGCCGGGGACGCGGGCCAGCACCTCGGCGCGCACGGCCTCGCAGGCGGCCTTGACCGCCCCGCCGGTGACGTAGCTCTGCCGGGAGGCGCTGCTGGACCCGGAGCTGCCCACGGCGGTGTCGGCGGGCACGACGGTCACCTGCCGCACGCCCAGCTCGGTCCGGGCGATCTGCGCCTGCAGGGTCACCAGCCCCTGCCCCACCTCGGCGGCCGCGGTGTGCACGCTGGCCACCGGCTCGCCGCCGACCAGCTCCAGCCGCACCTTGGCCGTCGAGTAGTCGTCGAAGCCCTCGGAGTAGGCGACGTTCTTGATGCCCACGCCGTAGCCGACCCCGCGCACCACGCCCTCGCCGCGGGTGGTGTTGGCGACCCCGCCCGGCCGCTCCCGGGGGTCGTCGGCGGCGGGCGGGGGCATCGGCTTGCCGCGGACGATCGCCAGCAGCTCGGCGACCGGGGCGGCGGAGTCGATGACCTGGCCCGTCGGCATGGTCGAGCCCTCCCGGACGGCGTTGCGCACCCGGATCTCCACCGGGTCGACGCCGACGGCGGCGGCGAGCTTGTCCATCTGGGATTCGTAGGCGAAGCACGCCTGCACCGCCCCGAACCCGCGCATGGCCCCGCACGGCGGGTTGTTGGTGTACATGCCGTAGGCGTCGATGTGCACGTTGGGCACCTCGTACGGCCCGACGCCGAGGGTGGCGGCGTTGGCCACGACGGCGGTGGTGCTGGAGGCGTAGGCCCCGCCGTCGAGGACGATGCGGGCGCGGACGTAGACCAGCCTGCCGTCCTCGGTGGCGCCGTGCTCGTAGCGCAGCCGGGCGGGGTGGCGGTGGACGTGGCCGAAGAAGGACTCCTCGCGGCCGTAGACGACCTTGACCGGCTTGCCCGTGCGCAGGGCGAGCATGCTGGCGTGGATCTGCATCGACAGGTCCTCCCGCGCGCCGAACGCGCCGCCGACGCCGCCCAGGGTGATGCGGACCTTGGCCTCCGGCAGGCCCAGCGCGGTGGCGACCTGGGCGCGGTCGACGTGCAGCCACTGGGTGGCCACGTAGAGGTCGACGCCGCCGTCGTCGGCGGGCACGGCCAGGCCGGACTCCGGGCCGAGGAACGCCTGGTCCTGCATGCCCACGGTGTACTCGCCGGTGACGACGACCGGCGCGGTCGGCGCCTCGTCGCCCTTGCGGATGGGCACGTGGCGCACGACGTTGCCGCCCTCGTGCAGGGCGGGCGCGGTGAAGGCCGCCTCGGCGTCGGTGACGGGCTCGACGACCTCGTAGTCCACCGCGACCAGGGCGGCGGCGCGGCGGGCGGTCTCCGGGTGGTCGGCGGCCACGACGGCGACGGGCTCGCCCTGGTAGCGGACGACGTCCTCGGCGAGGACGGGCTGGTCGGGCCGGTCGAGGCCGTAGCGGTTGCGGCCCGGCACGTCCTCGTGGGTGAGCACCGCGGACACCCCCGCGAGCCGCAGCGCCCTGCTGGTGTCGATGCCCCGGATGCGGGCGTGCGGATGCGGACTGCGGACCGTCGCGCCCCAGAGCATGCCGTCGGCCCACAGGTCCGAGGAGTAGGCGAACTCGCCGCGGACCTTCAGCAGGCCGTCGGGCCGCTGGGCGCTGGTGCCGACGCCGCCGTCGACCGGGGTCTGTGTGCTGGTCATGCGTCCTCCGGCGTGTTCTGCCCCACTCCGATCGCCCCATTCGGGCCTGCGCCAGCGCCCGGGCGGATAACCTCTGTCCGAGTAGACCGGACTGGGGGCCCATGCCTGACCTGATCATCGCGATCGCCCTGTGCATCGCCGTCGCCGTCGTCTACGCGACCGCCGCCCTGATCCAGGCCGAGTTCGCCCACCTGAGCGTCCGGGAGCTGACCCGCGTGCCGCTGTGGTGGGTCGCCCAGGCCCTCAACGCCCTCGGCGCGGGCCTGCACGTGGTCTCGCTGGGCTTCGGTCCGCTGTCGCTGATCCAACCGCTGGGCGTGCTGACGCTGGTGCTGGCCGTGGTCGTCGCCGCGGGCAGGGCCCGGCGGCGGATGACCCGGCTGGAGACGGTGGGCCTGGTGTCGACGGTGGCCGGGCTGGCGGGCCTCGCCATGATCATCACCACCGGCGGCACGCCGGACACGCTGACCTCCGGGGAGCTGACCGGCCTGCTCATCGCCGTGGTCGTGCTGCTGGTGGGCCTGGGCTGGAAGGGCGCGGCCCCCGGGTCGTCGGCGCTGTGGGAGGCCGTGGCGGGCGGGCTGGCCTACGCCGTGTGCTCGGCGCTGTGCCAGAAGGTCGTGGTCGGCTTCCAGGCCGACGGCCTCGGCGTCCTGCTCCACCCGGCCATCCTGGTCTCGATCGCGGCCATCGGCACGCTGGCGGTCGCGGGCACGGTCTTCACCCAGCGCTCCTACCGCAACGGCCTGGCCGCCCCGCTGGCGGTGACCAACCTGGTCAACCCGGCCGCCGCCACCGCCATCGGCGTGGTCTTCCTGGGCGAGACCGTGGCGACCACGCCGGTCGAGATCGCCCTCGCCGCGGTCTGCGCCGTCCTGGCGGGCTACGGCGTCACCAAGCTCGCCCAGGCCCGCGAGGCCCAGCCGGAGCTCCAGCCCGCCGTCTGACCCCCGGACCCCGGTCATCGGGACAGGCCCGCCCGGGCGGCCAGCCGGGCGCTGGCGCCCGCCAGCGCGGTGGCGATGTCGTCCTCCGACGAGGTGCACAGGCGGTCGTCCTCGACCACCGGGGAGCCGCCGACCAGCAGGGCCGACAGCGGCGGCAGCGCGCCGAAGACCAGGGCGGCGACCGGGTCGGCGATGCCCGCGTGCTCGATGCCGGTCAGGTCCCACAGGGCCAGGTCGGCCAGCTTGCCCGGCTCGATCGAGCCGATCTCGGCCGCCCGGCCCAGGCACTCCGCCCCGCCCATCGTGGCCATGCGCAGCGCCGTGCGGGCGTCGAGCGCCTCCGCCCCGCCGCGCAGCCGGGCCAGGTAGGCGGCGCTGCGCAGCTCCACGCCCAGGCCGCCGTCCTCGTTGGAGGCCGCGCCGTCGGCGCCCAGGCCGACCGGGGCGCCCGCGGCGAGCAGGTCGGCCACCCGGGCGATGCCCGCCCCCAGCCGGGCGTTGGACGTCGGGCAGTGGGCGACGCCGGTGCGGGTGCGGCCGAGCGCGGCCACGGCGTCGTCGGCCAGGTGGATGGCGTGGGCCAGCCAGACGTCCGGCCCGGTCCAGCCGGTGCGCTCGGCGTACTCGACCGGGGTGCAGCCGTACTCGGCCAGGCACTGCCGCTCCTCGTCGACGGTCTCGGCCAGGTGGGTGTGCAGGCGCACGCCCGCGGACCTGGCCAGCTCGGCGCAGCCGCGCATCAGCTCGGGGCTGACCGAGAACGGCGAGCACGGCCCGACGGCGACCCGCACGGCGGCGTCCGGCGCGGGGTCGTGGTGGCGCTCGATGGCCGCCTGGGTGCCCGCCAGCGCGCCGTCGGTGGTCTCGACCAGGGAGTCCGGGGGCAGCCCGCCCTGGGAGACCCCGCGGTCCATCGAGCCGCGCACGGCGTGCAGGCGCAGGCCGATCTCCCCCGCCGCGTCGACCACCGCGCCGAGCAGGTCGCCGCCGCCGGGGTGGATGTAGTGGTGGTCGGCGGCCGTCGTGCAGCCGGTGCGGGCCAGCCGGGCCAGGCCCGCGCACGCGGCGGCGCGGGTGGTGTCCTCGTCCAGGCCCGCCCAGACCGGGTACAGGGTGACCAGCCAGGTGAACAGGTCCGCCTGCTGCGCCAGGCCCCGGGTCGCCCACTGGTAGAGGTGGTGGTGGGTGTTCACCAGCCCGGGGGTCAGCAGGCAGCCGCGGGCGTCGATGCGCCGGTCGGCGGGCAGGTCGGGGGCGGGGCCCGCGCCCACCAGCGCGATCCGGCCGTCCTCGACCACGACGTGGCCCGCGCGGTGCTCGGCGCCCTCGGCGTCGACGGTGGCGACGGCGGCGCCGTCGATGATGAGCCGCACGGGTCAGCCCCTCGCGCGGGACGCGGCGGCGCGGACCGCGTCCATGATCTTCTCGTAGCCGGTGCAGCGGCACAGGTTGCCCGCCAGCGCCTCGCGGATGTCGGCGTCGGCCGGGTCGGGGTTGCGGCGCAGCAGGTCGTGCGCGGCGACGATTAGCCCCGGCGTGCAGAACCCGCACTGCACGGCCCCGCTGTCCAGGAACGCCTGCTGGACCTCGGCCAGCCCGTCGCCCTCGATCGTGCGCACCCGCCGCCCCTCGGCCTGCCCGGCGGCGACCAGGCACGCGCACACGGCCACGTCGTCCAGGTACACCGTGCACGAGCCGCACTCGCCCTGCTCGCAGGCGTTCTTGCTGCCGGGCAGCCCCAGCCGCTCGCGCAGGACGTAGAGCAGGCTCTCGCCCTCCCACACGTCGTCGGCGACGCGCTGCTCGCCGTTGACCTCGACCCTCACCCGCATGCCGACCTCCGGTACTCCGCCCAGGCCCAGGTCAGGGTCCGCCGGGCCACCACCCCCAGCGCGTGCCGCCGGTAGGCGGCGCTGCCGCGCACGTCGTCGATGGGCCGCGCCGCCGCGGCGACCAGCTCCCCGAACCGCTCGGCCGCCGCAGGCGGCAGGTCGGCGTCCCAGTCCAGCCCGGCGGCGAACCGCTCGGCGTCGACCGCGCGCAGCGGCGTCGGCCCGGCCGACCCGATCCCGGTGCCCACCACTTTCGCCCCGACGTCCAGCGCCAGGGCGAAGGAGCACACGGCGATCACCATCGCGTTGCGGGTGCCGACCTTGGCGAACTGCTGCGGCCCGCGCGGCTCGGGCACGACCACCGCCGTGATCAGCTCGTCCGGTTCGAGCACCGATTTCTTGGGGCCGACGAAGAACTCCCGCGCGGGCACCGACCGGCGCCCGCGCGCCGAGGCGATCTCGACGGTGGACCCGTCGGCCAGCAGCGGCGGGTGGGCGTCGCCCGCGGGCGATGCCGAGCCGAGGTTGCCGCCGACCGAGCCGCGGTTGCGGATCTGCGGCGAGCCGACGGTGCGCGCCGCGGCCGCCAGCCCCGGCGCCCGCGCGCCCAGCTCGACCACCGCGCTGTAGGGCAGGGTCGCGCCGATCCGCGTCCCGCCGGGCACGGCGTCCCAAGTGGACAGCTCGGCGACCGCGGACAGGTCCAGCAGCGCGCCCGGCCGCCGCTTGTCGAAGTTGATCTCGACCATGACGTCGGTGCCGCCTGCGATGGGGACCGCATCCGGCGCGTCGGCCTTCATCGCCAGCGCCTGGGCCAGCGTCCACGGTCGCATGAACTCCACTGTGGACTCCTCACCACCACGCCAGGCCCGGCTCCGGCGCGCCCGGGGCCAGCACCGCGCCCTCGATGAGCCCATAGGGCCGGTCCGGGGCGTGGAACACCTCGCCGGGGTTGTCCAACCCGAACGGCGCCAGGTCGACGGGGAAGTGGTGCTTGTTGGGCAGCGACAGCCGCACCTCGGCGATGGTCTCCCCCGCCTCCAGCACCTTGCGCCCCATCGTGAACAGCGTCTGCTGCAAGGACAGGCTGTGCGTGGACGCGAACGCGCCCAGCAGCGCCGCCCGCGCGGCGGTCCACGACAGCGCCCAGTCGGTCGGGCCGGTGTGCCGCCACCGCGCGGTCACCGCGGTGGCGAGGATGCGGTCGTCGGTCTCGGCCAGCGTGGTGTACTCGTCCTTGAGGAAGCCGTGGAACTCCGAGCCGGTCGTGTTGAGCACGGTCAGGTCGGTGACGCCCGAGACGATCCAGTGCGCGTCCGCGGTGGCCGTCGCGGTCGCCGTGCGGGTGCCCGCGCCGCGGACGAACGAGTGCCCGCCGACGCGCTCCCAGGCGTGCTGCTCGATGTGGACCCTGGCCCGGGTGGCGGCGGGCGTCGCGGCGACGAAGTGCCGGGCCAGCCGCAGCGCGAAGTCCTCGATCTCGCCGATGCCGTCGCGGGCGAAGGCGTAGGCGGTGTTCTTCTGCGTGTCGGTCGGCAGGACGTCCGCGTTGCTCCCGGTCAGGTGGGTCTCGGTGAACTCGCCCGCGAGCGCGGTGGAGATGGTCAGGTCGGTCAGCGCGTGCTCGGGCCCGGCGCGGTCGACGCGGACCAGGCGTATCCCGGCCTTGCCGTACTGGTTCTCCCCGAGTTCCACGCATCCTCCCCGGCCGGGCGGCAGTCCCGAAAGTCAACCTACGCCGCGGGGCAACCGCAAGTCCGCAATCGTGCGCAGTTTCCCCAGTCAGCTCCCGCGGTAGGTCGTGTAGCCGAACGGGCTGAGCAGCAGCGGGATGTGGTGGTGGCGCCCGTCGGCGACCCGGAACTCGACGGTCGCGGTCGGGTAGAAGGCGTCGGCGCCCAGGTACGCGGCGGTGTCGAAGGTCAGCCGGTGCACCCCCGGCGCGGCCGTCCAGCCGGTGATCCGGCCGTCGGCGTCCGTCGCGCCCTCCGCGACGACGACCCACCCGCCGTCCTCGCGGCGCTCGTGGCGCACCGGCACGCCTGCGGCAGGCGCGCCGCGGGCGGTGTCGAGGACGTGGGTGGACAAGCTCACGCGGTTCATCCTCCCGCCGCCTTCCGCAGCCGCAAGTCGGCGATCTCCCGCAGCTGCGCGCGGACGACCTCCCGCTCGGCGTCGGCGTCGTTGCCCATCCGCGCCCGCAGGGCCGCCAGCACGTCGGCGGCCGACAGCCCGGTCGCGGAGATCAGGAACACGTGCCCGAAGCGGCGCTCGTACTCGGCGTTGCCCGCCAGCAGCCGCGCCCGCAGGTCACCGTCGGCGTCCGCGGCGGCCGCCTGCTCCTGCCGCGACCACCCCGCCTCGACGCCCGGCCCGGCCGCCCGCTCGCCGATCCTCGGGTGCGCGGCCACCGCCTCCAGCAGGTCCGGCCACGCCAGCTCGGCGATCACCGCAGCCGACTCGGCCCGCAGCGCCGCCAGGTCCGGGTACGGCCTGCCCGCCACCACCGCGGCCACCCACCGCCGCGACGCGCAGCAGGCCATCAGCTCGGCCGCCGCGTCCACCGAGTCGGCGGCGTTGAGCCGCGCGATGAACCCCGACATCGGCCCAGTCAACACCACCGGCGCCGCGGCGGGCCAGCAGTTGCCCATTGCGGGCCGGCCGGAACGCATTTGCCCCGAAATAGTGAATTGATCCGGCGGGAGCGCGGGTTAACCTGGAATCGGCACTTCTGCCGAACACTGGGGGATATCGACATGAAGACCACCGCACGCCTGCTGCTGCCCTTGGCGCTGGCCCTCTCGCTGCCCGGCTCGCTGGCAGGCACCGCCACCGCGCAGCCGTCGGCCGACCTGACGCAGGACCAGGCCGCCGAGCTGATCTTGCACGGCAACACCGCCTTCTCCTACCTGTTCCGCGCCTACCTCAACGACTCGGCGTGGACGGACATCTCCCGCGACGGCGGGGCCACCTGGGACGGCCCGCTGGGCAAGGTCGTCAACACCTGGGGCGGGGCATCCGGCCTGACCTCGGAAGATGTGCACGTGCCGACCGGCCAGTGGGTCCGGGCGTGCGCCTGGTACGCGGGCGGGCCGCACTGCACGCACTGGCGCCAGGTCTGAGCGGTCAGCGGCCCTCGGCCAGTACCTCGCGGATGCGCGGCAGCAGGTCGTCGGCGAGCACGGCCCCGGTGAACACCGCGGCCACCCGGTGCTCGCCGTCGAGGACCACGGTCGTGGGCACCGCGACATTGCGGTGGCGGCCGAGGTTGAGCAGCGTCCGGCCGGGCGGGTCGTAGATCGACGGGTATTCCACGCCGTTGTCCGCGACGAAATCCACCGGATAGCTGCGGACGTGGTCGCGGACGTTGATTCCGATGAATCGCACGCCGTCGGATTCGGTTTCCGCGTGCGCCCGGGCCAGTTCAGGGGTCTCGAACCGGCACGGGCCGCACCACGCGCCCCACACGTTCACCACGGTGACCGCGCCCGCGGGCGCGTCGGTGGCGACGGTCCGGCCCGGCTCCAGCAGGCTCTCGCCTGCGATCGCCGCGATCGGGCGGCGCTGGTCGACCGGGACCAGGCTGCCGTTGGGCGGGGCCGGATCGGCGGCGCACCCCGCGGCCGACGCCGCGACCAGCAGGCCGACCACCCAGCGCACGCCCCGTCCCGTCACGGGGGGTGAGGGTAGTGCCCGTCCCGCGGCGGGGCACCCCGAACCCGGGCCAGGCGCGACTCCCGATGGGAGCCGCGCCTGGCCTGCGGGGACTTACTGGAAGTGCTCGCCCTTCTCGGCCTTGGCCACCAGGGAGGCGGGCGGGCGGAACCGGTCGCCGTAGCGGTCGGCCAGCTCGTTCGCCCGGGCGACGAAGCCCGCGATGCCGCCGGGGTAGCCCTCGATGTACTGAATGACGCCGCCGGTCCACGCCGGGAAGCCGATGCCGAAGATCGAGCCGATGTTGGCGTCGGCCACCGTTCGCAGCACGCCCTCGTCGAAGCACTTGACGGTTTCCAGCGCCTCGGCGAAGAGCATGCGCTCCTGCATGTCGGCGAAGGGCACCTCGCCGCTGCCGGAGAACGCCTCGGCCAGGCCCGGCCACAGACCGGCGCGCTTGCCCTCGCCGTCGTAGTCGTAGAAGCCCGCGCCCGAGGAGCGGCCCTTGCGGTCGAACTCGTCGACCATCCGGTCGATGACCGCCTCGGCCGGGTGCTCCGGCCACTGCTGGCCCGCGGCCTCGATGGCCGCGCGGGTCTCCTGGCGGATCTTGCGCGGCAGGGTCAGGGTCAGCTCGTCGAGCAGCTGCAGCGGCGGCGCGGGATACCCGGCCTGGGTGCCCGCCTGCTCCACCGACGCGGCCGGGACGCCCTCGGCCAGCAGCGCCACGGCCTCGTTGAGGAAGGTGCCGATGACCCGGCTGGTGAAGAACCCGCGGCTGTCGTTGACCACGATCGGGGTCTTCTTGATCTGCAGCGCGTAGTCGAACGCCTTGGCCAGCGCGGCGTCGCTGGTCTGCTCGCCGACGACGATCTCCAGCAGCGGCATCTTGTCCACCGGGGAGAAGAAGTGCAGGCCGATGAAGTCCTCCCGGCGCCGCACCCCCTCGGCCAGGCCGGTGATCGGCAGGGTCGAGGTGTTGGAGCCCAGCAGCGCGTCCGGGGCGACGAGGTCCTCGACCTCGCCGAAGACCTTCTTCTTCAGCTCGGGGGACTCGAACACCGCCTCGACCACCAGGTCCACGCCCGCGACGTCCTCGGCCTTGTCGGTCGGGGTGATGCGGGCCAGCACCTCGTCGGCCTTCTCCCGGGTCAGCTTGCCCCGGGAGACCGCCTTGTCCAGGATCTTCGCCGAGTACGCCTTGCCCTTCTCGGCCGCCTCCACCGACACGTCCTTGAGGACGACCTCGATGCCGTTGCGGGCGCTGACGTAGGCGATGCCCGCGCCCATCATCCCCGCGCCGAGCACCGCGACCCGCTTGGCCTGGTACCGCGGGTAGCCCTCGGGCCGGGAGAGGCCCTTGTTGATGGCCTGCAGGTCGAAGAAGAACGCCTTGGTCATGTTCTTCGACACCTGGCCGGTCACCAGGTCGACGAAGTACTGCGTCTCGATGCGCGTCGCGGTGTCCAGGTCGACCTGGGCGCCCTCGATGGCCGCGGCGAGGATGTTGCGCGGCGCGGGCATCGGCGCGCCCTTGAGCTGCTTGCGCAGGTTCGCGGGGAACGCGGGCAGGTTCGCGGCGAAGGACGGGTTCGACGGCGTGCCGCCGGGGATCTTGAAGCCCTTGGCGTCCCAGGGCTGCACGGCCTCGGGGTTGGCCTTGATCCACGCCTTGGCGGCGGCGATCATCGCCTCCGGGCTGTCCACCAGCTCGTCGACCAGGCCCAGCTCCTTGGCCTTGGCAGGCTTGTGCCGCTGGCCCTGGAGCAGGACGTTGAGCAGCGCGGACTGGATGCCCAGCAGCCGCACGGTCCGGGAGATGCCGCCCCCGCCGGGCAGCAGGCCCAGGGTGACCTCGGGCAGGCCGATCTCGCTGCCCTTGACGTCGACGGCCACCCGGTGGTGGCAGGCCAGGGCGATCTCGTAGCCGCCGCCGAGCGCGGCGCCGTTGATGGCCGCCACGACCGGCCTGCCCAGCTGCTCCAGCCTGCGGAAGTCGGCCTTCATGGCGTCGACGGTCGCGGTGATCTCGGCGGCGTCGGCGCGGGTGGCCTTGCTCATCTGCTTGAGGTCGCCACCGGCGAAGAAGGTCTTCTTCGCCGAGGTGACCACCACGCCGGTGATCGCGTCCTTCTCGGCCTCCAGCCGGTCGACCGTGGCGGTCAGGCTGGTGCGGAAGGTGTCGTTCATGGTGTTGGCGGACTGGCCGGGGTCGTCCATCGTGAGCGTCACGATGCCGTCGGCGTCGGCTTCCCAGCGGAACATGTTCATCTTCTACGCCCTCAGACTCGCTCGATGATGGTCGCGACGCCCATGCCGCCGCCGATGCACAGGGTCACCAGCGCCCGGCGCTCGCCGCGGCGCTCCAGCTCGTCGAGCACGGTGCCCAGGATCATGGCCCCGGTCGCGCCCAGCGGGTGGCCCATCGCGATGGCCCCGCCGTTGACGTTGATCTTCTCGTGCGGGATGTCCAGGTCCTTCATGAACTTCAGGACCACCGCGGCGAAGGCCTCGTTCAGCTCCCACAGGTCGATGTCGTCCTTGGTGAGCCCGGCCAGCCGCAGCGCCTTCTCCGCGGCCGGGGTGGGGCCGGTGAGCATGATCGTCGGCTCGGCGCCGGTCACCGCCGCCGCCACGACCCGCCCGCGCGGGGTCAGGCCCGCCGCCTTGCCCGCGGCCTCCGAGCCCAGCAGCACCAGCGCCGCGCCGTCGACGATGCCCGAGGAGTTCGCGGCGGTGTGCACGTGGTCGATCTTCTCGACCCAGTGGTACTTCTGCAGCGCCACGGCGTCGAAGCCGCCCATCTCGCCGATGCCCGCGAACGAGGGCTGGAGCTTGGCCAGGCTCTCGACGGTCGAGCCGGGGCGCATGTGCTCGTCGTGGTCGAGCAGGGTCACGCCGTTGCGGTCCTTGACCGGCACGACGGACTTGGCGAAGTAGCCGCCCTCCCAGGCCCGCGCGGCCCGGTTCTGCGACTCCACGGCGTAGGCGTCCACGTCGTCGCGGGTGAAGCCCTCGATGGTGGCGATCAGGTCGGCGCTGATGCCCTGGGGGACGAAGTAGGTGTCGTAGTTGGTCTCCGGGTCGAGGAACCACGCCCCGCCGTCGGAGCCCATCGGCACCCGCGACATCGACTCCACGCCACCGGCGATGACCAGCTGGTTCCAGCCGGAGCGGACCTTCTCGGCCGCGGTGTTGACCGCTTCCAGGCCCGAGGCGCAGAACCGGTTGAGCTGCACGCCCGCGACCGTGTCCGGCAGGCCCGCGGCGATGGCCGCCGAGCGGGAGATGACCGCGCCCTGGTCGCCGACCGGGGAGACGACGCCGAGCACGACGTCGTCGATGGTCGCCGGGTCCAGCTCGGGGTGGCGGGACCTGAGTTCGCCGATCAACCCGGTGACCAGGCTGATCGGCTTGACGCCGTGCAGCGACCCGTTCTTCTTGCCGCGCCCGCGCGGCGTGCGGATCGCCTCGTAGATGAAGGCTTCGGTGCTCACGCCCGACCGGTCCTCTCCTCGGAGGCTTCGCTAATGACGATTAACATTCTCTCGCGGATCCGCTGGTTGTCAACGTGTCGTGACCGGCCGTACCGTGTAAGTCGATTCTCACGTCAAGGGGAGGTGGCAGGTGCCGACCAGCCCGGTGCGCAGGCCGCGCGACCGCAAGGCCCAGCTGGCCACCGCGGCCGCCGACCTGTTCCGGCGGCGCGGCTACCACGCGGTCGGGGTCAACGACATCGCCGCGGCGGTGGGCATCACCGGGCCGGGGGTCTACCGGCACTTCCCGAACAAGCAGGCCGTGCTGGGGCACGTGCTGCTGACCGGGGTGGACGCGCTGGCCGAGCGGCTGGGCGCGGTGGTGGCCGGGTTCGCCGACCCGGCGGCCGGGCTGCGGCCGCTGCTGCTGGCCGCGGCCGAGGTGTCCATCGACCACCGCGACCTGACCGCGCTGTGGCGCTGGCAGGGCAGGCACCTGCACCAGGCCGACCAGAAGGAGGTCATCCGGCGCACCGGGGTGCTGCTGGGCGGCTGGCAGGCCGGGCTGCGCGCGCTGCGCCCGGAGCTGGGCGAGCGCGACGCGCTGCTGCTGTGCTTCGCGGCGCTGAGCGTGTTCGGCAGCGTCGGCGACCACCACGCCGCGCCGCCGCGGGAGCGGTTCACCGTCCTGCTGGCCGACCTGGCCGAGGCCGTGGTGCGCAGCCCCGTCGCGCCGTCGTCGGGGGCGGCCCGGCCGCGGCAGGCGGTGGCGGCGAGCAGGCGCGAGGAGCTGCTGACCGCGGCCACCCGCCTCTTCCGCGACCACGGCTTCCACGCGGTGAGCATGGAGGACATCGGCGCGGCCGCGGGCATCGCCGGGCCGAGCATCTACCGGCACTTCGCGGGCAAGTCCGACATCCTGCTGGCCGCCAGCAGGCGGATGGCCGACCGGCTGGCCGTCGGCCTGGCGGACTCGCTGACCGCCGCGTCCGGCCCGCGCGACGCCCTGCACCGGCTGGCGCGCTCCTATGTGGACACGGTGCTGCGCTCCGACGACCTGATCGCGGTCTACACCAACGAGATCGGCAACCTGCCCGAGCGCGACGCCAAGGAGCTGCGGCGGTTGCAGCGGGCCTACGTCGCCGAGTGGGTGCGGCTGGTCCGCGAGCTGGCCCCGGAGCTGGGCGACGCCGAGGCGCGGGTGGTGGTGCAGGCGGCGCTGACCGTGGTCAACGACCTGCCGCGCACCCGCGGGGTGAAGGACCGCCCCGGCCTGGCCGACGAGCTGACCGCGCTGGCCATCGGCCTGGTGGAGGCCCGGTCGAGTGGCCGCCCGGCCTGCTGACTGCTTCAGTGATCCCATGCAGCAGCTCGCCGCCTTCGACGCCGGGATCGCCGAGTTCGACCGGCGCGTGCGCCAGGTCGCCGACTGGTCGGCCCCCACGCCGTGCACCGAGTGGAGCGTGCGCGACCTGGTCAACCACGTGACCAGCGAGCACCTGTGGGCGCCCTACCTGCTCCGCGGCGCCACCCTGGCCGAGGTCGGCGACCGCTTCGACGGCGACGTCCTGGGCCCGGACCCGGTGGCCGCCTGGGCCAAGGCGGCCGCGGGCTCGGTCGAGGCCTTCCACCAGCGCGGCGCCCTCGTCGGCCAGGTCCACACCAGCGGCGGCGCGATCAACGCCGACGAGTACGCCTGGCAGATGATCTTCGACCTCACCATCCACGCCTGGGACCTGGCCCGCGGCGCGGGCCTGGACGACCACCTCGACCCCGACCTGGTGATGACGGTGACCGACGAGCTCAGCCCGTACTTCCCCGTCTGGTACGGCGGCATCCTCGCCCACCCCGTCCCCATCCCCGCCGACGCCGACCCCCAATCCCGCCTCATCGCCGCCACCGGCCGCCAGCCCTAACCGGGTCCGGCCCGGCCGCAGCAGCACCCGGAGCAGGTGACGATGTCGCCGTGCACGGTGCCCGCTTGAACGACCGGCCCGTGCACGACCCCGTCAATCCGATTGATCACGACCGGCGGTCGAATCCGGTTCAGCAGCCGGTCGGCCAATCCCAGCCCCACTTTTATCGCGAAGGCCGTCAAGCCCGCGACCAGGGGAATCAGGATCAGCCATGGCCACCAGGCTCCTGTTTCCGGGCTGCCTCGGCTAGCTTCGTCAGGTTGTGAAAACCCGAATCCATGCCCAGAAACCGATACCTATCGCGGGGCCTCCTCAGCAGCAGCCCCCGCATTCTACCCGATCTTGGGATGCAGCGTCCCATGCAGGATGCGGGCCCATTCGCGGAGGATGCGGGTGCGGCGGGGGGTGTCGTCGGTGAGGAGGTTGGCCAGGCCGAAGCCGCGGGCGAGGTCGAGGGTGGCCTGGATGGCCTCGCGGACGCCGGGGTGGGATTCGTCGGCGCCGAGGGCCTCGACGGTGAGGCGGTGGGCCTCGCGGCCGACGTGGGACTCCAGCGGGAGCACCTCGGTGCGCAGCGGCTCGTCCGAGGCGGCGGCGACCCACAGCTGCAAGGCGGCGCGGAACAGCTTGCCCGCGTACATCTCGCCGATGGTCAGCACGACGTGCTCCGTCCGCGCCAGGCCGGGGGGCAGGGCGGGCAGCTCGGCGCGCAGGGCGGCCAGGCGCTCGTCGGTGACGTGCGCGATCGCGGCGGTGAACAGGTCCTCGCGGGTCGGGAAGTGGTGCTGGGCCGCGCCGCGGGAGACCCCGGCGCGCTCGGCCACCACCGACACCGTGCTGCCCGTCCAGCCCACCTCGGCCAGGCAGTCGACGGCCGCGTCCAGCAGCCGCCTGCGGGTGGCCCGGCTGCGGTCCTGGCGCGGCTCGCCCACGGCTTCCCCCCTCAGTACGACTTGGGCAGCCCGAGCGAGAACTGCGCCACGAAGTTGAGCACCATCTCCCGGCTCACCGGGGCGATCCTGGTCAGCCGGGACGCCGCGACGAGCGCACCGAGACCGTACTCGCTGGCCAGGCCGTTGCCGCCGTGGGTCTGCACGGCCGCGTCCACCGCCCGCACGGCCGCTTCCCCCGCGGCGTACTTGGCCATGTTGGCCGCCTCGCCCGCGGCCATGTCCTCGCCAGCGTCGTAGAGGGCCGCGGCCTTCTGGGTCATCAGCTTGGCCAGCTCCAGCTCGATCTTGGCCTGGGCGAGCGGGTGGGCGACGGCCTGGTGGGCGCCGATCGGCTCCTTCCACACCGTGCGGGTCTTGGCGTAGTCCACGGCCTTCTCCAGCGCGAACCGGCCCATGCCCACCGCGAACGACGCGGCCATGATGCGCTCGGGGTTCAGGCCGGCGAACAGCTGCATGAGCGCGGCGTCCTCGGAGCCGACCAGCGCGTCGCCGGGCAGCGCCACGTCGTCGAAGAACAGGCTGAACTGCCGGTCCGGGGAGATGATGTCCATCGGGATCTGCTGGAAGGTGAACCCCGGCGCCCCGACCGGGACGATGAACAGCGCGGGCTTGAGCTTGCCCGTCCTGGCGTCCTCGGTGCGCCCCACGACCAGCACCGACTCCGACTCGTCGACGCAGGAGATGTAGACCTTGCGCCCGGTCAGCACCCAGCCGTCGGCGGTGCGGCGCGCGGTGGTGGTGATCTTGTGGGAGTTGGAGCCGGCGTCCGGCTCGGTGATGGCGAAGGCCATGCGCAGCGAGCCGTCGGCGAAGCGCGGCAGGTGGGCGCGCTTCTGCTCGTCGGTGCCGTAGCGGGCGATGATCGTCGCGCAGATCGCGGGCGAGACCACCATCTGCAGCAGCCCGGCCCCGGCCGCGCCCAGCTCCTCGCACACCGCGGCCAGGTCGCCGATGCCGCCGCCCCCGCCGCCGTACTCCTCGGGGACGTTCACCCCGAGGTAGCCGAGCCTGCCCGCCTCGTCCCACAGCTGCGTGGTGTGCCCGCCCGAGCGCGCCTTCTCCAGGGTGTAGGTGTGCCCGTACTTGCGGCCCAGCTCGGCGACGGCCTTGCGCAGCGCTTGCCGCTCCTCGCTCTCCGTGAACGTCACGCTTCCTCCTCGCTCACCACGGCCAGCACGCGGCCGACGTCGACCTGGTCGCCCGCCGCCACGCCCAACTCGGTCACCACGCCGTCGGCGGGCGCGTCGATGCGGTGCTCCATCTTCATCGCCTCCAGCCACAGCAGCGGCTGCCCGGCGCCGACCCGCTCGCCCGCGGCCACCGCCACCCGTACCACGGTCCCCGGCATCGGCGCGAGCAGCGAGCCCGCCGCCACCTGGTCGGCCGGGTCGGTGAACGGGCTGACGCGGGTCAGCGCCACCGAGCCGCGGTCGGTGTCCACATAGGAGACCTCGCCGTGCCGGGCCACGGCGAACCGCCGCCGGACCCCGTCGACCTCCAGCACCACCAGGTCCGGCGTCGCCGAGACGACCGCCGCCCGCCCGTCCGGCACGCCGCGGGTGTAGCGCGCCTCGTGCTCGCCCAGAACCGAGGTGTACCGCTTGACCTGCGGCTGCGACACCACGTTGCGCCAGCCTGCCGGGATGCGCCCGAGCACCCGCGCGGCCGCCCGGTTGGCCTCGGCCTCGGCCAGCGCCGCGGCCAGCGCGCACAGCTCGACGTCGGCCTCGCCCAGCAGCGGCGCCGCGAGCGCGGCCAGGCCGTGCCGGTCGAAGAAGGCGGTGTCGGTCTCCCCGGCCAGGAACGCCGGGTGCCGCAGCACGTTGACCAGCAGGTCCCGGTTCGTGGTGAGGCCGTGCACGCGCGTGGCGACCAGCGCCCCGGCCAGCGCGCGGGCGGCGCTGGTGCGGTCGGGGGCGTGGGCGATGACCTTGGCCAGCATCGGGTCGTAGTGCACACCGACGACCGAGCCCGCCTCGACGCCGGAGTCCACCCGCACGCCCGGCGGGACGGCGAACTCGTGCAGCGTGCCGCTCTGCGGCCGCCAGTCGGCGGCCGGGTCCTCGGCGTAGAGCCGGACCTCGATGGCGTGCCCGCGCGTCGGCGGCGGCTCGGCGGGCAGCGCGGCGCCCTCGGCGATGGCCAGCTGCCAGGCGACCAGGTCCAGCCCGGTGACGGCCTCGGTGACCGGGTGCTCGACCTGCAGGCGGGTGTTCATCTCCAGGAAGAAGAACCGCCCGGACTCGTCGGCGAGGAACTCCACGGTGCCCGCGCCGGTGTAGTCGATGGCCTTGGCGGCCGTGCGGGCGGCGTCGAACAGGCCGGCCCGCATCTCCTCGGTCACCAGCGGCGACGGCGCTTCCTCGATGACCTTCTGGTGCCTGCGCTGGATCGAGCACTCCCGCTCCCCCACCGCCCAGACCGTGCCGTGGGTGTCGGCGAGGACCTGCACCTCGATGTGCCTGCCGCGCTCGATGTAGGGCTCGCAGAAGACCGTCGGGTCGCCGAAGGCCGACCGCGCCTCCGACCGCGCCGCCTCGATCGCGCCGGGCAGCTCGGCCAGCTCGCGCACGATCCGCATGCCCCGACCGCCGCCGCCCGCCGACGCCTTGACCAGCACCGGCAGGTCGGCCTCGGTGACCTCGGCCAGCTCGGCCAGCACCGGCACGCCCGCGGCGGCCATGATCCGCTTGGCCTCGACCTTGGAGCCCATCGCCTCGATCGCGGCCGCGGGCGGACCGATCCAGGTCAGCCCGGCCTCGACGACGGCGCCTGCGAACGCGGCGTTCTCCGACAGGAAGCCGTACCCGGGGTGCACGGCGTCGGCCCCCGCGTCCAGCGCGGCCCGGACCAGCAGGTCGGCGCGCAGGTAGGTGTCGGCTGGCGCGGCACCGGGCAGCCGCACGGCGGTGTCGGCCTCGGCGACGTGCGGGGCGTCGGCGTCCGGGTCGGCGAACACCGCGACCGTGCCCAGGCCCAGCGCGCGGGCGGTGCGGAAGACCCGGCGGGCGATCTCGCCGCGGTTGGCCACCAGAACCGAAGTGATCATCACGGCCCTCACATCCGGAAGACGCCGTAGCCCCCGGCGCCCTGGATCGGTCCATTGTGGATGGCAGACAGGCTGATGCCGAGCACCGTGCGGGTGTCGCGCGGGTCGATGATGCCGTCGTCGTAGAGCATCCCGGACAGGAACATCGGCAGCGACTCCGCCTCGATCTGCCCCTCGACCATCGCGCGCATGGCCGCGTCGTGCTCCTCGTTGTAGGGCTGCCCGGCGCGCTCGGCGTTCTGCCGCATGACGATCGAGAGCACGCCGGCCAGCTGGGCAGGCCCCATCACCGCGGACTTGGCGCTGGGCCAGGCGAAGAGGAAGCGGGGGTCGTAGGCCCGCCCGCACATGCCGTAGTGGCCTGCGCCGTAGGAGGCGCCCATGAGGATGGAGATGTGCGGGACCGTCGAGTTGGACACCGCGTTGATCATCATGGCGCCGTGCTTGATGATGCCGCTCTGCTCGTAGTCCTTGCCGACCATGTAGCCGGTGGTGTTGTGCAGGAAGATCAGCGGGGTGTCGGTCTGGTTGGCCAGCTGGATGAACTGGGTCGCCTTCTGCGACTCCTCGCCGAAGAGCACGCCGCGGGCGTTGGCCAGGATGCCGACCGGGTAGCCGTGCACGCTCGCCCACCCGGTGACCAGGCTGGCGCCGTAGAGCGGCTTGAACTCGTCGAAGTCGGAGCCGTCGACCACCCGGGCGATGACCTCGCGCGGGTCGAAGGGGATCTTTAGGTCGGCCGGCACGATGCCGAGCAGGTCCTCGGGGTCGTGCACCGGCTCGCGGTAGTCGGCGGCGGGCTCCGGGCCGAGCTTGCGCCAGTTGAGCCGGGCGACGATCCGCCTGCCCATCCGGATGGCGTCGGCCTCGTCCACGGCGAGGTAGTCGGCCAGGCCGGAGACGCGGGCGTGCATCTCCGCCCCGCCCAGGGACTCGTCGTCGGACTCCTCGCCGGTGGCCATCTTCACCAGCGGCGGGCCGCCGAGGAAGACCTTGGCGCGCTCCTTGACCATCACCACGTAGTCCGACATGCCCGGCAGGTACGCCCCGCCCGCGGTGGAGTTGCCGAAGACCAGGGCGACGGTCGGGATCTTGCGCGCCGACGAGCGGGTCAGGTCGCGGAAGGTGCGCCCGCCCGGGATGAAGATCTCCTTCTGGGTGGGCAGGTCCGCGCCGCCGGACTCGACCAGGTTGATCGTGGGCAGCCGGTTCTGCGCGGCGATGTCGGCGGCGCGGAAGCCCTTGCGCATGCCCCAGGGGTTGATCGCCCCGCCCTTGACGGTGGGGTCGCTGGCGTTGATCAGGCACTCGACGCCCTCCACGACGCCGATGCCGGTCACCAGGCTGCCGCCGACCTGGTAGTCGGTCCCCCACGCGGCCAGCGGGGACAGCTCCAGGAACGGCGAATCGGGGTCGACCAGCAGCTCGATGCGCTCGCGGGCCAGCAGCTTGCCGCGCTTGCGGTGGCGGGCGACGTACTTCTCCCCGCCGCCCGCGACCGCCTTGGCCTGCTCGGCGGCCAGCTCGTCGAGCTTGGCCAGCATGGCATCGGCGTTGGCCTTGAACTCATCCGCCGCGGTGTCGACGGTGCTGCGCAGGACGGTCATGCCGTGTACCCCAATCGCTTCGCGGCGAGCCCGGTCATGATCTCGCTGGCGCCGCCGCCGATGCCCAGGATGCGCAGGTCCCGGTAGTGGCGCTCCACTTCGGACTCGCGCATGTAGCCCAACCCGCCGTGCAGCTGCACGGCTTGGTGCACCACCCACTCCCCCGCCTCCACCGCGGTGTTCTTGGCGAAGCACACCTCGGCGATGACGTCCTCGCCGTCGAGGTGGCGCTGCGCGACGTGGCGGGTGTAGGTCCTGGCGACGTCGACCTTGCGGGCCATCTCGGCGAGGGTGTGCTGCACCGCCTGCCGGGAGATCAGCGGGCGGTTGAAGGTGGCGCGGTCGCGGCACCACCGGACCGTCAGGTCGAGCGCCCGCTGGGCGTGGGCGTAGGCCTGCACGGCCAGCGTGATGCGCTCGGCGACGAAGTTGACCGCGAGCTGGACGAACCCGGTGTTCTCCGCGCCGACGAGGTTGGCCTTGGGCACGCGGCAGTCGGTGAAGGCGAGTTCGGCGGTGTCGGAGCAGTGCCAGCCCATCTTCTCCAGCTTGCGGCTGACGGTGAAGCCGGGCGTGCCCTTCTCGATGACCAGCAGCGAGATGCCGTGCGCGCCCTCCCCGCCGGTGCGGACCGCGGTGGTGACGAAGTCGGCGCGCACCCCGGAGGTGATGAACGTCTTCGCGCCGTTGACGATGTAGTGGTCGCCGTCGGACTTGGCGGTGGTGCGGAGGTTGGCGACGTCGGAGCCGCCGTCGGGCTCGGTGATCGCCAGCGCCCCGATCTTCTCGCCGTCGAGCGTGGGGCGCACCCAGCGCCCGACCTGCTCGGGGTCGTTCGCCGCGGCCAGGTGGGGCAGGGCGATGCCGCAGGTGAGCAGCCCGGCGATGAGCCCGCCGGATGCGCCCTGGTAGTGCATCTCCTCCACCACGGCGATGGCGTCGATGAGGTCGCCGCCGCCCCCGCCCACGTGCTCGGGGAAGGCGACGCCGAGCAGGCCCGCCGCGCCCGCCTTGCGGTGCAGGTCGCGGGGCAGCTCGCCCGCGCGCTCCCAGTCGTCGAGGTGCGGGAGCACGTCGCGGGCCATGAACGCGCGCACGGTCTCGCGCAGCTCGCGGCGCTCGAAGGGCTTGGACGCGGTCACAGCAGTTCCTCCGGGATGTCGACGTGCCTGCTCCTGAGCCACTCGGCCAGCCCCTTGGCCTGCGGGTCGAACCGGGTGCTCGCGGCCACGCCCTGGCCGAGGAGCCCGGTGAGGACGAAGTTGACCGCGCCGAGGTTGGGGAACTCGTGGCGGCGGACCTCGCCTGCCTCCGGCAGCAGCGCGCGGATCCGCTCCGGGGTCAGCTCCCCGACCAGCCACGGGTAGGCGGCCCGGTCGCGCACCCAGACGCCGAGGTTGGCGTCGCCGCCCTTGTCGCCGGAGCGGGCGCCCACCACGGTGCCCAGCGGGAGCCGCCGGGTGGGGCCGCCCGGGGCGGGTCCGACCGCGGCGGCGGGCGGCTCGGGGTGGTGGTCCTGGGTCGTCGCGGGCCACGGGATGTCCTCCCGGGTGCCGTCGGGGTGCACGGCGACGTGCGGGACCACCGCGCGGGGCACGTACTCCGGGCGGTAGACGCCGACCGGGGTGCCGTCCGTGGGTGGGGCGGTCATGGTGAAGCCGGGGTAGGAGGCCAGGGCCAGCTCCACCGCGGTCCGGGCGAACGCCTTGGCCCGCGCGGGGTCGGGGGTGCGGACGGTGGCGTGCAGCAGGGCGCTGGCGGTCTCCTGGGTGTCGGCGTCGGCCCGGTCGGTGCGGGCCAGGGTCCAGGTGATGTCGGCCCCCGGGAGCTGGGCGCGGACCAGCTCGGCCTTGGCCTCGACGTCCAGGCCGGTGAGGACGAAGGTGGCGCTGTTGCGGAAGCCGTCGAGGGTGTTGACGCAGACCTTGACCGACGACGGCGGCGGCGAGCCCTGCACGCCGCTGATCCGGACCCGGTCGGGGCCGTCCTCGGCCAGGGCGACGGTGTCGAAGTGCGTGGTGACGTCCGGCCCGAGGTAGCGGGTGCCCTGGATCTCGTACAGCAGTTGCGCGGTCACGGTCTCGACTGTCACCGCGCCGTCGGTGCCGGGGTGCTTGGTGATCACCGAGGAGCCGTCGGCGGCCACCTCGGCGATGGGGAAGCCCAGGTGGGTCCGGGCGGGGATCTCGGTGAAGAAGGCGAAGTTGCCGCCGGTGGCCTGGGCGCCGCACTCGATGACGTGCCCGGCGACCGTCGCGCCCGCCAGGGCGTCGTAGTCCTCGGCCGACCAGCCGTGGTGGGCGGCGGCCGCGCCCACGACCAGGGAGGCGTCGGTGACCCGGCCGGTGACGACCACGTCCGCCCCCGCGCGCAGGCAGGCCGCGATGCCCCAGCCGCCGAGGTAGGCGTTGGCGGTCAGCGCGCCGGTCAGGCCCAGCTCGGCGGCCCTGGGCAGCAGGTCGTCGCCCTCGACGTGGGCGACGCGGGCCGGGAAGCCGAGGCCGCGCACGGCGGCGGCCAGCCCGGCCGGGTTCAGCCCGCCCGCGTTGACCACGATCTTGACCCCGCTGGCCAGCGCGTCGCCCAGGCATTCCTTGGCCTGCTTGAGGAAGGTCCTGGCATAGCCCGCGCTCGGGTCGGCGAGCTTCTGGCGGCCGAGGATGAGCATGGTCAGCTCGGCCAGGTAGTCGCCGGTGATGACGTCGACCGGGCCGCCGTCGAGGACCTCGCGCATGGCCGAGAGCCGGTCGCCGTAGAAGCCGGAGGCGTTCGCGATGCGGATCATGCCCTGGCCCGCCCTTCCCCGGGCGGCCCGGCGAAGGCCTGGGCGATGCCCAGCCAGCGCTCGGCCTCCGCGCCGGTGGCCGCCAGCCCGGTGTCCGCCCGGTGCACGCGCTGGGTGACCACCAGGCAGAAGTCCAGCGCGGTCCCGGTCACCCGCTGGGCGGCGCCCTCGGGCCCCCAGGCCCAGAGCTCGCCGTCGGGGCCGGTCAGCTCGACGCGGAACGGCTCGGCCGGGGCGGGCAGGTCCCGCACGGCGTAGGCGAAGTCGCGGGTGCGCACCCCGAGGTGGGCGACGTGGCGCAGCCGCGGGGTCGGCGCCCGGCGGATGCCGAGCGCGTCGGCGACGTCGGTGCCGTGCGCCCAGGTCTCCATCAGCCGGGCGGTGGCCATCGATGCCGGGCTCATCGGCGGGCCGAACCAGGGGATCCGGGTGCCCGCGGGGAGCCCGGCCAGCGTCTCGACCACCGCGGCGCGGGTGGAGCGCCAGTGCTCCAGCAGGTCGGGTCGGCGGGACAGCTCGTCGGCGGCCTCGTCCACGACGGTGAGCCCCCGGCTGAACGCCTCGGTGACCGCGGCGGTGAACCGCTCGGGGTCGGTGGCGGCGAGCATGGCGTGCTCGTCGGTCCACGCCAGGTGGGCGATCTGGTGGGCCACGGTCCACCCGGCCGCCGGGGTCGGCAGCCGCCAGTCGGCCCCGGCGACCCGGGAGTCGAGCAGGTCGCCCTCGTCCCGCAGGTCCGCGAGCAGCGCGGTCAGGTCGATCACGGGTCAACCGTGGCACGGGCGGGGACAGATTTCAAGCATTCGTGCTTGATTGTTTTTACGCAGCCAGCGCCATCGCGGCGACCACGGGCGCCAGGTAGACCAGCGGGAAGGGCACGTGCGACCACACCCTCGCCCGCACGACGGTGATGACCGCCCCGGCGAAGTAGACGACCAGGCCGATGCCCGCGGCCCAGCCGATCGCGGGCACCACCAGCCCGGCGGCCAGCCCGACCGCGCCGGCAGCCTTGGCCAGGCCCAGCCAGTTCCACCACCGCTGCGGCACGCCGTACTCGGTGATGGGCTCGACGACCCACTTGGCGCGGAAGAAGACCGAGGCGGCCGAGAACCCGACCAGCGCGGCGGCGACGAGGGTGACGATCGTGTGGGCCATGGTGACTCCTCACTCGGCGGTGTCTGTCACCCCTCTGACCCGCGGCGCGCCGCGGATGTGACAGCTCCGGTGAGAATTCCTCAACCCGGGCTACGCGCGCAGGTCGCCCCGGGTGCGCTGCCAGTCGGTCACCGCGTCGAGGCCCGCGGCCAGCTCCTCGCCCAGCATCGCCGCCTGGTGGTCGACCACGGCGTCGCCGAGGGCGGACCGGGCGGCCTTGGACTCGCCGAGGAAGGCCAGCGCCTCCCACGGCGTGCGGGCCAGCTCGCCGACGACCCGGCCCTCTGCGGGCAGGGGCAGGCGGTCCCGCACGCCCGCGACGCCCGCGCCGACCAGGGCCGCCACCACCAGGTGCGGCTGGGCGTCGGCCCCGGCGAAGCGGGCCTCCATGCGCAGGGAGCGGCCCGCGCCCGCCAGGCGGACCGCGGCGGTGCGGTCGTCGCGGCCCCAGCGCAGCGAGCGCGGGGAGAACGGGGCGGTGCGCAGGCGGACGTAGGAGTTCCACGTCGGCGCCCAGATCGCGGTGAGGTCGGCGGCCGCGCGCAGCACGCCCGCGATGAAGTGGCCGAACACCGCCGACGGCTCGCCCGGGGCGGCGCCCGCGGCCAGCGGCGCGCCGTCGGGGTCCGAAATGGACAGATGGACGTGGCACGAGCTGCCCGACCCGGACGCCTCCGCCGCCAGGTACCCCGCCCGCACGCCGTGCTCGGCGGCCACCCGCCGCACGGCCGACTGCAGCAGCATGGCGTCATCGCACGCGGCGATGGCGTCGCGGTGGCGCAGGACCACCTCGCACTGGCCGGGGTGCACCTCGCCCCGCGCGGACTCCACGCCCAGGCCCTCGGCCGCGGCGAGCACGTCGGACAGCAGGCCGCGCAGCGGGGCCATCCCCGCCACCGCGTAGTCCAGCCCGCCCGCGGCCAGCGGCGTCCCGTCCGGCCGGGTGAAGGTGACCTCGTGCTCGATGCCCACCGCCGGGACCAGCCCCAGCTGCTCGGCGTCGGCCAGCCGCTCGCGCAGGGCGGTGCGCGGGGCCTGCGGGACCGGGCGCCCGTCGGGCCACTCGACGTCGCAGACGACCTGCCACACCCCCGGCTCCAGCGGGGCCAGGGTGGCCAGGTCCGGGCGCAGCACGAGGTCGCCGTAGCCGCCCAGGAACGGGTCGACGGCCGGGGCGTTGACCGGCTCGCGCGCCGGGTTCCACCCGAAGACGTACGAGCAGAGCCCGTAGCCGCCGGTCAGCACCGTGTCGACGAAGAAGTCCGCGCCCAGCTCGACGGCGCTGAAGCGGGCGTGCGGGTCCGGGGCCAGGCACACCACCCGGCGCACCTCCCCCGCCGAGACCGCCGCGCGCAGCGCGGCCGAGAGCGCCACGGCCGCCTTGGCGCGGGCGGCCAGGGTGCGCGGGCCGACCGGCCGCCGGTGGTCGATCACCAGGCACCGCCCGGGTCCGGGCCCGCCAGCGGGTTGCGGGCCCGGCCGAACCGCACGTCGAACTCGTCGTCGCGGTCGACCTTGTCGAAGCCCTGGCCCGCGAAGTGCTCGCGGTTGAGGCAGACCCGCTCCACGTCGGCGGCGAAGAGGCCGCAGGCGTCGAACCGGGCCGCCGTCGCCGGGTTGGCGTCGCGGTAGGCGCCGACGATCTCGCGCACCCGCGCCCACAGCCGCGGCCGCGGGTGGCCGAGGTCGGCGTCGGCGATCTCGGCGATGAACCGCAGCTGCCCGGCGAAGACGGAGCTGAACAGCGACTGCGCCAGCAGGTGGGCGGGCCAGCGCAGCATGTCGGCCGCGGCGTCGGGGCCGAGCCGGTCGTAGGCGGGCAGGTGCTCGTCGAGCAGGTCGACGCCCTGGGCGAAGTCCTTGATCGCCACCCGCAGCGGCACGCCCGCGGGGTCGGTGATGAGGATGAGGTTCTGCCCGTGCGGGCAGAAGCCCACGCCGTGCTCCAGCAGCCAGTGCAGCAGCGGGGTGAGCAGCAGCTCCAGCACCGAGGTCAGCCAGGTGTCGGGGTCGAGCCCGGACTCCCCGACGAGGTGGGCGAGCACCCCGGGGTAGGTCAGCGCGGCGAAGGAGATGGCCCGCTCCCCCGGGGCCAGCCGGGTGCGGATGGGCTCGCGCCACAGCGCGCCCAGCGTCTCGTGGAAGCGGTAGGGCAGCTCGTCGACCGCGCCGAACAGCGGGTGCCGCACGGACACGCTGGCCACCTCGCCGAGCAGGTCCATGCCGTGCAGCCGCTCGTCGGAGGCGCGGACCTCGCGCAGCCACGCGGTCACCTGGGGCGCGGCCAGCGTCGCCGCCGACGCCAGTCCCCGGTACACCAGCGTGTTGCGGACCGACACCGCGGTCTTGACGTCGCGGCGCGTCGGGTGGCTGGCGTTGGCCAGCGTGCGGATCGTCTGGTGTGGACGGTAGTGGCGGCCTGCGCCCAGCGGCACGACGATCCCCTTGGCCAGCTCGGCGGCGTAGAGGGTGCCGATGATCTCGTCGTGCTGCCACGGGTGGACCGGGACGATCGTGAAGTCCGCCGGGTCGGACAGCCGCGCGCGGAACTCGGCGAGCTGGTCGCCCAGCTCCTCGGCCAGCAGCCCGTCCTCGGTGAGGTCGTCGGTGCAGCGGAACGCGGCGTGCTCGCGGCGCACGGCCACCCACCGCAGCGGGAACGTCGTCCCGGCCTCGGGCGCGTACCGCTCGCGGTCGCGGGCGGAGAAGCCGACGCGGCCCTTGTTCATCACGAGCCGGGGGTGCCCGGTCAGCTTGCCGTCGGCCTCGTCGTAGTCCATGGCGACCAGTTCGGCCGCGGTGGGGGCCGCGGCGATGCGCGTCGCCTCGTTGGTGACGGTCGCGGTCAGCTCGGCCAGCACGTCGGCCAGGCGCAGCCCGGTCAGGCCCAGCTCGGCGCGGGCGTCGACGACGAGCGCGCGCGGGTCGTCGGCGGGGGCGCCGCCGCGGCGGGCCGTCCCCGGCCGCACCGCCCACGCCTCGAACGCGGCCCGCCGCGCGGTGAAGCGGTATTCCACCCCGCCCGCCAGCGCGAGCCGCCAGTCCCGGAAGCCGCGCCCGTCCGGCTCGCCAGCGGGCTCGGGGCGCAGCAGCCCCTCGTAGCTCAGCTCGCCGAGCATCTTGTGCACCACGGCGGCCCCCGCCGCCGCCCACGCCTGCGCGTTCACCCGACCTCCCCTTCGCCCTGCCGGAACGCGGTGGACCCGACCGCGGTAAACCCGAAAGCGGTGAACCCGAACGTGGTGAACGCCGTGCGCTTGGGCAGCCGGAACACCTCGCGCCCGCACACCGCGTTCAGGATGGTGGCCGCGCGCCAGGCCGCCAAGCCCAGGTCCGGCGCGCCGACGCCGTGGGTGTGCCGCTCGGCGTTCTGCACGAACACCGAGCCGCCGATCGGCGCGGACAGCCGGTAGTCGGCGTCGACCACCACCCGGCCCGCGGCGTCGCGCTCGACGGGCAGGTCGCCGAGCAGCGGGCCGAGGTCGCGCTCGGCGTAGCCGGTCGCGCAGACCACGGCGTCGGTCCGGACGGTCGCGGTGCTGCGCTGCTGGACGTGCCGCAGGTCCAGCTCGATGCCCGGCCGCGCGCCGACGACCTCGACCCCGGGGGCGACGACCACGTCCGGCCAGCCGCCGCCGATGGTCCGCTGGTACAGCTCGTCGTGGATGGCGTCGATGGTCTCGGCGCTGATGCCCTTGTAGAGCTGCCACTGCGCGGGGACCAGCCGGTCCCGGGTGGGTTCGTCGAGGCCGTGGAAGAAGCGGGTGTAGTCGGGGGTGAACTGCTCCAGCCCGAGCTTGGAGTACTCCATCGGCGCGATGGCCGGGGTGCGGGCGATCCACCGCAGCGCGCCCGACCGGCGGCGCAGCAGGTCCAGGACGATCTCCGCGCCGGACTGCCCCGAGCCCACGACGGTGACGTCCTCGGCGGCCAGCAGGGCTTCGCGCGCGCCCAGGTAGCCGGCCGAGTGCACGGCCAGCCCGCGCAGCGGTTCCGGGACCACCGGCTCGGTGCCGACGCCCAGCACCAGGTTGCGGGCCAGCACCGGCCCGCCGGGCACGTCCACCTCGAAGGCGGCGCCGGTCCACCGCACCGCGCGCACCTCGCTGCCGAAGCGGCAGGAGGGCAGCCGCTCGCTGGCCCACCGGCAGTAGTCGTCGTACTCGGCGCGCGGGATGTGGAAGCGCTCGGCGAAGTAGAACGGGAACAGCCGGTCGCGGTCGCGCAGGTAGGCCAGGAAGGACAGCGGGTGGGCGGGCTCGACCAGCGAGACGAGGTCGGCCAGGAACGGCACCTGCAGGGTGGCGCCGTCGATGAGCAGCCCGGGGTGCCAGCGGAACTCCGGGCTGCGCTCGAAGAACGCCGCGCGCAGGCCGGGGACGCCGTGGGCGAGCGCGGCCAGCGACAGGTTGAACGGCCCGATGCCCACCCCGGCGAGGTCGAGCACGGTCATCGCGCCGCCTCGGCGACCAGGTCCAGCAGCGGCAGGTAGTCGGCGGGGGTGGTGTGCGGGTGCAGCAGCGTCAGCTTGAGCCACAGCCCGTCCAGCCGGGCCCGGCCCAGCACCGCCCGGCCCTCGTCCAGCAGCGCCCGCCGCAGGGCGGCCACGTCGCACGGGGCCGTCGGCCGGAACACCACCGTCGACAGCACGGGCTCGGCCCACAGCTCCAGGTCGGGGTGGGCGGCGACGGCCGCGGCGACGCCGCGCGCGGTGGCGCAGCACGCCTCCACCAGCTCGCCCAGCCCGCGGCGGCCCAGGGCGCGCAGCGTCGCGGCGATCTTCACCGCGTCCGGCCTGCGCGAGGTGCGCAGCGAGCGGCCGAGCAGGTCCGGCAGCCCGGCCTCGGTGTCGTCGTCGGCGTTGAGGTAGTCCGCGCTGGTGTCCAGGACCGCCAGGTCCGCGCCGTCGCGGCAGGCGAAGACCCCGGCCGCGATCGGCTGCCAGCCGAACTTGTGCAGGTCCAGCGCCACCGAGTCGGCCAGCTCCAGGCCGCGCAGCAGGTCCCGCCGCCCGGTGAGCAGCAGCGCCCCGCCGTAGGCGGCGTCGACGTGCAGCCAGTCGGCGCCCAGCGCGGCGATCTCGGGCAGCGGGTCGATGGCGCCGCTGTTGGTCGTGCCCGCGGTGGCGACGACGGCGGTCGGCCCGTCCACCGCGGCCAGCGCCGCAGCCAGGGCGTCCAGGCGCACGCGGTCGCCCGCGCACTCCACCACCACAGGGCGCGGCAGCCCGAGCAGCCAGGCCGCCCGCGCGACGCTGTGGTGGGCGTTGCTGCCGCAGACCGGCGTCACCGCGCCGAACTTGGCCCTGGCCAGCAGCAGCCCGTGCAGGTTGGACTCGCTGCCGCCGGTGGTGATCAGGGCGTCGGGGGCCGGGGTTCCCGGGTGGCCCGGGTAGCACAGCCGGGCCAGCGCGTCGGTCACCTGGCGCTCGATGGCGCTGGCCGCGGGCGCCTGGTCCCAGGAGTCCATCGACGGGTTGAGCATGCTGGCCGCCAGGTCCGCGGCCACCGCGACCGCCAGCGGCGGGCAGTGCAGGTGGGCGGCGCACCACGGGTCGGCCGGGTCGGCCGAGCCCGCGGCCAGCACGTGCGCCACCTCGGCGGCCGCCGCCGACCCGATCCCGTGCTCGGGCAGCACGTCGGCCAGCGCCTTGACCGCGGCCGGACCGCCCCCGGGCAGCGGGCCGCCGCGCTCGCGGCCGCCCGCGGCCAGCGCGTCGAGCACCGGCCCGACCAGCGCGCGCACCGCAGCCGGGTCGGCCAGGGGGGCGTTGTGCGATGCGGTCATCCGCCAACCCTTCTTAGGTGAGCCTCACCTCGTGAGAAGGATACGCGGCGGCCGATCTTGGGAGCACTCAGCGCGGCGCGAGGGCCCGCACCAGCTCGGCCGGGTCGTCCCCGGTCGGCAGCACGGCGATGACCGGGGTGGACAGCCCGGCCGCCTGGTACTCGGCGATCCGCTCGACGCACCGCTGCGGGCTGCCGTGCACGATGAGGTCGTCGACCACCGCGTCCGGGATGGCCGCGTTGGCCCCGGCCCGGTCGCCGACCGCCCACGCCTCGTGCATCGGGCGCAGCACGTCGCCGCGGCCCAGCCAGTCGTGGAAGGCCGCGTACACCGGGACGGTCAGGTAGCTGCTGATCAGCAGCCTGCCCAGGCCGCGGGCGGCGTCGGCGTCCTCGGTCGGGCAGACGAAGATCCGCGCGACCAGCTCGGTGTCCGGCCCGACCACCGCCCGCACCGCGGCCACGTCGTGCGGGGCCAGCCAGTTGGTGATCGCGCCGTCGGCGCGCTCGGCGGCCAACCGCAGCATGCCCGGGCGCAGCGCGGCCAGCATCACCTGCGGCGGCACCGCGGGCGGGCGCTCCAGCCGGAACTTGCTGACCTGGAACGTGCCGTACTCCGCGGTGACCTTCTCCCCCGCCAGCGCCGCCCGCAGGAACTGCAGCGTGTCGCGGACGCGCCGGAACGGGTCGGCGAAGTCGCCGCCGTTCCAGCCCTCCACGATCGTCGGCGACGAGGTGCCGATGCCGAGCACGAACCGGCCCGGTGCCAGCTCGGCCAGGGTGGCCGCGCTCATCGCCAGCAGCCCGGGGCCGCGGGTGTAGACCGGGACGATGGCGGTGCCCAGCCGCAGGCCCGGCGACCACTCCGCGGCCAGCGCCAGCGGGGTGAAGGCGTCGGTGCCCGCGGTCTCGGCCGACCAGATGTCCGTGTAGCCGAGGTCGGGCAGCTCCTTGACCAGCTCGCGGTGCGCGGTGAGCGGAACCCCGGTCAGCGGCAGCGTGATGCCCCACCTCGGCGTGACGGCCATCTACTTCTCCAATCCCAGCGCGGACTTGAGCCAGCGGACCTGCATGAGCATGAAGTTCTCGGCGACGTCGTCCTCCTGCGGCGTCATGTGGGTGACGCCGGGCAGCGGCAGCAGCGCGTGCGGGCGGCCCGCGGCGACCAGCGCGCTGGAGAGCCGGATCGCGTGCGCGACCACCACGTTGTCGTCGGCGAGCCCGTGGATGATCAGCAGCTCCCTGGTCAGCTTCGGCGCGTCGTCGATGAGCGAGTTGCGGTCGTAGACCTCGGGCTGCTGGTCGGGGTGGCCCAGGTAGCGCTCGGTGTAGTGGGTGTCGTACAGCCGCCAGTCGGTGACCGGCGCGCCCGCGATGGCCGCGTGGAAGACCTCGGGCGCGCGCAGCACGGCCAGCGCGGCGAGGTAGCCGCCGTAGGACCAGCCGCGGATGGCCACCTTGCCCAGGTCGAGATCGGGGTGCTCGGCCGCGATCGCGTGCAGGGCGTCGACCTGGTCGGCCAGGGTGACCCCGGCGAAGTCGTTGGCGATCGCCCGCTCCCACTCCGGGCCCCGGCCCGGGGTGCCGCGGCCGTCGGCGACGACGACGGCGAAGCCCTGGTCGGCCAGCCACTGCGGGCCGAGGTAGGCGTTGCGGGTGGACAGCACGCGCTGGGCGTGCGGGCCGCCGTAGGGGTCCATGAGCACGGGCAGCCTTGCGCTGCCGGGCACGTGCCCGGTCGGGTAGAGCAGGGCCGCGCGCAGGCCGCGCTCGCCGACGGCCAGCAGCCGCACGTTCGGCGTCAGCGGCGGCTCGACGGCGTGGTTGGCGATCTCGTGGTCGCCGATGACGTGCTTGGACCCGGACCAGTCCAGCGACCAGGAGGTCAGCACGGTGCCGCCCGCGCCGCGGGCCGCCGAGTGCACGCCGTCCGCAGTGGACACCCGGGTGACGCCTGCCGCGGTGGCGGTGTAGACGTGCACCTGGGTCGGGTCGCCTTCGGAGGCGGTGAACAGCACGTCGTCGCCGACGTCGAGGACCGAGCGGACCTGCAGGTCGTCCCCGGTGACCGCGCGGTCGCCGATGAACAGCCGGTTCGCCGGGCCGTCGGCCTCGACCCGGACCAGCTCGCCCGCGGTCGTCCACGCCGGGACGCCGGTGACGATCTCGACCCAGGTGTCGTCGGTGTCGGTGTGGATCAGCTCGGTCGCGCCGGTGCCGGGGTCGATCGCGCGGATCTCGTAGGTGCGCTGGTCGCGGGTCTGGGTGGCGATCAGCGGCCGCCCGTGGGCCGACCAGTGCGCGGTGACCAGGTACTCCCCCGCCCAGTCGACGTCGGTCCTGGTCCCGTCCAGGTCGATGACCGCCAGGCGGACGGTGACGTTGGTGGTGCCCGCGGCCGGGTAGGCGACGGTCTGCGGCGCGCTGCCGGGGTTGGCCGGGTCGGCGATGTGCCAGCGCTGCACCGCGCGCCGGTCGGTGTGGGCCACGAGCAGGCGGGTGCCGTCGGGGGACCACCAGTAGCCGCGGGAGCGGTTCATCTCCTCGGCGGCGATGAACTCGGCCAGGCCCCACGCCCGGTCCTCGCCCTCGGGCTCGGCGAGGGCGCGGTCGTCGCTGCCGTCGACGTTGACCACCCGCAGCGCGTTGTCGGCCACGTAGGCGATGCGCTGCCCGGTCGGGTCCGGGCGCGGGTCGATGATCGGGCCGGGGGTGTCCAGTTCCCTCGTCTGCCCGCCCGCGGTGACGAACAGGCGGCCGGAGAGGGCGAACGCCGCGGTGGCGACCTCGGCGTCGGTGGCGTAGCCGACGATGCCCCCGCCCTGCTCGCGGCTGCGCTCGCGGCGGGCGCGCTCCTCGGGCGAGAGCTCCTCGTCCCCGCTCAGCAGCGCGGCGGGGTCGGCCAGCCGGGTCTCGGCCCCGGTGGCCAGGTCCTTGCGCCACAGGATGCCGGTGCGGTCCTCGCCGGTCGCGGTGCGCAGGAAGAGCACGTGGTCGCGGCCGACGCGGAACTCGCGCGGGGCGCCGAGGGTGAAGCGCTGGGTCCGCGCCTGTAGGCGCAGGAACGAGGTCTCGTTGGTCACGCCCGACAACCTAGTCGTCCTGGCCGCGCCCGCACGACGCCGGCGTTTCTTGGGCCACGCCGAGCCTTTCCACAGGCCACTCCCAGCATCGGGACGGATGCTCGGCGCTATGGACCCCTTCCCCAAGCGCATCGTCGCCGCGGTCGCCGCCGCCGTCCTGGCCGGTGGGGCGATCGGCGGGACCGCGAGCGCGGTCATCGCAGGCCAAGACCGACCCGCCACCCCCGTCGCGGCGACCGCCGCTACCGCCGGCAGCCCCGTGGACGTGAGCGCGGTGGTGGCCGAGGTCATGCCGAGCGTGGTCGAGGTCAACGTCGCCACCGGCAGCGCGACCGGCGTCGGCTCCGGCGTGGTGCTGACCGCCGACGGCCGCATCCTGACCAACTACCACGTCGTGGCGGGTGCCCGGGACATCGAGGTCACCCTCGCCGACGGGCGCAGCGCCCCGGCCACCGTGGTCGACGCCGACCGGACCGCCGACCTGGCCGTCCTCCAGGCCGCGGCCACGGGCCTGACCCCGGCCGCCCTGGGCGACTCCAGCACCGCCCGCGTCGGCGACGCGGTCATCGCCATCGGCTCCCCGGCCGGGCTGCGCGGCACGGTGACCACCGGCATCATCAGCGCCGTCGACCGCCCGGTGACCATCGCCGACGGCGGCGTCTCCTACGCCGCGCTCCAGACCGACGCCGCGATCAACCAGGGCAACTCCGGCGGCCCGCTGTTCGACGCCGAGGGCCGAGTGATCGGCATCAACTCGGCGATCTACTCCCCGGCGTCGGGGTCGGCCGGGAGCGTGGGCATCGGGTTCAGCATCCCGATCAACACCGCCCGGACCGTGCTCGACCGGCTGGTCTGAGTCACCGCAACGGGTCGTGCCGGGTCAGGCGGGTCAGCTCGGCCTGCACGTCGAAGGCGGGCGGCGGGGGCGCGGGGGCCAGCTCCTCCAGGGTCTCCAGCATCAGGGACGCGACCGCCCAGTTCCGGTACCACTTGCGGTCGGCCGGGATGGCGTACCACGGCGCGGCTGGCGGGGAGCAGCGCTCCAGCACCTCGGCATAAGCCTCCTGGTAGGCGCTCCACTTCGCCCGCGCGTCGAGGTCGGCCGGGTCGTACTTCCAGTGCTTCGCCGGGTCGGTCAGCCGGGCCAGCAGGCGCCGCTTCTGCGCGCGCGGGGAGATGTGCAGGAAGCACTTGACCAGCGTGACGCCCGAGGCCACCAGCTCAGCCTCGAAGGCGTTGATCAGCTCGTAGCGCGCCGACCACTCCGCCCGCGGCACCAGCCCCTCGACCCGCGCGATGAGCACGTCCTCGTAGTGCGACCGGTCGAACACCCCGATCTGGCCGGGGGCGGGCACCTGCTTGCGGACGCGCCACAGGAAGTCGTGGCGCAGCTCGGCCTTGGTGGGGGCCTTGAACGCGGCGATCTTCAGCCCCAGCGGGTTGAGCAGGCCGACGACGTGCTTGATCGTGCCGCCCTTGCCCGCGGTGTCCATGCCCTGCAAGACCAGCAGCACCCTGCGCTCGCCCTCGGCGTGGAGGGCCTCCTGAAGGTCGGCGAGGCGGGCGCCGATCTCCGGCAGCGCCGCGGCGGCGGCCTGCTTGGTGGTCGGGCCGACCGGGGTCGAGCGGGGTTCGGGCAGGTCACCGGGCCTCGCCCTGAGCACGTCACGAACCATGCAGCAAGAGGGTAGACCTCCTCCGAGCGGTCCGCTCGCGCAACTTTCCAAAGCACTTGAGCACAATCACGCAATGATTGCTCGATAGAAGCAACATTAACCGGATGAAAGCGCCGCAGACGCCCCTTAACCTGGCTGGCATGACCGCGACTGCGCAACCCACCAACTTCATCGGCATGGACGAGCGCTGGAGCCCGCACAACTACCACCCGCTGCCGGTGGTGATCGCCGAGGCCGAGGGCGCGTGGGTGACCGATGTGCACGGTCGCCGCTACCTGGACTTCCTGGCCGGGTACTCCGCGCTCAACTTCGGCCACCGGCACCCGGCGCTGGTCGCGGCCGCGGTCGAGCAGCTCGGCCGGGTCACGCTGACCAGCCGGGCGTTCCACCACGACCAGTTCGGGCCGTTCTGCCGGGAGCTGGCCGAGCTGACCGGCACCGAGATGGTGCTGGCCATGAACTCCGGGGCCGAGGCGGTCGAGTCCGCGGTCAAGATCGCCCGCAAGTGGGCCTACCGGGTCAAGGGCGTCGAGCAGGACACCGCGGAGATCATCGTGGCAGGCGGCAACTTCCACGGCCGCACCACGACCATCGTCTCCTTCTCCACCGACGAGGTCGCCCGCGCCGACTTCGGCCCGTTCACCCCCGGTTTCAAGGTCGTGCCCTACGGCGACGCCGACGCCCTCGCCGCGGCCATCACCGACCGCACCGCCGCGGTGCTGGTCGAGCCGATCCAGGGCGAGGCGGGCGTGATCGTGCCCGGCGCGGACTACCTGCGCACCGTCCGCCGCCTCTGCGACGAGCACGGCGTGCTGTTCATCGCCGACGAGATCCAGTCCGGCCTGGCCCGGACCGGCACCCTGTTCGCGCTGGACCACGCGGGCGTGCGCGCCGACGTCTACACCCTGGGCAAGGCCCTCGGCGGCGGCATCCTGCCGGTGTCGGCCGTGGTCGGCCGCCGCGACGTCCTGGGCGTGCTGCGCCCCGGCGAGCACGGCTCGACCTTCGGCGGCAACCCGCTGGCCTGCGCGGTCGGCCGCGCCGTGGTCCGGCTGCTGGCCACCGGGGAGTTCCAGGAGCGCTCGCGGGTGCTGGGCGCGCACCTGCACGCGCGCCTCCGCGAGCTGGTCGGCCGCGGCGTCAGCGAGGTCCGCGGCCGGGGCCTGTGGGCAGGCGTCGAGCTGACCGCGATCGGCGGCAGGCAGGCGTCGGAGGCGCTGATGGAGCGCGGCGTGCTCTGCAAGGAGACCCAGGACACCACGCTGCGGGTCGCCCCGCCGCTGGTGATCACCGAGAACGAGATCGACCGGGGCGTCGACGCGATCGCCGCCGTCGTGGCGTCAGCGCACTAGCAGGAACACCACACCGCCGACGAGGGGCCCGGTGAGCGCTCCGGCGACCACCTGGGCCGCGGTGTGGTCGCCCAGCACCACCCGCGACCAGCACACCAGGGCCAGCGGCGCCAGCAGCAGCAACGCCCACGGGCCGTACAGCAGGGTGATCATGGCGACCGCGCCGCCGGACACCGCCGCGTGCAGCGAGATCTTCCAGACCCGGGTCACCACCAGGCACACCGCCAGGGTGGCGACCATCGCGGCGGACAGCGCCAGCACGTCCCGCGGCGCGCCCGCGAACACCAGGACGGCGACGCCGACGGCCGCGGACGCCAGGCCGACCAGCAGCGGGACCGCGCGGTGCTCGCGGTCGCGCACGTGGTGGCCGTCCCAGCGCCCGGCCTTGGCCCCGCGGATGATGAACAGCATCGGCAGCACGCTGGCGAACAGCGCCACCGCCAGGCCCCAGACCAGCGCCGCCCCCAGGTGCCCGGTCGCGTGCCAGGCCACGACCAGCGGCAGCACCAGCACGACCACGGCCGGGGAGAGCACCTCGGTGGCCACCCGCGCGATCACGATCTCCACGAGACCCGATACTGGCACGACCCATCCGCGCGCGGCGGGCCCCCGAATGCGGTTCGGACGTCCCCCCGCGCGAGATCGGAGTCGCCGTGGCCCACCGCACCCCCGTCGCCACCACCCTGGCCGCACTCGCCGAGCGGGTGCTCGGCGCGCCGCTCCCGGTGCGCCTGCGCGCCTGGGACGGCAGCGCGGCCGGACCCGATGGCGGGCCGGTCGCCGTCGTGCGCGCGCGGCGGGCGCTGCGGCACCTGCTGTGGCGGCCGGACGAGCTGGGCCTGGCCCGCGCGTACGTCAGCGGGGACCTCGACGTGGAGGGCGACCTCGGCGCGGCGCTGTCGCGGTTCTGGGCGCTGGCCCGGTCCGGCGGCGCCCGCAGGCTCGGGCTCAAGGACAAACTCGGCCTGGTCGGGGCGGGGCTGCGGCTGGGCGTCGTGGGGCCGCGGCCGCCGATCCCGGCCGCCGAGGCGCGGCTGAGCGGGCGGGAGCACAGCAAGGCCCGCGACCGGGCCGCGATCGCCCACCACTACGACTTCTCCAACGCCTTCTACCAGCTCATCCTCGACCCGCAGATGGCCTACTCCTGCGGCTACTGGACCTCCGACGCCCCCGGCTACACCGTCGAGGACGCCCAGCGCGACAAGCTCGACCTGGTCTGCGCCAAGCTCGGCCTGGCGCCGGGGATGCGCCTGCTGGACGTGGGCTGCGGCTGGGGCGCGCTGGCCATCCACGCCGCGCGCCACCACGGCGTGCGCGTCACCGGCATCACCCTGGCCCGCGAGCAGCGCGAGTTCGCCATGGCCAGGGTGGCGGAGCTGGGCCTGGCCGACCGGGTGGAGGTCCGGCTGCAGGACTACCGCGACCTGGCCGACGAGCCCTACGACGCGATCAGCACGCTGGAGATGGGCGAGCACGTCGGCCGGGCCAACTACCCCGCCTACGCCGCGACCCTGTTCCGCATGCTCAAGCCCGAGGGCCGCCTGCTGCTCCAGCAGATGTCGCGCGGGGCGAACGCCCAGGGCGGCGGCGCGTTCATCGAGACCTACATCGCCCCGGACATGAACATGCGGCCCGTCGGCCAGACCATCGACCTGCTGGAGCAGGCGGGCTTGGAGGTCCGCGACGTGGAGGCGCTGCGCGAGCACTACGTCTGGACCGTGCGGGCGTGGCGGCGGACGCTGGAGGAGCGCTGGGACGAGGTGGTCGACCTCGTGGGGCTGGAGCAGGCGCGCGTGTGGCGGCTGTACTTCGCGGGCGGGGCGCTGGCCTTCGAGGAGAACCGGATGGGCGTCGACCAGATCCTCGCGGTGCGGCCCACCGCGACCGGGCGCAGCGGCCTGCCGCGCACCCGCGCCGACCTGCTCGCCCGGCGAGCGCGGGCATGATGTTCGCGGTGACCGCGGGCGCGGTCGTGGTCTTCATGGCGCTGGTGTTCGCGATCAGCGTGCGCAGGGGCAAGTACGACACCATCGATACCGCGTGGGGACTGGGTTTCGCGCTCATCGCGATCGTCTCCTTCGCACTGTCCGAAGGGAACGCCGTCGTCACCGCGCTGACGGTGGTGTGGGGTGTGCGGCTGGCGGCGCACCTGCACGTCCGCAACCACGGCAAGCCCGAGGACCGCAGGTACGCGGCGATCCTGGGCCGGGCGACGGGCAACCCGCGCCTGCACATGCTGCGGGTGGTGTTCCTGCCGCAGGCCGCGCTGATGTGGGTCATCTCGCTGCCGGTGCAGGTGGCCCAGTCCGGCGGGGTCACCTGGCTGGGCGCGGTCGGGATCGCGCTGTGGGTGCTCGGGTTCGCCTTCGAGACCGTCGGCGACGCCCAGCTCAGCCGGTTCAAGGCCGACCCGGCCAACTCCGGCGAGGTGCTCGACACCGGGCTGTGGCGCTACACCAGGCATCCCAACTACTTCGGCGACGCCTGCGTGTGGTGGGGTCTGTACCTGCTGGCCTGCCACTCGTGGTGGGGCGCGGCCACGGTGGTGTCGCCGCTGGTCATGACCTACCTGCTGGCGCGCGGCACGGGCAAGCCGCTGACCGAGGGGCACCTGGCCGCCAGCCGCCCCGGCTACGCCGCGTACGTGGCCCGAACCAGCGGTTTCGTGCCGCTGCCACCGAGAGGAGACCGATGAGGACCGGAGACAGGGTCGCCGACTTTACCCTGGCCGACGAGAAGGGGGCGCAGCGCTCGCTGGCGGAGTTCCTGGCCACCGGCCCGGTCGTGCTGTTCTTCTACCCGGCCGCGATGACCGGCGGCTGCACCGCGGAGAGCTGCCACTTCCGCGACCTGGCCGCGGACTTCGCCGAGCTGGGCGCCCACCGGGTCGGGATCAGCCCCGACCCGGTGGCCAAGCAGGCCGAGTTCGCCGCGCGGCACGCCTTCGACTACCCGCTGCTGTCCGACCCCGACGGCGTCGTCGCCCGGCAGTTCGGCGTGCGCCGCCGCTTCGGCCCGCTGCTGACCAAGCGCCGCACGTTCGTCATCGACACCGACCGCACCCTGCTCGGCGAGGTCAAGAGCGAGCTGCGCTTCAACGTCCACGCCGACCAGGCCCTGGAGATCCTGCGCGCCCGCCGCTGAACTACGCGGGCGGCTTGGTGATCAGCTCCGGGGACACCGGGGCGTCGGTGGCGAGGGCGTCGAACAGGGCCAGGGCCTTCTCCCGGTCCCAGCGCACGACCGCGCCGACGCCCTGCACCCGCTCACCGCCGCCGATGGGCACGGTGGTGGTGACCAGGTCGCTTGACCCCATCGCCATCGCCAGGGACAGCATGTTGTGCAGGTGGTCGCCCTCGTCCACGGTCACCGCGTCGGGCGCCGACGCCAGCAGCGGCACGGCGCGGAACGGGTTGATGACGGTGCCGAAGCTGGTCGCCTTGTCCGTCAGCGCGCTGATGAACTCCCGCTGCCGGATCACCCGGTCGAGGTCCGCGCGCGGCCCCACCCGGGTGCGCACGTAACCCAGGGCGTCGGGGCCGGACAGCTCCTGGCAGCCCGCGGGGAGGTCGATGCCCGCCAGCGGGTCCTTGATGGGCTTGTCCAGGCACATCTCCACCCCGCCCACCGCATCCACGATGTCGGCGAACCCGCCGAGGCCGATCTCGATGTAGTGGTCCATGCGCAGCCCCGTCGTGGTCTCCACGGTCTGGGCGAGCAGCTGCGGGCCGCCGAAGGCGTAGGCGGCGTTGAGCTTGTTGCGGCCCTTGCCGGGGATGGGGACGTAGGAGTCGCGCAGCAGGCTGACCAGCGTCGGCGGGGTGTCGTTGTCGGGGATGTGCAGCACCATGATGGTGTCGGTGCGCCTGCCCTCGGGGGCCCCGGTGCTCAGCTCCTCCTGCCGGTCGGCGCTGAGCCCCTCCCGGCTGTCGGAGCCGACGATGAGCCAGTTGGTGCCTGCGCCCGCGGCGGGCCTGCCGTCGTAGTCGGAGAGGGCCGCGGTGCGGGTGAGGGAGGTTTCGCCGTAGATCCAGAGGCCTGCTACGAGGGCTACGAGGATGAGGACGACGATGGCGGCTATGCGGCCGGGCTTGCGCTTGCGGCGGGGGCGGGCTTGGGTTTGGGCTTGGGGGTGCCCGTGGGGGTGGCGTTGGGGTGGGCGGGGGCCTCGGGCTTGGGGGCCGTTGGGGTGGTAGGGGGGTGGCCGGTGGCCGCCTTGGGGTCCTTGTCCGTAGGTCATGTGTCCGCCCGACCGTGTTGTCAACGCCGATGTCCCTTCGGATGGGAGTGTCCCATCTGCTGTTGGGGGGACGTGTGATGGGGCGGTGGGGTTGCTTGGGTGCGCGGCTGGCGGTTGCGCGATTCCGGCGGTTGCGCGGCTTGGGTGGTGGGTCCGATGGGGTGGACTCGCATTCGCGGGGACCCCTAAGCGAAACGCCGCTGGGCGTGAAGAGCGGCGATGCGGGCGAAGCCCGTTCACGCCCTGGCCAGTTTAGCGGC